>JAQSWD010000121.1 GCA_029266835.1 Steroidobacteraceae bacterium
GCCACGGCCATCAAGACCGTCATGGAATTGTCGAAGCCGCTGCGCAAGACGCCGGTGCTGGCGAAGGTGTGTTACGGCTTCATCGGCAATCGCATGATGGAAGGTTACGCACGCGAGGCCCAACGCATGGTGCTGGAAGGCGCCACTCCCCGGCAGGTGGATAGCGCGCTCGAGGACTGGGGCATGGCCATGGGCATCCTTGCGGTATTCGACATGGCCGGCGTCGACGTGGGCGTGAACGTGCACAAGGCCAATGCCTCGCGTTATCCGCCGGACCCGGCTTATTACCAGGCCGATTTCGCGCTCGCCGAAGCGGGGCGCCTGGGCCAGAAGAGCGGCAAAGGGTATTACCGTTACGAGAAGGGCAATCGCGCGCGCTTCGACGATCCCGAGGCCATCGAAATATTGCGCCGCCGTGCGACGGAGTTGCAGGTGCCGCAGCGCTCGCACACCGTCGAGGAGATCCAGGAACGTTGCCTGTTCCCCCTGATGAACGAAGGTTTCCACGTGCTGGGTGAGGGTGTCGCCGAACGCGCCGCGGACATCGATGTGGTGTGGACTTCCGGCTATGGTTTCCCGCGTTATCGTGGCGGGCCCATGTTCCACGCCGAGACTTTCGGACTGCGCAAGCTTCTGGACGGCATGCGCCGCTATCGCGATATCTTCGGGCCCATGCATTGGGAGCCGGCGCCACTGCTGGTGGAGCTGGTGGATCGCGGTCTCAGCATCGCGGATTGGGAACGCGAGCGACGTGCGAAGAGGGTGAAGGCATGAATGTGAAAGACCTGGTGGCGATCGACGTCCATACACACGCCGAGGTTTCGTGCCGTCACGAACCCGACGAGGAATGGAAGAAATTCGAAGACGCGTCGGCCAAGTATTTCAAGGCCGGCAAACGCCCGACCATCGCGGAAACCATCGCCTACTACCGGGAGCGCAAGATCGGGCTGGTCATGTTCACGGTGGATTCCGAGTACGAGATCGGCGCACGGCGCATCCCCAACGAGGAAGTGGCGGATGCGGCGCGTGAGAACGCCGACATCATGATGGCCTTCGCCAGCATCGACCCGCACAAGGGCAAGATGGGCGTTCGCGAGGCACGTCGGCTCCTCAAGGAAGGCGTGATTCGCGGCTTCAAGTTCCATCCGACGCTGCAGGGGTTCTTCCCCAATGACCGCATGGCCTATCCACTGTACGAAGTCATCGCGGAGCACAAGCTGCCGGCGATCTTCCACAGCGGCCACTCGGGCATGGGTACCGGCATGCCGGGTGGCGGCGGGCTGCGGCTCAAGTACTCCAACCCCATCCACCTCGACGACGTCGCGGCCGATTTTCCGGACATGAAGATCATCATCGCGCACCCGTCGTGGCCCTGGCAGGACGAAGCCCTGTCGGTATGCCTGCACAAGCCCAACGTGTACATCGACCTGTCGGGCTGGTCGCCGAAATATTTCCCGCCGCAGCTGGTTCAGTACGCCAACACGCAGCTCAAGACGCGCATGTTGTTCGGCTCCGACTATCCACTGATCACGCCCGACCGCTGGATCAAGGACTTCCACGAAGCCGGCTTCAAGCCCGAGGTGCACGACCTCATCCTCAAGCAGAACGCCATCAAGGCGCTCGGACTCGAGCACTCGTGAGATGAGCGTGCCGGTGGCGAGTTGGACTCCCGATCCATTCGCGACACAGTTCGAGCGCGCCGACGACGGTTCGTTGATCCTGCGCCCGTTGGGCAAGCTGGCGCCGACTCCGGTGCGCCTGGTCGATTACCTCGAGCATTGGGCGCGCGCCACGCCAGAGCGGGTGATGGTGGCGCGCCGCGACGCCTCGGGCGCCTGGCGCGAAGTCAGTTACGCGCAAATGTTCGAGCGCGTGCAACGCGTCGCCAGCGGGCTGTTGACGCGTGGACTGTCGGCGGAACGGCCCATCGTCATCCTGTCCGGCAACAGCATCGAGCACCTCACGCTGGGGCTGTCGGCGATGTGGGCCGGCATCCCCTATTGCCCGGTGTCGCCGGCGTATTCGCAGGTGGCCGGCGAGCTCGCGAAGCTGCGCTACGTGCTCGACCTGCTGACGCCGGGACTGGTGGCCGCGTTCGACACGCCGCGGTTTGCGCGCGCCATCGGCCGCGTTGCGCCCGACGTGGAAATCGTCGGCGATGCCGCGCTGGAAGGACGCGCGGTGAACTCGCTCGAATCGCTGGAGCGCGAGGTGACACCGGAGGCGCTGGCTGCGCATGCGAATACCCACGACGATTCGATCGTCAGGTTTCTGCTCACGTCCGGATCCACCGGAAATCCCAAGGCCGTCATCATCACCAATCGCATGTGCTGCGCCAACGCGGCCATGTTGAGCCAGTCCATGCCGTTCCTGGTCCAGGAGCCGCCGCAGTTGCTCGACTGGCTGCCGTGGAATCACACCTTTGGCGGGAGCCACAACCTGGGGCTGGCAATGGCCTATGGCGGCTCCTTATATATAGATGACGGCAAGCCCACGCCCGCGGGCATGGCCGAGACCCTGCGCAATCTGCGCGAGATCGCGCCCACGGTGTATTTCAATGTACCCAAGGGATTCGAGATGCTCGCCACGCACCTGCGAGACGATGCGGACCTGCGCCGCAAGTTCTATTCGCGACTGCGCGCCTACTTTTTCGCGGGCGCGTCGCTGGCGCAGCACACCTGGGACCAACTCGACGCGGCATCCCTGCGCGAGCGCGGCGAGCGCACGCCCATGTTGTCAGGGCTCGGCGCCACCGAAACCGGGCCGTCGGTCACATTCACCACTCCCGCCATGGGACGCAGTGGCGTGATCGGGCTTCCCGCCGCGGGGGCGCTGGTCAAACTGGCGCGCGTCGCCGAGAAATTGGAGATCCGCGTGCGCGGCGCCGCGGTCACCCCGGGTTACTGGCGGCAGCCTGAGCTCACGCGAATGGCCTTCGACGAAGACGGGTTCTACCGTTTGGGTGATGCGGTCCGATTGATCGATCCCTCGGATCCGACCCAGGGCCTGCGGTTCGACGGGCGCATCGGCGAAGACTTCAAACTGGTCAATGGCAGCTGGGTGAGCGTTGGTCCTTTGCGCGCCGATCTGATCGGCGCGTTGTCGCCGCTGGCGCAGGATGTCGTGATCGCGGGACTTGACGCCGAGTTCGTGGCCATCATTGTTATTCCCGACCTGGCCGCCTGCTCGGGGCTGCTCGGGTTACCGGGCCCGCTTTCCTTCGCCGATGTGGCGGGCAACCCGCGGGTGCTCGCCATGTTGCGTGATCGTCTCGGCACGCACGCGCGTGCGAACCCCGCGAGCACGCGTTGCGCGCGGCGCGCGTTGCTGTTGCCCGTGGCGCCCTCGCTGGATCTCGGCGAGATCACGGACAAAGGTTCCATCAATCAGCGCGCGGTGCTCACGCACCACGCGGAACTCGTCGCGCAACTGTATTCATCGACGCCGGGAGACCGCGTCGCAGTCATCGATCCGGAGTGTTCATAATGAACAGTCGTCACAATGTGGCAGTGACCGTCGGCCTCTGCTTCTTCATCGCGGTGCTGGAAGGATTCGACATCCAGGCCATGGGAGTCGCCGCGCCGCGCCTGGCCAAGGAGTTCCTTTTCGACAGGGAGCAGATGGGCTGGATATTCAGCATCAGCAACATCGGACTGGTGATTGGCGCGAGCATGGGCGGCTGGCTGGCCGACCAATGGGGCCGCAAGCCGATTTTCATCGCGGCGGTGGCCCTGTTCGGCAGCTTCACGCTGGCGACCGCGATGGTAGGGTCGTATGAGGCGCTGCTGTCGGTGCGCTTCTGCGCGGGCCTGGGCTTCGGCGCGGCGCTGCCGAACATGATGGCCATCGCCGCGGAAATCAGCCGGCCGGAAAAAGCGGCGTCGACCGCGGCCATCATGTTCTGCGGCATGCCGGTGGGCGGAGGAATGTCGGCACTGGTCACTCAGGTGCTGCCCGCAGGTTTCGACTGGCGCGTGTTGTTCCTCATAGGCGGCGTTCTGCCGGTGCTGATGGTGCCCGCACTCTGGAAGCTGATGCCGGAGACCCTGTCGCGAGCGCGTGTCACCCAGGTTTCCAATGTCGGCGTGGGGAAAGCGTTGTTCGGCGAGGGGCGGGCGGCTTCGACATTGCTGCTGTGGGTCACCTTCCTGCCCACGCTGCTGATCCTCTATCTATTCCTGAACTGGCTGCCCACGCTGGTGATCGCCAACGGGTTCGACAGCGCGACGGCGCCGCGCACGTCCATGGCGTTCAACTTCGGCAGCGTCGCGGGTGCGCTGGTGTTCGGCCATCTCGTCGATCGTTTTCATTTTCGCTGGCCCATGACGCTGGCTTACGTGGCGCTCATTTTCGCGCTGGTCGGGTTGGGCGAGGCAAAAGGCGAAATGGTCACCGTGATGTTGAGTGCCGCGGTGGGGTTCTTCCTGTTGGGAGCGAACTACGCGCTCTACGGTGTCGCACCTGTTTATTACCCGGGAGCGATCCGCGGCACGGGCTCGGGCGCCAGTGTTGCGGTGGGACGCATCGGTTCCATCATGGGCCCATTGCTCGCGGGTTTCATGATGAGCGGCGGCACCAGCGCCGCCGGCGTGGTGTTTTACATGGTGCCGGTGGCCGCTGTCGCGGGAGCGGCGGTATTCGCGCTGAGCTTTCGCCCGGCGTGGGCGCACTCGCGGCAGCAAGGCGCTCAGTGAAGGACGGGACGCACCTTGCTGCGTCTTCCTGGGCTTCCGATGGTCAGTGCGTCAGCCGGCTCTCTTTTCGACGGCCGACGTGGAATCACTCTCGCGTCGAGGCGAGCACGCGCAGGCCCAGCGCCACCATCGCGGCACCGAAGGCGCGGTCGATCCAGTGGCGCAGCGCCAACAACCGGTCGCGGACCAGTGGGTGCGCGAACACCGTGGCCACCAGCGAGAACCAAGACCATTGCAGCAGCATGATCCATGCGCCATAGGCCAGCATTGTCGGCAGGGGCAGCCCCGGCGACAGCACCACCGTGAATAGCGCGAGAAAGTAGATAGGCGCCTTCGGATTGAACGCATTGCAAAGGAAGCCGCCCAGTACCTGGCGCGAAGCCGAGGAGGGCAGGGCACTGCCGTTGGCCGGCGATGAATCGGCGCCGGTGGCCTGCTTGCGCGAGCGCAGGCCCATGATGCCCAGGTAGAGCAGATAGGCGCCGCCCAGCAGCTTGATGGCGGTCATCCAGTGCACCGAGTGCGCGATCACCGCCGCGAGCCCCGCCGCGGAGTAGACGATGTGGATGGCGAGGCCCAGCGCGATGCCGGCGCTGGCCAGCAAGCCCGCCCGGCGCCCATGCACCAGAGATTGCCGGGTCACATAGGCAAAATCAGGGCCGGGAGACGCGGCCGCGAGCAGGTGGACCACCGTGATGACCGCGAAACCATGCCAGAACTCCATGGACTGTTTGTACCCAACACCGGCGCCGGCTGCCAGGGGAGGCGCACAGCACGGGGCCCGGCTCGATGACCCTGGGCCGGGGACCTCCTTCCCAGGTCTTTCCTCTGGACCGGACCCAGCGTTTCCAGTAGGTTGCGCGCGCGTGACCGGCACCCGGAGAGGTGGCAGAGCGGTTGAATGCACCGGTCTTGAAAACCGGCGGCCCCTCACGGGGCCCGTGAGTTCGAATCTCACCCTCTCCGCCATCCTTCGCGGTCAGCATCAGCCCACGCCGATCAGCGACTTGCGCGGACACTCCCGCCATTTCGCGGGAAGTAGGCTGACTCCATGAAAGCCATACTCAAAGCCGTATTCGCCGCGGCGGTTTCAGGCGCCTTCGTCGGATATCTGCTGAAGAAGCGGCTGTACGAAGCACGACTCGGCCGGTCCTGAAGAGAGTTCCTTCCTCGCTATCGAGGCGGGCGCCGGGGAGGCGTCATGAATATTTCCCGCAGCATCCTTTTCCTCGCACTCGCCAGCATCACCCAGGGAGTGACGGCGGGCGAACCCGAAGACTCGATTCCCGAACCTACGATGTTCGTACAGCAGGCGGCACAGACCGGGCTCACTGAAATAGAAGCTGC
This sequence comes from Steroidobacteraceae bacterium, assembly GCA_029266835.1. Lineage (GTDB taxonomy): Bacteria > Pseudomonadota > Gammaproteobacteria > Steroidobacterales > Steroidobacteraceae > CADEED01. The sequence continues at coordinate 6,042 of JAQSWD010000121.1, forward strand.
CAAGATCGCCCTGGCGCGCTCGCAGGATCCCGGCATCCGAAGTTTCGCCCAGCGCATGGTCAAGGATCACGGGCAGAGCAACCTCGAACTCGCCACGCTGGCCACCGAGAAAGGCATCGCTGCGCCGACCAGGCTCGACGCCGAACACCAGGCCATGCTCGACGACATCACGTCGAAAACCGGCAGGGATTTCGATCGAAGCTATTCCGAACACATGCACATGGGTCACACCAAGGCGGTGGCGCTGTTCGAGGCTGCGGCCAATTCAGCCGACCCGGCGGTGTCGGGTTTCGCGAAGAAGACCCTGCCTACCTTGCGCGAGCACAAACAACTCGCCGAGAAGCTGCCGGGCGCTTCCATCAAAGGGTCGCCGGCCGGAGGGCATTGAGCTGACGGCGGCGCGTCGCCGCCCGCGGGTACAATTGCCCGCGATGGCCCGGACGATTCTGCTTTTCACATCGTTTTTCCTGATCGCAATGGGCGCATATGCCCAGGCGCCCGGGGAAACACGTGAGGATGAAGCCGTCGGCGCCTCGATCAACTATGTCTTCGCCACTGATCTGGGCACCGGCGTCTACGACCTGGGCGGCCGCTCGCTGCAGATCTATCGCTACACCTGGCGCAAGGAATTGCGCGAGACCACGCATGACCAGGTGGGCCTGCGGTTCGTGGTGCCGGTGACCGCCGGGTTCTTCGACTTCCATCCCATCGACGTCATCAGCAGCGGTCCGCCGACGCGCGTGGACAGCTTCAGCGTGGTACCTGGCATCCAGGCTGACTATCTACTGCCCGGTGACTGGCACCTGGTTCCCTACGTGCGCACCGGGTTCAGTGTCGCGTCGAGCAGCGTTGACGGCTGGCTGTACGGGGCCGGCGTGCGCGTCGAGCGTCACGCGGATTACCGCGGTTGGGATGGCTTCAAGCGCAGCGACCTGGCGTATGCCGGCGTGAAGTACCGGCATGACGCGCCCGGCGATCGGTTCCTTCGTTTCCGCCAGGGCTTCGATTTCACGCGCGGCGCCGGCTGGAGTGCCCGCGGGAAGGAGCTCGAAGTCGGGCTTTATGCCATCTTCGACCTCATCGCGGATCCACCTACCGCGCCGGTGGCGGGCGGCGAGGACGCTCCCGTCCAGTTCGAACTCGGCATCACCTTCGCATCGCGGCCACGCGTGAAGATCTGGAAGTTCGATGCGCCACGCCTGGGTGTGGGTTATCGCGTCGCGGGCGAGTTGTCTGCCTGGCGCGTGGTGATCGGCGCGCCGTTCTAGGTGGTCGCCTTGCCCTCGGGCCGGGGCGCGTATTTCTCGAAGTTCGCCATCTGCGCGTTCAACGCGCGCGTGAATGCCGGCCGCGCTTCGCAGCGCGCCTGCAGCGCGGCGAGGTTCGGAAAATCCGCGACCACGCGGGTGTGGCGCAGGTTGCGCAGGATGGTGGTCATCAGCAGGTCGGCAACGGTGAAATCGTTTTCGAGGTAGTCTCGCGTGCCCAGCGCATTCGACAGACCCTCGAGCCGGCCGCGCGCGAATTTCTCCGCGGACGGCCGCCGCAACTTCGCCCATTCCTCGTCAGGGTAGAAGAGGTCGATGGCGGTGAAGTTGGAGACATGCGGTTCGACCGAATTGAGCGCCGCGAACATCCACTGGATCACGCGCATGCGGCCGGCATCGTCGGCAGGCATGAGTACGGGCGATTTGCGCGCGATGTGCACGAGGATGGCGCCGGATTCGAACAGCGTGAGGTCGCCTTCCTGGTACACCGGCACCTGGCCGAAAGGCTGCACCGCGCGATGCTCGGGTGAATTGTTCTCGCCGGGCCCCAACAGCTTCTGCTCGTAGGGCAGGCCGGCTTCCTCCAGTGCCCAGCGCACGCGCAGGTCACGCACCAGGCCTTGCGCGAATGGCGGAACCCACTTGAATGCGGTAACGGTGATCTGGCTCATGCGATCTTCCTGAGGGGTTTTGCGGGCAGCGCCATCAGATCTTTCCTTCCTGACAGGCCTGGTCGAGATGTTCGAGACCGCTGGTCCAGCCACGCGTGTGCGAGACGATTTCGTCCGCGGGCAATTGCTCGTGCGTCACGACGACTTCGGTGCGCCCGTCCAAAGATGCCGCGATGGGGAATCGCGCCTTTTTCGCCTTGCATGATCACCTCGTACTCGCCACCCACTCGCGGGTCGACGCGCGCCTGCGACCTCTGGATGGTCCCGGGGCGCATCCACTCCGCCAGCGCTTCGGCATCGAGCCAGGCGTCGAACAAGTCATGGGCGGACGCTGCGATGGTGCGACGGACGACGACCGCGGCCGGCGCCAGCTGTGAGACTGCGTTCATCTGCGATTCCTGTTCTTGCGCGTGACATAGGCGTCCAGGGCCGCGAGCCGGCCTTCCCAGAATCGCCGGTAGTTCTCGATCCACGCCTGCGCCTCCGAGAGCGGCCCGGCATTCAGCGACAACATATGATCACGGCCGACGATGGAACGGCGCAGGAGTCCGGCGCGTTCCAGCATGCGGATGTGTTTGGAAATGGAATTCAATGAAATCGGAAAATCGCCGGCTATGTCCGTGACCCGCGCGTCCGCGTCCGTAAGCCGGGCCAGGATGGCGCGGCGAGTGGGGTCGCATAGTGCGTTGAATACGTGGTCGAGATGACTTTCGTGACGTTCACCCATATGGGTGAATATAGGCACGCCTCGTGGCGGCGTCAACCCGTTGCGGTTATCTTCTGACCATGCAACACCCGGATGAAATCGTTGGCGAAGACGCGGACGACACGCAGTTGTTACGGACGATGGCGACCGAGGCGCGCGAATACATCGCGGCGTTCGACTGGTGCCCGCCCATCCGCCGCCTCTCGCTCGGCTTCGGTGTGGGCGGCGTCATCGCGTTGTTTCACGTCGAGTTCACGCGCGCCATCGACGACGTCGACAGCGAGCTCTGGGTGGTCATCGGCGATCTGCCCAGTGCGTACTTCGTCTACGAGGGCAACGAAGACCCCGCCGTCGCGCTGGAGTGTTACTGCGGCCTGATGGAAGAGTGGGCGCTGGCCGCGCGCGACGGCGAATCGGTGGAGGAATGTTTTCCCGTGGACGCGGAAGCAACCCGGGAGAACGCGGAGGCGCTGCTGTCGCGCATCGCCTTCATCCGGCGCGAACTCGTGCCGGACGCCAGCGCCGAGCAAGGCCTGGAAAAAGAACAATAGTCTAGAGATCGATCTCGATGCTCACCGGGCAGTGATCGCTGCCCATGACATCGGCGTGGATCTTCGCCTTCTTCACCTTCTTCTTCAGCGACTCCGAGACCAGCACGTAGTCGATTCTCCATCCCACGTTGCGCGCGCGCGAATTCGCGAAATGCGACCACCACGAGTAATGCCCGTTGCCCTGCGTGAACAGCCGGAAGGTGTCGACGAAACCGGCGTCGATGAAATTCTGGAAGCCTTCGCGCTCCTCGTCCGTGAAGCCTTTCTTGCCGCGGTTGGGCTTGGGGTTGGCCAGGTCGTCCTCGGTGTGCGCGACGTTGAGATCGCCGCAGAAGATCACCGGCTTCTTTTTCTCGAGCTGCTTGCAGTAGGCGAGGAAGGCCGGGTCCCAATGCTTGTGGCGCAGCGGGATGCGTGACAGGTCATCCTTGGCGTTGGGCGTGTAGACCGTGACCGCGTGAAACTTTTCGAACTCGGCGGTGATGACGCGGCCCTCGTTCCACGAGTCGCGCTTCAGTTCGTCGGCGAAGGTGTACTTCTTCGCGAAGGCATCGGGGAAGCCATTGGTCACCTTGATCGGCTCTTCCTTCGAAAAGATCGCGGTGCCCGAGTAACCTTTCTTTTCGGCCGAGTTCCAGTATTCGCGGTAGTCAGGCAGGTCGATCTGGGCCTGGCCTTTTTCCGCCTTGGTTTCCTGCAGGCAGAGGATGTCTGGCTTGTGCGCCTTGATGAATTCCTGAAAGGTGCCTTTCTTGACCACGGCGCGGATGCCGTTGACGTTCCATGAATAGAATTTCATGGCGGCATTGTATAGTCGCCGGGTTTCCGTGATGAAGAAGTCTGCCTGGGAGGGCGAACGAAATGACTCTGCAATACCGCATCGAAGGTTCCGACCTGCAGTACGTCGAGATGGTGCTCCAGCCCGGCGAATCCGCCGTGGGCGAGCCCGGTGCGATGATGTTCGCCGACTCGGGTGTCAGCGTGGATACCCGGATGGGGGACGGCAGCCACGCTGGTTTTGGCGAGCGCCTCGCGAGTGGCTTCAAGCGCAGCCTCACGGGCGAGAGCTTCTTCACCTCCATTTTCACGAACACTTCGCAGCGGCCGTTGCGCGTGGCCTTCGCGGCGCCTTCGCCGGGCAAGATCATCGCGGTCGACCTGGAGTCCGTGGGCGGGACGCTCATCTGCCAGAAGGGCGCGTTTCTCGGCGGCACCAGGGGCATCAAGCTCAGCCTGGCTTTCAAGAAGCGGCTGCGCGCGGGTTTCTTCGGCGGTGAAGGTTTCATCATGCAGAAGCTCACGGGCAGCGGTACGGTCTTCCTGCACGCCAGTGGAACGCTCGCCCGGCTCGAGCTGCGTGCCGGCGAAGAACTCAAGGTGGACACGGGCTGCCTCGCGGCGCTGCAGACCTCGGTCAACTACGACGTCAAATACGTGGGCAGCCTCAAGACCTCGGTGCTCGGCGGCGAAGGCCTGTTCCTCGCGTCGTTGAAGGGCCCCGGTTCGGTGTGGCTGCAGAGCCTGCCCATCCAGCGTCTGCGCGCGGTGATCATCGGTATGCAGACACAGTCGCGTGGTCTCGGTGCTCGTCTCTGGTATTTCCTCATCGTCATCGTCATCGTGGTCGCGACCATCATGGGCAAGCGGCCGTGACGGAAGTCGCGGGCCTGTTGCACGGGCCCGGCCTGCCGGCCTCGGGAACACCGACGCGGCTGCAGTTCCGCGGTGAAATCCTGCGCGTGACACGCCCCGACGGCACGGTCGAAGACGTGCTGACGGACGCTCTCACCGTGGGTGTCACCGGCTTCAACGAGGACACGCTGCAGCTGACCTGGGAACGCGGCGGAGAAACACACGCGGTCACCGTCAGCGATCCAGCGGCGCATCGTGCGCTGGTGGACAGCGCGCCGGCCGGTTTCTCCGCCCGGCTCAGGAGGGGTCACTCCACGGTCGGTTATCACCGCCGCAAGTGGAATGTGATGGTAGGTGCAGTCGCCGGGCTTGCGCTGCTGCTCGTGGTCGCGTGGTGGCAGAGCGAAGCCATCACCGGCTGGATCGCGAGCCGCGTGTCGATGGAAACCGAAATCGGTATCGGCGAGCGTGCGCTGGCACAACTCGAACAGGAACACGAGCTGACGCAGGAAGGCGAGGCGGCCAGAACCATCGCGGAGATCGGCAGCCGTCTGACGCAGGGCTCGCGCTATCGATACCGATGGTATGTCAGCGACGACAAGGAAGTGAACGCCTACGCCTTGCCCGGCGGCATCGTGGTCGTGAACAAGGGCATGATCGAGGAGGCCGGCAGCGCTGAAGAACTGGCCGGTGTACTCGCGCACGAAGTGCAGCACATCGAACACCGCCACACCTTGCAACAGCTCATCAGCTCGGCGGGATGGGCGGCGGTGCTGGCGGTGGCGCTGGGCGACGTCAGCGCCATCACGGCCGTCATGATCCACCAGCTCGGCAATCTGCGTAACAGCCGGAAGCTGGAATCCCAGGCCGACACCGGGGGCATGAAGGCGCTGGCGCAGGCCGGCATTCCGCTCGACGGGATGGCCGCGTTGTTCCGCCGCCTGCAGGCTGAACAGCAGAAGCTCGGTAGCGAAGGCCCCGCGTTGCTGTCTTCGCATCCGGCCACGCAGGAGCGCATCGACGACCTCGAGCAGCTGGCGAAGACGCTCGCATGCGACTGCCAGCCTCTGGCCATCGACTGGCCGGCCGTTCAGGCCGCGGCGGCCCGATGAGCGTCGAACACACGGGTCGCTGCCTGTGCGGGCAGGTGCGGTTCAAGCTCAAGGCCGAGCCCATCGCCATGCGCCTGTGCTGGTGCCGCGATTGCCAGTATTTCGCCGCCGGCAGCGCCACCGTGAATGTGGTGTTCCCCAGCGATTCGCTCGAAGTGCAGGGCGAGGTACGCGACTACCAGAGCGTCGCCGACAGCGGCAACCGGATGCACCGGCACTTCTGCCCGAATTGCGGCACGCCCTTGTTCAGCGCGGCCGAGTCCCGGCCGCACCTGGTCATCGTGCGCAATGGCGCGCTGGACGACACCGCGCTGCTGAAGCCCAGCGCCACCATCTGGACGGAGTCGGCCCCGGAGTGGGCGTGGATCGACGAGACCCTGCCGACGCATGCCGGGCAACCGCCACCTGGCGCGCCGCTGAAATAGCTGATTCCCCGACTGCGCCGCGGGCCGCGAGGTAGTAATCTCGCGCCAGCAGAAGAGCCCTTCGAAGGACCTGATTCTGATCGCGCGCATTTCCAGGGATTTCCGTCTCGCCCGGTTGTGGCCGTGGATCGAAAAGTCGGTGACCCGCCGATTCGCTTTCGCTGCCGTGCTGGCGGCCGGCGCCGCGGCCCTGCACTGGATGATATTCCCGATCACCCAGTCGCGGGTGACGTTCATCTTTTTCATCCCCGCGATCGTGCTGGTGACCACCATCGCCGGCCGCTGGCCGGGCGCACTGGTCGCGGTGGTGGGCCTCGTGAACTCGGTGCTGATGAAGAAGCCGGGCATGTTGCTGGTGCTGAACTCGCCCGAGCAGGTGGCCACCGTCTCCGCGGCGCTGGTGTCGGTACTGGTGGTCCTGGTCGGCGACTACTATCGATCGCTGTCGCGGCGCGAACTCAACGACATGCACGACCTGCACGAGCTCAGCGCGTCGCTCGCGACTCTCCCGCGCCTGCCCGAGCAGCTTTCACTCATCGTCTCGACCTTCGCCCGCATGCACACCGCGTCGCAGGGTCTCATCTCGATCTACGACAGCTCGCGCGACGTACTCACGGTCTCCGCCAGCGTGGGCATTTCGCCGCGAACCCTGGACGAGATTCGCGAACGCCGGGGTGGCGAAGGCGTCTGCGGGCTGGTCTGCGTAGACAAGGTGCGCGTGGTCATCGAGGACACCGAGCGCGATCCGCGCGTGGCGGGCGCACTCACCCTCCTGCGCCGTGAAAACATCCGTGCCGTTCATTCCACGCCACTCATCGCGCGCGACGGTGCGGTACTCGGCGCGTTGACCGTACACCTGCGTGAGCCGCATCGCCTCACGGAGCGCGAGATCCGCATCGCGGACATCTGCGCGCGCAAGGCGGCGGTATTCATCGAGCGCGCGCGCGCGGAAGAGCAGGTGACCCAGCGCGATCGCCGC
>JAQSWD010000122.1 GCA_029266835.1 Steroidobacteraceae bacterium
TAGTCCGCAGGCCTACGAGACCGCGCGCTACTGCCTCATGGACACGCTGGCCTGCGGCTTCCAGGCGCTCAAGTACCCGGCCTGCACGAGGCTGCTGGGCCCCGTGGTGCCGGGCGCCACCATGCCCGGCGGCTCGCGCGTGCCCGGCACCAGTTACGAGCTCGACCCGGTGATGGGCGCGTTCAGCATCGGCGCCATGGTGCGCTGGCTCGATTTCAACGACACCTGGCTGGCCGCGGAATGGGGCCACCCGTCCGACAACCTGGGTGCCATCCTCGCGGTATCGGACTATCTATCGCGCCGGGCGATACTGCTGGGCGAGAAACCGCTGACCGTGCGCGATGTACTCACCGCCATGATCAAGGCGCACGAGATCCAGGGCATCCTCGCGCTGGAGAATTCCTTCAACCGCGTGGGGCTCGACCACGTGTTGCTGGTCCGCGTGGCGTCCACCGCGGTGGCGACCGCGATGCTGGGCGGCACGCTCGAGCAGATCGTCAACGCGCTGTCGAACGCCTGGATAGACGGCGGCGCGCTGCGCACGTACCGCCATGCGCCGAACACCGGCTCGCGCAAGAGCTGGGCCGCGGGTGACGCCACCTCGCGCGCCGTGCGCCACGCACTGTTCGCGCTCAAGGGCGAGATGGGTTATCCGTCGGCGCTATCGGCGAAAACCTGGGGGTTCCAGGACGTGCTCTTCAAGGGCAAGCCGCTGACACTGCCGCAACCACTGGGCAGCTACGTCATGGAGAATGTGCTGTTCAAGATCAGCTTCCCCGCCGAGTTCCACGCGCAGACCGCGGTGGAATGCGCCATGGCGCTGCACCCGGCGGTAAAGGACAAACTCGCGCAGATCGACCGCATCGTCATCGAGACGCAGGAGCCCGGCGTGCGCATCATCGACAAGGTGGGCCCGCTGGCGAATCCCGCGGATCGCGATCACTGCATCCAGTACATGGTCGCCGTGCCGCTGATTTTCGGCCGCCTCACGGCCGCCGACTACGAAGACGCCATCGCGCATGACCCGCGCATCGACATGCTGCGTGGAAAGATGGAAGTGAAGGAGAACACCACCTTCACCAGGGAATACTACGAGCGCGACAAGCGGCACATCGGCAATGCGTTGCACATCTTCTTCAACGACGGATCACCCAAGGTGGAGATGCGCGTGGATTTCCCCATCGGCCATCGCAAGCGCCGCGCCGAGGGCATGCCGGTGCTGGTGAAGAAGTTCGAGGACTCCGTGGCGGCTCACTACCCGCCCAAGCAGTGCGAAGCCATCAAACAGATGTTCTCGCGCGGCGACTTCGAGAGTCTCACGGTGAACGAGTTCATGGCGTCCCTGGTCGCCAACTGATCGCAGGTATCGACGGTGCAGACACTCGAACTCGGCGAAGCCGCGTGGAAACAGCGGCTGGATGACGGCGCCGCCGAACTGGGCGTGCGGCTCGACGAATCGCAGCTGGACGCGCTCTGGCGTTACGGCGTGATGCTGCGCGAGCGCAACCAGCACGTGAACCTCACTTCCATCGTGTCGCCCGAAGGCATCCTCACGCTGCACATGCTCGACAGCCTGTCGGTGGCATCCCACCTGGGCGACGCGCGCAGCATCATCGATATCGGCACTGGCGGTGGCTTTCCGGGCATCCCGCTGGCGGTCGCATTCCCCGAGCGCAAGTTCACGCTCATCGACGGCACGCAGAAAAAAATCCGCTTCGTGAACGAAGGTATCGAGGCGCTGGGCATCCGCAATGCCACCGCGCTGGCGGCACGCGCCGAAGATCTTTCCCGGCATGGGGGCACTCAAAGCCAGTACGACCTGGTGATCGCCCGCGCCGTGGCCACGCTCGCCGAGCTTGTACATAACGCCGGCCGGCTGGTCGCTCCAGGCGGACGACTGCTCGCCATGAAGGGACGCCTGCCCGAAGACGAAATCGGGGCGGTGCCGCGCGGCTGGCATGCGGAAGTGTTTTCCCTGCGTGTGCCCGGCCTCGATGCCCAGCGCCACCTCGTGTCGCTGACCCGCGTCAGTCCGCAGGCAAAAGGAAAACCCGGGGCGCGTTGAGGCGGTTAAGATCGGACCATGAAGCGCATCATCGCGGTTGCCAACCAGAAAGGCGGCGTCGGCAAGACGACCACCGCGGTGAACCTCGCGGCCTCGTTCGCGCTCACGCGCCGCCGCGTGCTGCTCATCGACATCGATCCGCAGGGCAACGCGACCATGGGCTGCGGCGTCGAGAAATCGCAGATCTCGCGCGGCACCGGCGACGTACTGCTGGAGGAGTCGGACGCGGCATCGGCCATCCTGCCGCTCGAGTCCGTGCCCGGGTTGTCGCTCATGCCGTCCAACCAGGATCTCACCGCCGCCGAGGTCCGCCTCCTAACTACCATGGCGGGCCGCGAGCTGCGGCTGCGCAACGCGCTCAAGCCCGTCCAGGACCAGTACGAAGTCATCATCATCGACTGCCCGCCGGCGCTGAACATGCTCACGCTCAACGCGCTGGTGGCGGCGCAGAGCGTGCTGATCCCCATGCAGTGCGAGTACTACGCGCTCGAGGGTCTCTCGGCGCTGGTATCCACCATCGACCAGATCAAGGCCGCGGTGAACCCGGAGCTCGAGCTCGAAGGCATCCTGCGCACCATGTTCGACCCGCGGAACAACCTCGCGAACGAAGTCTCCAGCCAGTTGATACAGGTCTTCGGTGACAAGGTTTTCCGCACCATCGTGCCGCGCAACGTGCGCCTCGCCGAGGCGCCGTCTTTCGGCAAGCCGGTACTGCAACACGACAAGGATTCGCGCGGCGCGCTGGCCTACCTGGCGCTGGCCGGCGAAATGCTCCGCAAGGACGACGAAGTGGTCGGTGAGTCCGAGGTCGCCTCGCCGCTGGACACGCCGCCGGGCGCCGAAGCGGCTGGCGCCGAAAGCGACCGGCCGCTCAACTAGCTACTCGATATCCCGTATCGGGTCCATGGACATCCGCCCCCTCCGCGACGAAGACTGGCCGGGCGTCTGGGCCCTGCTCCGCGCCACGTTCGCCGCCGGCGACACCTACACATTCCCTCCGGACAGCAGCGAGGCCGACATCCGCAAGGCCTGGGTGGAAACGCCGCTGGCCACCTACGTGGCCCGTGAAGGCGAAACACTGCTCGGCACGTATTTCATCAAGCCCAATCAGCCGGGACTGGGCTCGCATGTCTGCAATTGCGGTTACGTGGTGGCGCCCGAGTCGCGTGGCCGCGGCGTCGCGGCCGCCATGTGCGAACACTCGCAGCAGTTCGCTCGCGAGCGGGGCTTTCGCGCCATGCAGTTCAATTTCGTGGTCGCGACCAACGTGCGCGCGGTGAAACTCTGGGAGCGCCTGGGCTTCGCAGTGGTCGGCCGCCTGCCGGGCGCCTTCCATCACCGGGACCTTGGCTATGTCGATGCGCTCGTGATGTACAAATCGCTTGCCGTATCATCCCCGCCATGAGCACGAAGAAACCGGTCATGGGTCGCGGCCTCGAAGCGCTGCTCGGCCAGATCTCCCGCAAGCCGGATTCACCCGGCCCGGGCGCAACCACGCCGGCCGGCGCCGCACAGGTCGGCAACGCCCAGGCGCCCGTGGTGAACAAGCTGCCGGGCGACGAGCTGGCCAACCTGCCCGTGGACCTGCTGCAGCGTGGCAAGTACCAGCCGCGCGTCGACATGCGCCAGGAGTCGCTCGAGGAACTCGCCGCGTCCATCAAGGCCCAGGGCATCGTGCAGCCCATCGTCGTGCGCCCCGTGGATGGCGCCGCGCCCGGTGAATCGCAGCGCTACGAAATCATCGCCGGCGAACGCCGCTGGCGCGCCGCGCAGATTGCCGGCCTCGCCGCGGTGCCGGCCGTCATCCGCCGCGTGCCCGACGAAGCCGCCATCGCCATGGCGCTCATCGAGAACATCCAGCGCGAGAACCTCAACCCGCTGGAAGAGGCGCGCGCGCTGGAGCGGCTCATCAGCGAGTTCGGCATCACGCACCAGCAGGCCGCCGACGCCGTCGGCCGTTCGCGCGCGGCGGTGTCCAACCTGCTGCGACTGCTGGAATTGCCGGACGAAATCACCGCCTTCGTCGAACGCCGCGAGCTCGAGATGGGCCACGCGCGCGCCTTGTTGGGGCTGCCGCAGCGGCGGCAGCAGATCGAAGTGGGCTCGCTGGTGGCGAAGCGCGGGCTGTCGGTGCGCGACACCGAAGGCATGGTCCGCAGCATGCTGGCGAAGTCGGGCGGAGCCGCCGGGAAGGAATCCGCCAAGGGGCTCGACCCCAACGTCCAACGCCTGCAGGACGAACTCTCGGAGAAGCTCGGCGCGCCCGTGCAGATCCAGCACTCGGGCTCGGGCAAGGGCAAAGTGGTCGTCACCTATCACTCATTAGATGAGCTCGACGGCATCCTCGCGCACATCCAATAGCCGGGCGTTGCTGCTGGCGGCGAGCCTGGTGATCGCCGGCTGCACCACATCGCCCCCAGGCGCCGGCGTCGAACTCTTTGCGGACGATTTCAGTTCGCTCGACAACTGGGTGCTGGAAAGCGAGCGACCCGCCACAGTGGTGGTGAAGGACGGCGCCGTCGACATCGACACGCCCGCGGGACTCACGCTGTGGTTCAAACCGCGACTGACTGGCCCTGTCGAAATCGAATTCGATGCCATCGCCGTGTCGGACGGCGGCGCGAACGACCAGGTCAGCGATCTCAACGTTTTCTGGATGGCCAGCAATCGCGATGGCAGCGCGCCGTTTCCCGGCCAGCGTTCGGGCAGGTTCGCCGACTACAACGACCTGCTCACGTACTACGTGGGCCTGGGGGGCAATCGCAACAGCACCACGCGGTTCCGGCGCTACATTGGCGACCCGGTGCAGCGGCCATTGCTGCCCGAGCACGATCTCAGCGCACCCGACTTCATGCTCGTTCCAAACCAGAAACAAACCATCATTCTGAAAGCTGATCGAACCGCCATTGAATTTAAACGCGATGGTCGGGCGCTGTTTCGCTTTGAGGATGCCGAGCCCTACACCCAGGGATGGTTCGCGATCCGGACCACCTGGAGCCACCTGCGCATCTCGCGTCTTCGCATTCGTTCGCTCGCGCCGTAAGCGATTTACTCACGACATAAACACGCGGGTTTTTCCGCTATTTCGTGTTGCTGGTGAGGGGGTCGGTGTATATAATGCGCGCCCCTGGCCAAGGCACACGTAAGTCGTTGCCAAGCCAAACAATTTTCGAACATTGCTGATCAAGCCTGCGGCCCTCGTGGGCGCGTCGTCTTGTTCAAAGATTGTCGACTTGCAGTAGGAGTGTCGTGGTCACCCTTGAGTTGCCCCAAGCGAGGCGACTGGCCGGAAGCGTAGTGCTGGGCCAGGTCGTCGTGACGGTGCTGGCCGCGACTATTTGTTTCGCGGTGTGGGGGCGTACGCCAGGTTTCTCGGCGCTCGTGGGCGGCGGCATCTCCGTCGTCGCCAGTGCCGTGCTCGCCATCATCGGTTTCAGCGCGCCCGCGGGTGCGGCGGCCGAAACGGTGGCGCGCAAGTTCTACGTCGGCGAGGCCACCAAGCTCGCCGTCACGGTCGCGTTGTTCGTGACCGTGTTCCTGACGATGAAGGTGAGTTTCGCCGCGTTGTTCGGCGCCTACATCGCCACGTTGTTCGTGTATTGGATTGCTCTCGCCAACGCGTTGCCGCCTCTGTCGGGCACCGGCGCGGCGAGTGCGAAGCGCTAGGAAAAAGTCCAGATGGCAGTCGAAAACGCAGGGCATGCTCCGAGTGGCAGCGAGTACATCCTCCACCACCTGACCAATCTCACGCAGGGCGAGGGCACCTCGGCGTTGCATCTGGACAGCGTTTTCTTCTCGGTGCTGCTCGCGGTGTTGTTCGTCGGCTCGTTCGCGCTGGTGGCGCGCAAGGCTTCGGTCACCAAGCCCGGCAAGTTCCAGCTCTTCGTCGAGGTGCTGGTCGATTTCGTCGACACGCAGGTCCGCGACAGCTTCCAGGGCACCAGCAAGCTGGTCGCGCCGCTGGCGCTGACCATCTTCTGCTGGGTGCTGCTGTTCAACTTCATGGACCTGGTCCCCGTCGACCTGCTGCCGAAGGCGGGCGAGGCTTTCGGCATCCACTACATGAAAGTCGTGCCCAGTACCGACCTCAACATCACGCTCGGCATGTCGCTCACCGTCTTCCTGTTGTGCATGTTCTACAGCGTGAAGATCAAGGGCGCGTGGGGTTTCGCCAAGGAACTGCTGACGCACCCGTTCGGCCCGTGGATGGCGCCGTTCAACCTGCTGCTCAATTTCATCGAACACCTGGCCCGCCCCGTGTCGCTGGGCCTGCGTCTCTATGGAAACCTGTACGCCGGCGAAATGATCTTCCTGCTGCTCGCCGTGCTCGGCGGCAGCTTCGCGCTGGCCTCCGTTACGGGCATCGGCGCCGTCATCGGCCAGCTGATCCTGGGCACGGTGTGGGGCCTGTTCCACATCCTGGTCATCCCGCTGCAGGCGTTCATCTTCATGGTGCTGACGATCGTGTACCTGGCACAGGCGCACGAGACCCATCACTAAGGTTGTTAGTTAGCTAAAGTTCTTGTTGGAGGAATAAAGTGGAAAATATTGCTGCAATTGCTCAGATCCAGAGTTTCACCGCCCTCGGCGTCGGCCTGATCTTCGGCCTGGGCGCGCTCGGCACCGCCATCGGTTTCGGCCTGCTCGGCGGCAAGTTCCTGGAAGGCGCCGCGCGCCAGCCGGAACTGACCCCGGCTCTTCAGGTGAAGATGTTCATCGTCGCCGGCCTGCTCGACGCGGTCGCGATGATCGGCATCGGTTTCGCGCTGTTCTTCACGTTCGCGAACCCGTTCCTGAACCAGCTCCCGCAGTAACCTCGTTCATCAAACGCGGGAGTCGCGCGTGAATATCAATCTAACGCTCGTCGTCCAGATGATGGTGTTCGCCATCGTCATCTGGGTGGTGATGAAGTTCATCTGGCCCATCATCCTGGGCGCAATGAACGAGCGCGAAGCCAAGATCGCCGCCGGGCTCGCGGCCGCCGAACAGGGTCAGAAGGACCTGTCGGAAGCCAAGAGCCGCGCCGACGAGGTGATCAAGGAAGCCCGTACGCGTGCGCTGGCCATCGAGTCGCAGGCGCGTACCCAGGCCAACCAGATCATCGAGGAAGCGCGCAAGGCCGCCTCGCTCGAAGGTGAGAAGGCGCTGGCCTCCGCCAAGAGCCAGATCGAACTCGAGAGCAACCGTGCGCGTGACGCGCTGCGTGGCCAGGTAGTCAGCCTGGCGGTCGCGGGCGCCAGGCGGGTGCTCGAGAAGGAGATCGACCAGAAGGCGCACGGCGAGCTGCTCGATCAGCTGGCCGCGAAGCTGTAAGGCGAGATCTCATGGCTGAACGCATCACCACCGCCCGTCCGTACGCGAAGGCCATCTTCGCGCTCGCGCGCAAGAACAACCGGCTCGCGGAAACCGCGGCCGGGCTGACCTTGGGCGCCGAAGTCGTCGCCAACCCTTCCGTGCACGCGCTGCTGGGCAGCCCGCACGTGACCGCCGCGCAGCTCTCGGAGCTGGTGAACGGCATCGCGGGGTCGAAACTCGACGAGAACGGTCGCGACTTCATCACGCTGCTCGCGCAGAACCGCCGGCTCGGATTCCTCCCCGAGATCGCGGCGTTGTTCGAGCAGATGAAGGCCGAGGTGGAGAACGCGGTGGAGGTGGAGGTCACGTCCGCCACGGCGCTCAGCGCTGATCAGGAGAGCCGCTATGCGGCCGCGTTGCAAAAGAAGCTCGGGCGCTCGGTGCGCCTGCGCACCAAGGTCGATCAGACCTTGCTGGGTGGCGCCGTGCTGCGCGCCGGCGACCTGGTGATCGATGGCTCCATCAAGGGCCGTCTCGATCGCCTCGCCACCGAATTGACTGCTTAAAGATTTTCCGAGGATTCAGAACATGTCCGTCAAAGCATCCGAGATCAGTGACCTCATCAAGTCACGCATCGAGAACTTCAAGTCCGCGAGCGAAGCGCGCAACGTCGGCACCGTCGTCACTCGCCGACGTTCGCTATGGCGAAATGATCGAGTTCCCGGGCAACGTCTTCGGCCTCGCGCTGAACCTCGAGCAGGACTCGGTGGGCGCGGTGGTGCTGGGCGACTACAAGAGCATCAGCGAAGGCGACACCGTGAAGACCACGGGCCGCATCCTCGAAGTGCCGGTGGGCCGCGAGTTGCTGGGCCGCGTCGTCGACGCGCTGGGCAACCCGATCGACGGCAAGGGCCCGCTCAAGACCACGAAGACCGCCCCCATCGAGCGCGTGGCGCCGGGCGTCATCTACCGCAAGTCGGTGAGCCAGCCGGTGCAGACCGGCTACAAGGCCGTCGACTCGATGGTTCCCATCGGCCGCGGCCAGCGCGAGCTCATCATCGGCGACCGCCAGACCGGCAAGACCGCGATGGCCGTCGACACCATCATCAACCAGAAGTCTTCCGGCATT
>JAQSWD010000123.1 GCA_029266835.1 Steroidobacteraceae bacterium
GCGCCTCATCGAGTACCACCTGGAAAGGCTGGCGGCCGGCGGTTTCCGCGAGGTGGTGGTCAATACCGCGTGGTTAGGCGACATGATTCCCGAAGCGCTGGGCTCGGGCGCGCAATTCGGCCTTTCCATAACGTACAGTCACGAACGTCCGGAGGCGCTCGAAACAGGCGGAGGCATATTTCAGGCTCTGCCACTGCTAGGATCTGGCCCCTTCCTGCTGGTCAATGGTGACGTCTGGACGGATATCGACCTGGGCGCGTTGCGCCGGTCGCCGCCAGCAGGTTCGCTGGCGCACCTGGTGCTGGTGCGCAACCCGCCCCATCACCCGCGCGGGGATTTTCAGATCACAGGCGGGCCGCCCGGGCCGGGGTGGCTGTCAGAAGGCGAGGGTTCGCGGCACACGTATTCGGGTGTCGGCATTTATCGGCCGGAGTTCTTCGACGGCTGCGTGCCCGGCAAGTTTCCACTGTTGCCGCTGTTGCAGCGGGCCATCGCGCAGCGGGCGCTGAGCGGTGAGCTGCATGAAGGCCGATGGTTCGACATCGGCACGACCGAGCGCCTCGCGGCGCTCGACGCGGAATTGACGAGAAAGGTTTCCTAGGGAGGTTTCATGAAGAAGTTAGTCATCGTCGCGGTGGTGCTGGCAGTCGTGCTGCTGGTCACTCCGTTCGGCATCGGCAAGGTCGCGGAGAAAAGGCTTAACGCCGGCCTCGACAAGCTCATCGAGCAGGCGCCGTATCTGAAGATCACCGAGCGCACCTGGAGCGGTGGCTGGTTCACGTCGAAGCAGACCGTGACCTTCGAACTCGCCGACAATTTCGCGGGCGCGATCAGCGAGAAGGTGATGGGCGATATCCTCAAGCAGGAGAACGTGGAAGCCGACGCCGCGATGGACGCCGAAGGAACGGAGCTGCAGGCCATGGCCGAGGCCGAAGAAGCCACGGGCGAGGCCGAAGCGGCCGCTGACGCCGACGCGTCGGAGAATGCCGCTCCCGCCGATGTTCCGGCAGACCTTCCGGCCGAACTGGGCAAGATGTCCCGCTTCGTCGTGCGCAACGACGTGTTGCACGGGCCTCTGCTCGGCGCCTCGGGCGTGGGATTGGCGCGCGTCGATACCCATCTTGAGCTCAGCGAAGACGTGCGCAAGAAGATTGCGGAAGTGTTCGGCGAGAAGCCGGCCATGGAAGTGACCACGCGCGTCAGCTTCTTCGGCGGTGGCACCACCACGTTCAAGTCCGAAGGGCGCAAGCTCAACATCGAGGACGAGGACGTCGACTTCACCTACGAGACTTTCAAGATGTCCGTCGGGCTCTCGCGCAACGCGGACAAGTACGACATCGACGGCAAGCTGCCGAGCATCGTGGTCAAGGACGGCGGCGAAGGCACCAGCTTCGTGCTCACCGACCTCACCCTCGACGGCGATGGCGAACGCGTGGTGGGCGAACTGTACGACGGTGACTTCGCGTTCAAGATCAAGGAAGTGAAGTACCAGGGCAAGGGCGGCGCCGAGGAACTCATGATCCAGGATGCGCATTACCTGGTCGACACGCGCACCAAGAACGATTACTCCGACATGGCGGCGAAGTTCGGCACGGGCGCCGTGCAGAGCGCCGACATCAAGCAGCTCGGCGTCGAGATCAAGGAGATCCACTACGATTTCTCGCTGCGTCACCTGCACGCGCCGACGCTGGCCAAGATCGTCACCGGCATGCGCGCCATGTACACCGCGCCGCTGGTGGATCCTTCAAAGGTTGATGAGGCGGTTTTCGGTCCCATGAAGGAACACGCTGGCGAATTGCTGGCGCATGACCCGCAGTTCGGCATCGACCGCGTCGGCCTGGTCACCCCTGAAGGCGAAATCGTCGCCAAGGGCCTGATCAAGCTGGTAGGCGCCACGCCGGAGGATTTCTCGACAGCCGGAGGCATGGGCCTGATCGCCAAGCTGGATGCGGAGATCACCATCGAAGCCGCCCAGAAGGTGCTGGAGAAGTTCCCGAACGGCGCCACGATGGCCGGTGGAGCGGTGGATTCGGGCTATGCCAAGCGCGATGGCGACAAGCTGGTCTGCCACATCACGTTCAAGGCTGGAGAACTGCTGATCAATGGCAAACCCCAGGCAATTCCGGGGCTTGGTGGCCCGCCGCCGGGCGCCATGGATGATTCGGGAATGCCCCCGCAGGAGTAAAATCCGCAAGCAATGGCTTCGCTGAAAGACATATCCGTCGTCGTCGAGGGCGCTGCTGAATCGCGTTCGATTCGCAGTGGCGAGAAATACGTGACGCCGCAGGGCTTCACGGCCATCAAGGATGGCCAGAAGTCCCGCGGTGCCGAAGCCGCGCCGACCGGTCGCAAGCCCGCGTGGATACGCGCGCAGCTGCCGGTGGGCGCGGGTTTCGGCGCGACGCGCAACATCGTGCACGAGCATCGTCTCGCGACGGTGTGCGAAGAAGCCAAGTGTCCGAACATCGGCGAGTGCTGGAACGCCGGCACCGCCACCATCATGCTGATGGGCGCGGTGTGCACGCGCGCCTGCCGGTTCTGCTCGGTGGATACCGGCAATCCGCGCGGCTGGCTGGACGCCGAGGAACCCGAGAACACCGCGCGCAGCGTCGAGCTCATGAAGCTCAAGTACATCGTGCTGACCTCGGTGAATCGCGACGATCTGCCTGATGGAGGGGCGCGTCATTACGCGGACGCGATCCGAGCCATCAAGCGGCGCACGCCGCAGGTGGCGGTCGAGGCGCTGACGCCGGACTTCCAGGGCGTGATGAAGGACGTCGAGGCCGTCGTGGACTCGGGCCTCGAGGTTTTCGCGCAGAACGTGGAGACGGTGAAACGCCTCACGCATCCGGTGCGCGATCCGCGCGCGTCGTACGAACAGACGCTGGCGGTGCTCGAACACGCCAAGAAACATCGGCCCGATGTGCTCACCAAGACCAGCCTGATGCTGGGGCTGGGCGAGACCGACGAAGAAATCGCGCAGACCATGGACGACTTGCGCGCCATCAATGTGGATCTTCTGACGCTGGGCCAGTACCTGCGTCCCACGCTGCATCATCTCGAGGTGCAGCGTTTCGTGACTCCCGCCGAGTTCGACAAATACCGCGAGTGGGCGCTGGCCAAGGGCTTCCGCGAATGCGTCGCCGGCCCGCTGGTGCGGTCCAGCTATCGCGCCGAGCAGGCGCTCAATGGCAACAACGCCGGCATCGAGAATCATGGTGCCGGGTGGGGAAAGCGGGGAAAAGCCGCTGACCCGAACCAGGACACGACCGTTGACGCGGCTTTTCCCCGCTTTCCCCACCCGGCACCCACCATCCCCACCGTTCGGTGGCTCGGGAAGGTGGAGTACGAACCGACGTGGCGCGAAATGCAGCGCATCACCGACGCGCGTGACGCGAATACGCCGGACGAGATCTGGCTGCTGGAGCATCCGCCGGTGTTCACGCTCGGGCTCAACGCCGACGCGGGTCACGTGCTGGCCGCGGGCGACATCCCGGTGGTGAAGATCGATCGCGGCGGGCAGGTGACGTACCACGGTCCCGGCCAGCTCGTGGTCTATCCACTCATCGACATCCGCCGCATGGGCCTGGGCGTGCGCGACCTCGTGACTGCGATGGAGCGCGCCGTCATCGAGTATTGCGCCAGTCTCGGCATCGAGGCGGCCACGAAGCAGGGCGCTCCGGGCGTCTACGTGAAGGGCCGCAAGATCGGCAGCGTGGGCATCCGCATCCGCCGCGGATCGAGCTACCACGGCCTCGCGTTCAACGTGAACATGGATCTCGAGCCTTTCCAGCGCATCAACCCCTGCGGATACGCGGGGCTGCAGATGACTCAGCTTTCGGCGCTGGGCCAGCCCGACGCCACCGTCGAGCAAGTGGGCCGGGACTTCGCGCCCTTTCTCACGCGCGCGCTCGAGGAGATCCGCGCACGCTCCACATCAGCGCGCGCCGCCACCTGAATTCTCAATATCCCTGCGCATCGGCAATCGCCTTGATGCGCGCCTCGGAATCCGGATACACGATGAGATGCAGCTCGGTCGCGACCACCGACACGAAGTTGCCCGCGACGGCCTGCGCGAGCTGGCGATCGTCCGGCTTCCTGGCTTCATCCGCCGGCTCCGCTTTGGGCTTGTCGAAATCGAACTCGCGTGCGGGAGGCTTCTGCGTCCGCCGTGCATCGTGCCAGGGGCCGAGCTTGGCATTCATGAGTTGCATGAGGTACTCGCCCAACTTGCGGGCCGCCTGGCAATCTTCGGGCGGCGCCGCCCGCATCTGCTCCTCGAGCGCCTCCACCCGGCGGGTTTCGTCGACGAGCAATTGCGTCAATTCGTCCAACGGCACCGCCTGGAAGCCCGCGTAATTGACCAGCTTCATCGCCTGCAGCGACAGCAGGTACTCCGGATTGTCGTCCGCCGGGCAGACCGCAAGCGTGGCGAGAAAGCGGGCGAACAGCTCGCGGTCATAGGCGCCGGCTTCGTGTAACAACGCCGCGCCAGTCTCGTTCATCTTGCGCTCGAAATCGCGACGCCGGGTGATGCCCGCCACCGGATCTTCAGCCGGCCGTTGCGGAAACAAGGTGAGCTCATCGAGAAGGGTGAGCGCGCCGGCACGGCCTGCGGCCTCCCGTTGCTCCTTCGAACAATGTGGCCGCAACCTGTCGGCGCAGGCCTGGATGAGTGCTGCTCCCGAGCGAATCTGCAGCAGCGGCCGTTCGAGGCCTTGCGCGTAATAGCGCGCCGCTCGCAGAGCGGGAGAGTCCGCGGCGATGGCGCCCTGGATCTGCACCGAGCACAAAAGGAACAGGCTCAACCACTTGGTCATGGATCCCTCGCGCAACACGGCGAGTCAGATGAGCATGATCACGTCCTTGTTGGCCTGCAATGCATTGGCCAACGCGACGATCTGTTCCTTGCTCTGCGCGTTGATGGTGTAGGTGATGGCCAGGAAGTGCTGTTCCTTGCTGGCACGCTCGGATATCTGGTCGTCGGCGAGATCGGGCACGTGCTCCCGCACGATGGCATCGATGGTGGCGCGCAGCGTGTCGCTGCGGCGGCCCACCACCTTGATGGGATAAGCGGTGGGGAAGGTCAGCAGCTCTTCGTTCGGCTGTCCGTCAGGCTTGATCTCTTCTACCAAGGGGTCCCCGCGACTTCCTGCTTGTACGCTTGAAAAGCGTCGGAGAGCTTGCGCCACACGGGTCCGGGTTTGCCAGTGCCGACCGGCCTGCCGTCGAGCGAAGTCACGGCCTGCACTTCGCGCGTTGCCGCGCCTAACAATATCTCGTCGGCGCCGCGCAGCTCGACTTCGCTGACGGGCACTGACCGCCACTTCACGCCGGCTTTGTCCGCGACTTCCTCGATGACGCCGCGCGTGGTTCCGGGCAGCAGCTTCCAGGAGTAGGGCGGCGTGCGCAGCTCGCCGCCGATGACCACGTGCACGCTGGATGCGCTGGAATCGGTGAGCTGCCCATCGCGCAGCAGGATGCACTCGCTGGCGCCTTCATCGACGGCGAGCTGGCGCAGCAGCACGTTGGCGAGCAGGGACACCGACTTGATGTCGCAGCGCGCCCATCGCGTGTCCTGCGCGGTGACGGCGGGCAGCCCGTTTTCCCGCCAGCCCTGGCGGCCATCCGGCCATGGTGCCGCGAAGGCGAACACCGTGCGCGGCACGTCGGGCAGTGGCGCGTGATTGCGCCCAAACTCGGCGCCACGAGTCACTTGCACGTAGATGTACAGGTCCGCGGGCTTGCCATCATTGGAACGGTTGCGGGCGATCAACTCGCGATACAGGGCGCGCCACTGGTCATGCGTGAGCGGATCCGCCATGCGGATTTCTTTCAGACTGCGCGTGAGCCGGTCGTGGTGCTGCTGGAAACGGAACGGACGCCCGTCGAACACGGGCGTCACTTCGTAACAGCCGTCGGCATAGAGGAACCCGCGGTCCAGCGGCGAAATGCGCGCGTCGCGCAACGGCAGGTACTCGCCGTTCAGGTAACAGATGGGAAGTGGCTCTCCCATCTACTCCATCCACAATGCGATGCCGTCGACCATGCGGGTCCACCAGCCGCCTTCGGGCACGGCGGCCTGCGCGACCAGCGGCACCCGCGCGACGACGTCCTTGCCATCCGTGACGGTGATTTCGCCCAGCGTCTGGCCCCGGGTGACGGGCGCGACGATGGGCCCATTGAACGTGGCCGAAGTCTTGAGGCCCGGCACGCCGCCGCGGCCCACCGTGACCCAGATGTCGCGGGCCGGGACCAGCGCGACCATCTCTTCTTCGCCCTTGTACACCTCGGGTTTGAGCACCACGTCGCTGACGGTGCGCACCTTGGTGGTCTCGAAGAACGTGAAGCCGTAGTTCAGCAGCGCGGCGCTGGCGTCTTCGCGGGCCTTGAAGCCGCCCGTGCCGAGCACCACGCAGATGAGCCGCATGCCATTGCGCTGCGCGGAGCTCGCGAGGCCATAACCGGCGCTCTGCGTGTGGCCGGTCTTGATGCCATCCACCGACGGGTCACGCGCCAGCAACCCGTTGCGGTTGGCCTGCTTGTGCTTGTTCCAGGTGAAATCGCGCTCGGAGTAGTAACGATAGTGGTCGGGGAAGTCGCGGATCAGGGCGCGCGACAAGGTCGCGAGGTCCATCGCCGACGAATAGTGCCTGGGGCCGGGGCCACCCCAGCTGTTCTCGAAGTTGGTGTTCTTCATGCCGAGACGGCGGGCGTACTCGTTCATGATCTGCACGAAGCTGTCTTCGGTGCCGCCTAACTTCTCGGCCAGCGCGATGGTGGCGTCGTTGCCCGACTGCACGATCATGCCGCGGATGAGCACTTCCACCGGCACGCGTGAATTGACTTCGAGGAAGGTGGTCGAGCCCCCGGAGGCGGCGCCGCCCGTGCGCCAGGCGTATTCGCTGACCAGCACCTCTTCGTTCAGCGTCAGCCGCTTTTCGCGCAGTGCGTCGAAGGCGACGTAGGCCGTCATCAGCTTGGTGATGCTGGCCGGCTCGCTTTGCACGTCGGCCTGGTGGGCGGCGAGCACGCGGCCACTCTGGAAGTCGACGAGCACGTAGGCGCGCGCATCGTTGGCCGGCGGCTTCGGTACGGGCACCGCGGCAAACGACACGGACGCCAGCAGGAACGCGCCAAGGCAAGCGGAAAAGACGAAGAAAGAGAAAGCACGGGACGGCTTGTGCCGGTTCGGCATCGCGGAAGCTCCGGGGAAAATTGTCAGGCGGAGCAGTCTATCGAAAATGTCGGGGAAAAAACGCGCCCACTTATGGCGTCAGCAGCCGTGCATCCGTGACGCCGAGCTCGCGCACCCGCTTCATGTTGAGGTCGAACTCCTCGACGGTGGCGAACGGCCCGACGCGCACGCGGTGCAGCGTGCGCTGTCCGCTCAACTCGTCCAGGCTCGCGAGTTCCACTCCGGCGGCCAGCAGCGATTCGACGCGGCGCCGCGCGTTCTCGTGGTCGGCGAACACGCCAGCCTGGATGTACATCACCGCGGCACTCGAAACCTGCGCGCTGGGAGCGTTCACCACCGTGACCGGGGGTGTGGGCGGCGGAGTGCTGGGCGACGGCGGCGGCGCGCGGATGGGGGCGGGCGCGGCGGGAGTGACGGGTGGCAGCGCTGAACCGCCGCGCGCTGTCATTGCCGATGCCGAGGACGGGCCGATGACGCGCACTTCCACCGGCGCGGTGCCGGCAGTGAGCATGTCGAGTTTGGCGGCGGCGGTGTAGGACAGATCGATGATCCGGTCCCCTACGAAGGGCCCGCGATCATTGATGCGGACGACAACCTTGCGTCCGTTGCGCAGGTTGGTGACCTCGGCGTAGGCGGGAATGGGCAGTGTCTTGTGTGCGGCCGTCATGGCGTACATGTCGTAAGGCTCGCCCAGCGAGGTCGACGCGGAGTGAAAGCCCGGCCCGTACCAGGACGCCGTGCCTCGCTCCACCCAGCCTTCGGAGCTGGCCATGACGTAGTAACGTTTGCCGAACACTTCATAGAACGG
>JAQSWD010000124.1 GCA_029266835.1 Steroidobacteraceae bacterium
CAACGCCATCGTGCTCGATGATTTCCGTGTGCTCAACGAAGACGGCCTGCGTTACGAGGACGAGTTCGTGAAGCACAAGATCCTCGACGCCATCGGCGATCTCTATCTTCTCGGGCACAGCCTCATCGGCGAGTTCAGCGGCTTCAAGTCGGGCCACAAGCTCAACAACAACCTGCTGCGCAAGTTGATCGCCGACCCGTCGACCTGGGAATCCGTGGTGTTCGAGAAGCCCGCCGACGCTCCCATCGCCTACGTCCAGCCGCCACCGGTCCCGGTGGGTTCTCTGGTCTAGTCCAGCCCGCAATCGATCACGCGATTTTCCGTGACCCGCTGCCCATGGCGCGGCAAGGCCTCGCCGTGCGTGTAGTCCATTTTCCACGCGGCGCAATTGTTTGATGCGGCGCACGCCAGCGGCGTCCAGTTCGCAGCATTTTTGCCGATAACGCGGGACGGAGGGCTGCCCTCCAGAGGACTGCTGTGTCGGTAGCTGATGCCAAGATGAATCGCCGTGCCTTGTTGCTCGGAGCCGTGGTGCTCCTGGGCGGCGCGGCCGCGTTGACGCGTTTCAATCGCAAACCCGCAGGCGTCACGTCCGTTTCAGGGGCCGGCATGAGCGCGGAGCAGTTCGCGCTGCTCGAGCAAGTGACCGAGGTGATGATTCCCGCCACGGACACCCCCGGCGCCATTGCGGCCGGTGTCCCCGCCTTCATCCGGCAGATGATGTCGCAGTGGGCCTCGACGGCCTCGCGCGCCGAGATCGCGGGTATCCTCGAGGCGGTGGACAAGGCCGCCTGGGCCAAATTCGGCGCCGCATTCATCGAGCTGCCGCCGGAGCGCCGTCATCACATCCTGCGCAGCTTCGACGAGGACCGTACCGGTCGTCAGGATCCGCCGTACGGCAAGTTCAAATACCTCGTGCTCGCCGGCTATTACCTCTCCGAGGTGGGCGCCACGCAGGAACTGCGTTACGAACTCATTCCCGGTGCCTGGCGCGCCTGCGTGCCGTTCTCCGAAATCGGCCGCGCGACCGCGGTGGGCTGACACATGGATTTCGACGCCATTGTCGTGGGTTCGGGGATCACGGGCGGCTGGGTCGCCAAGGAGCTCTGCGAGCGCGGCGTGAAAACGCTGATGATCGAGCGCGGCCGCCACGTCAATCACAAGACCGACTACATGGACTTCGTCACGCCCTGGGAGATGCCGAACCGCGGCATGGTGCCCGAGGCCGAAGCCACCGAACACTACGGCATCCAGAGCCAGTGTTACGCGTTCAACGCCGCCACCAAGCAATGGTTCGTTCGCGACAGCGAGCATCCCTACGAAACGCCGGAGGACCGGCCGTTCCTCTGGACGCGCGGGTATCACCTCGGTGGTCGTTCGCTGAGCTGGGGCCGGCAGACGTATCGGCTCAGCGACTACGACTTCAACTCATATAAGCGGGATGGTCACGGGGCCGACTGGCCGATCCGCTACGCCGATCTCTCGCCCTGGTACGACCGGGTCGAGCGATTCGCCGGCATTGCCGGCGCCAATGAAGGAATCGACCAGCTGCCCGATGGGCAGTTCCTGCCGCCCATGGAGCTCAATTGCATCGAGGTGGCGTTCAAGAAAAAGATCGAGCAGGAATTCCCCACGCGTCGGGTCACCACGGGGCGTTGCGCGCATCTCACCGAGCCGACGCGTGAACACATCGCTCTCGGCCGTGGTCCCTGCCAGCTCCGCTCGCACTGCGAACGCGGCTGCGGTTACGGCGCGTATTTCTCCTCACTGTCGGCGACACTGCCGGCGGCGCTGAAGACCGGCAATCTCACCATCGTCACCGATGCCATCGTCGAGAAGCTCGACTTCGACCAGGCCAAGAAGCGCGTGTCCGGCGTACGTGTCATCGACGCGAATACCAAACAGGGCAGGTCGTACCAGGCCCGTGTGGTGTTCCTGTGCGCGTCGACGCTGGGCACCGCGCAGGTGTTGCTCAACTCGCCTTCCGAGTATTTCCCGGACGGCCTGGCCAATCGCTCAGGGGCCGTGGGGCGCCACCTCATGGACCACGTGTCCAATATCGGCGCCGCCGGTACACATCCGGGATTCCTCGACCGTTACTACTATGGGCGGCGTCCCACCGGGTTCTATCTACCCCGGTACATCAACATCACAGAGAACGAAGACGTCGACTTCGTGCGCGGCTTCGCCTTCCAGGGCTATTCGAGCCGCACCACCTGGGATCGCGCCGCCACGCAACCCGGCATCGGCGCGGAGCTCAAGAAACAACTGCGTTCGCCAGGCCGGTGGGGCATGCAGCTCATCGGTTTCGGCGAGATGCTGCCGCGCGCGGACAATCGCGTCACCCTGCATCCATTCCGCAAGGACCGCTGGGGCATTCCGCTGCTGCACATCGACTGCACGCATGGCGAGAACGAACGCAAGATCGCCGAGCGCGCCAATCGCGACGCCGTGCAGATGCTGGTCGCCGCCGGCTTCGAGAACGTCGCGCCATTCAGCACCGTGCGCTCGCCCGGGGGCGCGGTTCACGAGATGGGTACCGCGCGCATGGGCCATGACCCGGCCAGCTCGGTACTCAACGGCCGCAACCAGGCTCACGACGTGCCGAACCTGTTCATCACGGATGGCTCTTGCATGGCATCCTCCGGCACCGCCAACCCCTCATTGACCTACATGGCGCTGTCCGCGCGCGCGGCAAACTATGCCGCTGATCTGCTGGGAACCGGCGAGATCTGATGGCGACTCATGTTTTTGCCGGAGGGCCACGACGTGGCCGTACGCGTATGTCGATTGTCTTGAAGGCCGGGGTGACGGCAGCTATCGAGGCCGTGTCGGCCAGCGCGAACCGCATGCGGGCGGCCCAGGCGGAGGATTCCGCGACCACCGTAATCGTTCCTCTATCCAGGCTGCACCGATTTACCTTATTGGCGAGATCCGGCCCCAACGCCTCCATTACTGCGACGTGCCACTCGGACGCTTCGGGAGCCGAAAGGGCACGCTGGGCCAAAGCTGGAAGCCGTGCCGAGATCAAGTCGCGGGCCGTAAGTGGCCTGCCCGGGCGGTTACCTTGCTTGTCTCGGTGGGGTCTTTTGGGCATAGTTTCGCGCTCGCTGGGCCTTACGGTTTTGCCGGTCAAAACCTTTGACAGGGAGTGGACGACGAGGATGCCAGCGTTGCGTAAGTGTTTGAAGTATTTGGAGCTGGGACGGGCGCGATGAACATCATTTTCTTCTCGCGTCGCGAAGGCAGGGCCCGGCATTTCAACCTGGCGCACCCCTTTGCCGTGGCGGCCTTCGGAGCCGTCCTGGTGGCCATCCTGGCCGCCGCATTCAGCCTGGGACTCAAGATCGGAGAGAGCAAGACCAGCCCCCGTGGCGTCACCACGTGGACCGAGACGCTGGCCGAGCAGCAGGCTGAAATCAAAGAATTGAAGGCCGAATTGCAGCGCCGCGTCGACGCGGTCGCCATGCGAATCGGCCAGATGAACGCTCATGTGATCCGCCTCGATGCGCTGGGCAAGCGACTCACGCAGATGGCCAGCATCGACAAGCGCGAGTTCGACTTCGAGAGCACCCCGGCCATCGGCGGTCCCGAGTCGGATATCGGCGCCGCGCTGCAGGCACCCGATCTGGCCAACCTGCTGGGCGGCCTGGAACAAAAGATCTCCTCGCGCGACGCGCAGCTCGCGGCACTCGAAAATGCGCTGCTGTCGAAGAAGCTCGATGAGCAGATCCGGCCTGATGGCCGCCCGGTGCGAGACGGGCACATTTCCTCCTATTTCGGTGAGCGGCAGGACCCCTTCACGGGTCACCAGGCCTTCCACAAAGGCATCGATTTCGCCAGCCCCCAGGGTTCGGACGTGATCGCGGTGGCCGCTGGCATCGTCACTTTCTCGGGCGAGAAGACCGGCTACGGCAACCTCATCGAGGTCAGCCATGGCAACGGCCTGGTCACCCGCTATGGCCACAATCGCGGCCTGGCCGTCGGTGTGGGCACGACCGTGTCGCGTGGCGACACGCTGGCCTACGTCGGCTCCACGGGCCGTTCCACGGGTCCTCACGTGCATTTCGAGGTGCTCAAGGACGGCCGGCAGATCGATCCGGTCACCTTCATCGGGCGATAAAGCGGGCATTCGCCCCGTCAAAATCTCTTCACGAAGCCCCGCCCCGGCGGGGCTTTTTCGTTGGGGCCTTGGGTTTTTGGCCCGAACCCCGAGAAACGCCTTCCCGGCACCACTCGCCGCGGCAATGGTCTATCCGTAGAATACCGGGCCCGCAATGGGCAGCCTGTCATAAGTAACTGTCCGCGTTGAAGTTTCTCTCAAGGATTCCCAAGTGCTCAATTTCCTGACGCGGCTTTTCGGCAGCCGCAATGAACGCATCGTCAAAAGCTATGAAGCGACGGTGCGCAAGGCCAACGCCCTGGAATCCTCGCTGCAGGCCCTGAGTGACGACGCGCTGCGCGCCAAGACCGACGAATTCCGCGACCGCCTGAAGAAGGGCGAGACCCTGGCCGCCATCGCACCCGAAGCCTTTGCCGTGGTCCGCGAAGCCTCACGCCGCACGATGAAGATGCGGCACTTCGACGTGCAGCTCATCGGCGGCCTCACGCTCAATGACGGCCGCATCGCCGAGATGCGTACCGGCGAAGGCAAGACGCTGATGTCCACGCTGGCGGCGTATCTCAATGCGCTGCCCGGGACCGGCGTGCACGTGGTGACCGTCAACGAATACCTGGCCGCGCGCGACGCCGACTGGATGGGGCCCATCTACCGGTTCCTCGGCCTCACCGTGGGCGTGATCCGCAATGCGCAGGACCCCAACGAGAAGCGCGCCGCCTATCGCTGTGACATCACCTACGGCACCAACAACGAATTCGGCTTCGACTACCTGCGCGACAATCTGGCCTTCTCGCTGGAAGACAAGGTGCAGCGGCAGCTCAGCTTCGCGATCGTCGACGAAGTGGACTCCATCCTGATCGACGAGGCGCGCACGCCGCTCATCATCTCCGGCCCTGCCGAAGAGAACGACGAGCTGTACCTGCGCATGAACAAGCTGGTTCCGCGCCTCAAGAAGCAGATCGGCGAAGAGGAAAAGCAGGGCCCGGGCATCGAATATGTCCCCGGCGACTACACCGTCGATGAGAAGCAGCGCCAGACGCATCTCACCGAGGCCGGCCACGAAGTGGTCGAGAATCTGATGCTGGAGTCCGGGCTGCTGCGCGAAGGCGAGAGCCTGTATGACCCATCGAACATCCGCCTGATGCATCACCTGAATGCAGCGCTGCGCGCGCATGCGTTGTACAAGCGCGATGTCGAATACATCGTGCGCAATGGCGAAGTGATCATCGTCGATGAGTTCACCGGGCGTACCATGCCTGGCCGCCGCTGGTCCGACGGACTGCACCAGGCCGTGGAGGCGAAGGAAGGCGTGAAGGTGCGCGCGGAGAATCAGACCGTCGCGTCCATCACCTTCCAGAACTATTTCCGCCTCTACAAGAAGCTGTCGGGCATGACCGGCACGGCCGACACCGAGGCGCCCGAGTTCATGCAGATCTACGGCCTCGAGGTGGTGGTCATCCCCACGCACCGGCCCATGGTCCGCAAGGACAACCCGGACTTCGTGTACCTGACCCAGGGCGACAAGTACAAAGCCATCATCGAGGACATCGAGGACTGCGTGAAACGCGAGCAGCCCGTGCTCGTGGGCACCACTTCGATCGAGAGCTCGGAACTGATTTCCGGCGTGCTCACGCAGAATTCCATTCCGCACGACGTGCTCAACGCCAAGCAGCACGAGCGCGAAGCGCACATCGTCGAGCAGGCGGGCCAGCCCGGCAAGGTGACCATCGCGACCAACATGGCCGGCCGCGGAACCGACATCGTGCTCGGCGGCAAGCTCGAGGCCGACCTGCGCGCAGCCGAAGAAGCCAATGGCGGCGCGCCGCTGGACGAAGCCACCGTGGCGCGCATCCGCGCCGAATGGCAGGCGCGTCACGACAAGGTGAAGGCCGCGGGCGGCCTGCACATCATCGGCACCGAACGTCATGAGTCCCGCCGCATCGACAATCAGTTGCGCGGGCGCTCGGGCCGCCAGGGTGACCCGGGCTCCAGCCGCTTCTATCTATCGATGGAAGACAACCTCATGCGCATCTTCGGCGACCCGAATCGCACGAAGAAGTGGCTGGCCCTCGCTGGCATGAAGGAAGGCGAGGTCATCGAGAGCGGGTTGCTGACGCGCCAGATCGAAAAGGCGCAGCGCAAGGTCGAGTCGCACAACTTCGACATCCGCAAGCAACTGCTCACCTTCGACGACGTGGCCAACGACCAGCGCAAGGTCATCTACCAGCAGCGCACCGAGCTCATGGGCGCCGAGAACCTCGCCGATGCCGTGCGCGGCATCCGTTCCGAGGTGGTGAGCGGCATCCTCGACCAGCATCTGCCGTCGAACGTCAGTCACGAGGAGTGGGATCTCGCCGGCCTTGCCGCGAGCATCGCCAAGAATTTCGGCACGCAGGTCGACCCGGAACGCTGGCTCAAGGATCAGCCGGACCTCGAAGAAGAAGTGCTTCGCGGGCGCATCATCGGCGCCGTCGACGCGACCTACGAGGCCAAGGTGCAGCGCGTCGGTGAGCCGCTCATGCGGCACATCGAAAAGGAAATCATGCTCAAGGTGCTCGACCAGCAATGGCGCGAACACCTGGGCGCCATGGACTACCTGCGCCAGGGCATCCACTTGCGTGGCTACGCGCAGAAGGACTACCGCTTCGAGTACAAGCGCGAAGCCTTCGAGTTGTTCGCCGCCATGCTCGAGCGCATCAAGTTCGATACCGTCACCATCCTGGCCGTGCTGGACGTGCAGGTGAAGTCGCCCGAGCAGCTGGAGCGCGAAGAGGAAGCCCGCCGCGAGCGCCTCAACCGCGCCCTGCAATTGCAGCATGCCGAAGCGGCCTCGCTGGCACAGCTCGGTAGCGCCGGCGCTCCGCCACCCGACCAGGCGCCACCGCAGGCGGGCGCACGTCCCGCTGGCGCACCGCCGCAGCTGCAGCGTCCCGTGCGCGCGGCGCCCAAGGTGGGTCGCAACCAGCTTTGTCCCTGCGGCAGCGGCAAGAAGTTCAAGAATTGCCACGGCGTGCTCGAGGGCGTGGAATAAGCAGCTCCGGAAAATCGCGGCTGCGCGTGGTCGCGGCCGCGTTGTTCGACGACGAGGGGCGGGTGCTCATCGCGGAACGCCCGGCCGGCAAGCACATGGCGGGCTGGTGGGAATTCCCCGGCGGCAAGGTGGCTGCGGGTGAGAGCGATGCCGATGCGCTGGTGCGCGAACTCCGCGAAGAGCTGGGCATCGAATCGCGCGCCGCCGCGCCCCTCATGTCGCTTTCGCATGAGTATCCCGATCGCATCGTCGACCTCGTGTTGTGGCGTGCCGAGATCGTCAGCGGCGAGCCGCAGTCGCTGGATGCGCAGCAGCTCAAGTGGGTGCATCCGCGCGCGCTGGGCGACGAGAGAATGTTGCCCGCCGACGCGCCGTTCATCGCGGCGCTGCAGACGTGTATCCTCAAGAAACTATCTACGACGGAATGATCGCCATGGCCCAGGAACAGCAGCAACTACCCGAAATCAAGCTCGATCCCACGCAGCTCTACCGCGAGGAGATGTTCACCGACCGCAAGGCGGGCACTCTGCGCCGGCTGACGCCGGTGAAGTCCGACGGCAGCGATGACACGTCACGCCCGGTGTTGTTCTCCGGCCAGACCCAATTGCTCACGCCCATGGGCGTGCTGCCACTGGCCTTCGAGCTCGACGCCACGAGCATCGACGACGCCTGCGCCAAGTTTCCCGACGCGGTGAAGGTCGCGATCGAACAGGCCATCGAGGAGGCGCGCGAGATGCGCCGCGAACAGGCCTCGCGCATCGTGGTGCCTGAGGCTGGTGGCATGGGTGGGGCTCCTGGGGGCGGGCGCATCAAGCT
>JAQSWD010000125.1 GCA_029266835.1 Steroidobacteraceae bacterium
AATTTGATCCCAAATTCGGCGCCTTGTCCGCAACCGACTCACTGACCGACGTCCTCTCCTGTCCGCGCTGCGGACGTGGTCCCGTGAAGCTGGAACGCGCCGGCTGGATCTGCGGCGCCTGCGGCAGCGGCTATCCAGTCATCGGCGACATTCCCTGGTTGTTTGCGGACCCGCGCCAGGCGCTGGCCGAATGGCGCGGCCGGCTCAGCCTGCTCACGCAGCACCTGGCATCCGAGGCGGCCGCGATGCGCGCCGAAGCCCAGCCTTCGCTGCCCGACGCCACGCTGCGCCGGCTCGCGCACGTGGCGGCCTCCAACGAAAACCAGGTCGTGCGTCTCAACGCCTTGCTCGCGCCACTGGGGCTCGACCAGGCCAGCGCCAGCGAGGGTACGCTGCAGGCACTGGGCACACGCCTGCCCACCGAGCAGGGCATCACTAACTACTATGTGAACCTGCATCGCGACTGGAGCTGGGGCGACGAGGAGAACGCGGCGGCTCTCGCCGAAATCCGCGCGGCGCTGGGGGCGGGCGAACGCGGCGGCATCTCCGGCCTGGGACGTACCCTGGTGCAGGGCGCCGGCGCCGGGCGTCTTGCGTATGACCTGCACGCGGCGGGGGACGCGCCACTGACCGTGGCCACGGATTTCAATCCGCTGCTGCTGTTCGCCGCGCGCGAGATCTACGCCGGGCGCGCGGTGGAGCTGTACGAATTCCCGCTCGCTCCCCGGCGCATCGAGGATCACGCCGTGCTGCGCCGGCTGGCGGCCCCCGCGCCCGCGCGCGACGGCCTCACGCTGGTGGCGGGCGACGCGCTGCAACCTCCCTTCGCCGACGGCGCCTTCGATACGGTCGTCACGCCCTGGTTCATCGACATCATCGGCGAGCCGCTGGCGCGCGTCGCGGCGCGCGTCAACCTGCTGCTCAAACCCGGGGGTCGCTGGATCAACTTCGGCTCGCTGGCTTTTTCACGCGCCTTATTCGCCGAGCGCGTCGGTCTCGAGGAGGCGAAGGAAATCGTGACTCGCGCGGGGTTCGCGCCGATCACGCCGCGCGAGAACACCATTCCTTACATGCGTTCGCCCGCCAGCCGTCACTCTCGCCTCGAGAACACCGTGACCTGGGTGACCGGCAAGGTTGCCGCCGCACCCGAGCAGCCGCGCCAGAAGGTGCTGCCGGAGTGGCTGATACATACCGACAAGCCCGTTCCGCGTACGCGTCCTTTTGAAATGCAGCAGGTCTCGAGCCGCATCCATGCTTTCCTGCTCGCGCTCATCAACGGCGAGCGATCGATACGCGACATGGCGCGCGTGCTCGTCGAGCAGCGGTTGATGTCGCCGCAGGAAGCGGAAGCCAATGTGCGGCTGTTCCTGGCGCGGCTGCACGAAGAGTCGGAAACGCGGCATTTCTGAGCGCCAATCGGCGCCGTCATGCATCGAGCCGCGTCCCCGTTTTCCAGAAAACGAGGAATGTCCCCATTTTTCGCCACAATGCATCGGCGCTTCGTCAGCAATGCGCCCCGGCTGCCTCGTTTTCCGGCGGTGAAATGACCCTCAAGAGCAGAAATGCTCGGGGCTATCGACAAACCACTGGAGAACACTCATGGGCACCTGCACTACCAAGTTTCGTAAACCCGCGCTGATCGCGGGCGCGCTGGCCATCGCGATGGCCGTCAATCCGGCGTTCGCCGGCGAGAACCCGGGCTCGAAGAAGGGCGGCGCGGGCTTCGTTTCCGGCGCGATTATCGGCGCCGCGGCCGGCGGCCCCATTGGCGCTTTCGTCGGCGCGTCCGTGGGCACCGTCATGGGTGAACGCAGCCACAAGAAAAGCCAGGCGCTCGCGGCGCGCCAGGCCGAGTCTGCCAGGCTGGCGTCGAACATCGAGTCGCTGAATCTCTCGCTGGCCGACATCGAGACCAAGGCGGGCGGCGTGGGCTCGACGGTGCAGTTCCGCACCGGGCAGACCTCGGTGCGCGACAGCGACCGCGCGCGGCTGCAGAAGCTGGGCACGCTGGTGGCCGAGCTCAAGGACGTCCGCGTGCGCGTCTCGGGCTTCGCGGATTCCCGCGGCGATGACGCGCTCAATCAGAGTCTCTCGCAGGAGCGCGCCGAAATGGTGGCGCTCGAGCTGGCGAAGGCCGGCGTACCGAAGGAGCGGCTGATCGTCGAGGGCATGGGCGAACGCTTCGCGAGCAGCGAAGCAACCTCCGACGACCAGGCCTTCGAGCGTTGCGTCGAGATCCGCTTCGAGTCGACGACCGCGTTGGCCAGCAACTGATCGATGCAGGCCATCCGGGCGGGGGCGGACATTCCCGCCCGGCGTGGCCGCGCATCGCGACGACTGATGCCCGCTGTTGGACGATACTGGCGTCGAGCAAGTGAGGCACTCATGAACCAGAAGATCATCGATTTCCGCCAGCCGCTGGCCGCCGAGGAATCCTCGCCCGCCGCCGACCGGATTCTCTCCGGGCAACCCGCCCAGTCCATCGCCAACCATTACTCGGATTCGACCCAGCAGTTCTTCTGCGGTACCTGGTCGAGCACGCCGGGGAAATGGCGCATCCGGTACACCGAGAGCGAGTTCTGTTGCCTCACGAAGGGGCGAGTGGTGCTCGAAAACCAGTCAGGCGAGCGCTGGGAATTCGGTCCCGGCATGGGATTCGTCGTGCCTTCAGGCTTCGAGGGCACCTGGGAAGTCCTCGAAACCTGCACCAAGTTCTACGCCATCTTCGAGGCGCGCACTTAAATCGTGCATTGGTTTGGGCGATCACGGCATAATCGCGCCCGCGCATGCTAGTTGTGCTTTTTTGACCTACACGTAACCCACGGAAATGTCTGGGGTTACCTGGGCTTGAGTCCTGAATGGCACAACCCTTGCTTAGGTACATGGGCCTTTTATGCCCTCGGAGGAGCAAATGAAATCTATGAAAATGTTGGCGCTCGTGGTTGGCCTCTTGGGCCTGAGCGGCGTCTCCCAAGCTCAATTCAGTTCGACATGGACTGCGGTGAGCGATTACGACTTTCGCGGCTGGAGCCAGAGCGCGAAAGATCCCGCCCTGCAGGCCAGCGCTGATTACGCGTTTGGCGATAGCGGTTTTGCGGTCGGCGCCTGGGCGTCGAGCGGTATCGACTTCGGACCCGGCATCGATGCCGACGTAGAGCTGGACATCTACGCCGGTTACACCGGTGAGATCAACGACACCTTCTCGTGGGTCGCGGGTGGCAACTACTACACCTATCCCGGCGCCGACGATGCCGAGGACTTCCTCGAAATCTACGCGGGCTTCAACGCCGGCAACTTCGGCTTCAAGCAGTGGTATGCCGACAGTTGGCTGGGTTCCGATTTCAGCGCCCAATACACCGAAGCCAACTACACGCAAGCGATCAACGATGCCGTGTCGCTGGTGTTCCACGCCGGTTACTCCTGGGGTGATGCCTGGGAGGACATCGAGACCGTGGACTACGGCGTGACGCTGAACTACGCGGTCAACAACTTCACGCTCTTCGCCAAGTTCACCGGCACGGACGGTGACGCCGAAGTCGAGACCGACGCGAACAACAACGAACCGCGCTTCCTCATCGGTGTCTCGACGACGCTGCCCTGGGGCGAGTAAACGGTCCGGGTAAGAGCAAGAACAAGACCAGCATTACGCTGGCGTGATGGAAGAGGCCGGTCAGCAGTGACCGGCCTTTTCTTTTGCCCTATCGTTGCCGGCTCATGAAAGACCTCAGCACCGGGTCCATCCCGGGACACATCGCGACGATGTCCATCACCATGGCCATCGGCATCCTGGTCCAGACTCTCTACTTCTTCATCGACCTGTACTTCGTGTCGAAGCTGGGCGACGCCGTGATCGCCGGCGTGACCTCGGCGGGCAACATCTGGTTCGTGGTGCTGGCCCTCACGCAGATATTGAACGTGGGCACCGTGGCGCTGGTGTCGCATGCCGTGGGCGCGCAGCAGCGGGAACGCGCCAACCTGGTGTTCAACCAGTCGTTGATGCTGTCCATCTACGTGGGTCTGTTCGTGATCGGCGGTGTGTACCTGGCCGCGCCCATCTACATGCACACCGTGGGCGCGGATGAGGCCACCGCGCGCGCGGGCATCGAGTATCTGTACTGGTTCGCGCCCGGTCTCGGCCTGCAGTTCGCGATGATCGCCATGTTCGCCACGCTGCGTGGCACCGGCATCGTCAAGCCCACCATGATCCTGCAGATGGTCACGGTGTTCGTGAACGTGATCCTCGCCCCCGTGCTCATCGTGGGGTGGGGTACGGGCCGGCCCATGGGCGCCGCCGGCGCCGGGCTCGCGAGCACCATCTCGGTGATCGTGGGCGTGATCCTCAGTGCTTACTACTTTCACAGGCACGAGAAATACGTGTCGGTGCATCGCGAGCAGATGAAGCCGCAGTTCCCCGTGTGGGGTCAGCTGCTGCACATCGGTTTGCCCGTGGGTCTCGAGTTCTTCCTGATGTCGGTGGTGATGGCCGTCATCTACTGGGTGATCCGCGATTTCGGCGCCGCCGCGCAGGCGGGGTTCGGGGTGGGGCAGGGCGTCATGCGCATCATCATGTTGCCGGCCATGGCGGTGGCGTTCGCCGCGGCGCCCATCGCCGGTCAGAACTTCGGCGCGCGGCGGCCAGAGCGCGTGCGCGAGACGTTCAAGTGGACGGTGCTCATCAGCATCGTACTGATGTCGCTGCTCACGGTGCTCTGCCAGTACGAATCCGACACCTTCATGCGCGTGTTCACGCACGAGGCCGCGGTGGTGGCTGTGGGCACGCAGATGCTGATGATCAGCTCGTGGAACTTCGCCGCCAACGGCGTGATCTTCAGCTGCTCGTCGATGTTCCAGGGTTTGGGCAACACCTGGCCGACCATTTTCTCCAGCGGCATCCGGCTCGTGGTGTTCGTGGTGCCGGCCTTGTGGTTGGCGGCACGGCCCGGATTCGAGCTCGTCCATCTCTGGTACCTCTCGGTGGCCAGCATGTGCCTCCAGGCCGTCGTGTCGTTCGTGCTCGTCCGACGCGAGTTCTCGCGGCGCCTGTCGTTTGCGTAAATGGCGTAAATGGAGACATTCCTCGTCTTCCAGCCACTTCTAAAAAGACAAGGGGGACGTGGCTCGTAATTGCACCCAGGAGGCGGTCGCGCTCACTGGTTGCTGGCTCCGCGGTCGCCTCGAAGAACGCAGTCGGAATGCAGCTCGCGGGGGACCGCGAGATGCATTCCGTCTGCTCTCGGCGCCCTGACTGCTCCGCCAGCAACCAGTGAGCGCGACCGCCGCTTCGCTCGATGTTGAGGTGCGTCCCCCTGTCTTTTTAGAAGTGGCTGGAAAACGAGGAATGTCCCCACTAGAGCAGGCCGAAGAGGGGGCTTGGTTTGTGGCCGGTCAGGTCGGTGACACGGTGCGCGAGCACGGACTGGTTGTGCAGGAATACGGCCAGGGTCAACGCGCAGGCGGCGGCGGCGAGGTATGCGACTAGTTGGGTGGCGCCGGCGGTTATCTTGCGCGCCAGCACGATGCAGATCGCGCCGAGCCCGAGGAACACGATGCCGAAGACTCGCGTGGTGGAGGTGGCGACCTCGAAGGTGTCGTTCAACGATGCGC
Source organism: Steroidobacteraceae bacterium (assembly GCA_029266835.1). Taxonomy (GTDB): domain Bacteria; phylum Pseudomonadota; class Gammaproteobacteria; order Steroidobacterales; family Steroidobacteraceae; genus CADEED01. The sequence continues at coordinate 5,605 of JAQSWD010000125.1, forward strand.
GAAGCTGCTCGTCGGTGAATGGCGGGTGTGTCCACTCGTAGTAGCCGAGCAGCAGCGCGATCAGCGCGAAGCCCAGGACCAGCCACGGTATGACGCGTGCGACGGGACTCATGCGGCCTCGCGCAGTACCTGTGACAGCACGCCGAACAACTCGTCGATGTGCGCCTGCTCGATGATCAGTGCCGGCGACAGGGCGATGATGTCGCCAGTGGTTCGAATGAGCAGGCCGCGTTCGAAACACTTGAGGTACACGTCGAAGGCGCGCTTTCCGGGTGAGCCGGCAATGGGTTCCAGCTCGATGCCCGCGACCAGCCCGTAGTTGCGGATGTCGATGACATGCGGCAAGCCGCGCAATTCGTGCGCTGCCTTCTCGAAGGCTGGCGCCATCTGCTTCGCGCGCGTGAGCAAGCCTTCGCGTTGATAGATGTCGAGCGTGGCCAGGCCCGCCACGCAGGCGATGGGATGCGCCGAGTAGGTATAGCCGTGAAACAGCTCGATGGCGCCAGGCGGACCCTGCATGAAGGCGTCATGAATATTATTCGACACCAGCACGGCTCCCATGGGCACCGCGCCGTTGGTCAGACCTTTGGCGCAGGTGATGATGTCCGGCGTCACCCCGAACTCCTGGGCGCCGAACGGCGAACCCGTGCGCCCGAAGCCGGTGATCACCTCGTCGAAGATCAGCAGGATGCCGTGCCGGTCGCAGATCTCGCGCAGGCGTTGGAGATAACCCACCGGCGGCAGCACCACGCCGGTGGACCCCGCGATGGGTTCGACGATGACCGCGGCAATGGTCGACGCATCGTGCAGCGCCACCAGGCGTTCCAGGTCGTCGGCGAACTCGGCGCCATGCGCCGGCATGCCGCGCGAGAACGCATTGCGCGCCGGGTCATGCGTATGCCGCAGATGATCCACGCCCGGAATCATCGCCGAGGGCCAGGCCTTGCGATTGGCCACCATGCCACCCACGCTGATGCCGCCGAAGCCCACGCCGTGGTAGCCGCGCTCGCGGCCTAACAACCGCGTGCGGGCGGCGTCGCCTTTCACGCGGTGGTAGGCCAGCGCGATCTTGAGCGCCGTGTCGACGGACTCCGACCCCGAGTTGGTGAAGAACACGTGCCCGAGTCCGGCCGGTTGTGCAGCTTGCGGGTCGCGCGCGACTTTCACCAGCGCATTGGCCAGTTCGAACGCTGCCGGGTGGCCCATCTGGAAGGGCGGGGCGTAGTCCATTTCCGCGAGCTGGCGCGACACGGCTTCGGTGATTTCCCGCCGGCCGTGGCCGGCATTCACGCACCAGAGCCCGGCGACACCGTCCAGGATCTTCCGCCCCTCCGGGGTCTCGTAGTACATGCCCGACGCGCGCGCCAGCATGCGGGGTTTGCCCTTGAAATGGCGATTCGCGGTGAACGGCATCCAGTAGGCGCCGAGGTCAGTGACTGGGGTTGATGACATGTTCGACTCCGGGAGTTGCCGCGGATCATAATCCCTGTCGAATATGAGTATCGACGTCGGCGCCAGGCTCAAACACGTGCGCGAGGTGCACGGTCTCTCGCAGCGCGAGCTGGCGCGGCGCGCGGGGGTGACCAACGGCCTGATCTCCCTGATAGAGCAGAACCGCGTGAGCCCTTCCGTGGGCTCGCTCAAGAAGGTGCTGGACGGGGTGCCACTGTCCATGGCCGAGTTCTTCACGCTGGACGTGACCAGCGCGGCCCAGGTGTTCTACGCCGCCGACGAACTGGTGGAGATCGGCGGAGAGGGCGCATCGCTGCGGCTGGTGGCCGCGCAGCGTCCCGGCCGCCAGCTCACCGTGCTGCACGAAACTTATCAACCCGGCGCGGCCACCGGCGAAGAGATGCTCACCCACCGCGGCGAGGAGGGTGGCGTGGTGGTGCGCGGCCGCGTGGAGCTCACCGTGGGCGGCCAGACGCGCGTGCTCGAGGCCGGCGACGCCTACTATTTCTCGAGCTCCACGCCGCACAAGTTCCGTAATGTGGGCCGCGAGGTGTGTGAGATCATCTCCGCCTCGACCCCGCCGACTTTCTGAACATGGCAGCCAACCCCATTTCCGCCGCCGAGTGGCGTTCACGCGCCGCCGCGCTCAAGCCCCGCTCGCAGGTCTTCATCGACGGCAGGTTCGTCTCCTCCGTGGATGGCGCGACCTTCGACAACATCAACCCCGCCACCGGCAAGTCGCTGGGCGCCGTCGCTGCAGGTGACCAGGCCGACATCGACCGGGCCGTGGCCAGCGCGCGCGCCGCGTTCCGCAAGGCGAACTGGGCCGACATGCCGCCCAAGGCGCGCAAGAAAGTGCTGCTGCG
>JAQSWD010000217.1 GCA_029266835.1 Steroidobacteraceae bacterium
CGGTATCATTCGCAGCCCGCATCATACGGAAGACTCGACGTGCAGGAGTACCAAAGAACCTTCATCGACCTCGCCCTGTCGCGCAACGCCTTGCGCTTCGGCTCCTTCAAGCTGAAGTCCGGGCGCGACAGCCCGTACTTCTTCAATGCGGGCCTGTTCAATGACGGCGAGGCGATCGCGGTGCTCGGCCAGTGTTACGCCGCGGCGCTCACCCGCTCGGGTCTCGAGTACGACATGCTGTTCGGTCCGGCCTACAAGGGGATTCCGCTGGCCACGACCACGGCTGTCGCCCTGGCGGAGCACCATCACCGCAACGTGCCCTGGGCGTTCAACCGCAAGGAAGCCAAGGATCATGGCGAAGGCGGCAACATCGTCGGTAGCCCGCTCAAGGGGCGTGTGGTCATCGTCGACGACGTCATCACCGCCGGTACGGCCATCCGGGAGTCCGTGGACCTCATCAAGGCGTCCGGCGCGACCCCCGTGGGCGTGGCGCTGGCGCTCGACCGCCAGGAGCGTGGGCAAGGCGCCAAATCGGCGGTTCAGGAGGTGTCGGAGCAATTCGGCCTCAGGTGCGTCAGCATTCTCACGCTGGCCGGGCTGATAGAGACCTTCGCCGGGGTTCAGGGCCAGAACGCCGGTGACCCAGTTCGCATTTCTCGCGAACAATTTGACGCATTGCAGTCATATCAGCGGGAATGGGGCGTCGGCGCCGTATCGCGGGAATAAGTGCTGGGGCAGAATAGTAGATATGCGCAAAGCCACTCTCTTCCTGGCGACGGTGCTATCCATTGCACTGCTGGCCCCCGTGGCGGGCGCCCAGCAAAAGCCCAGCCGCGCAAAACAGTCCTCGCCCACGTCGAAAACCACTGCCTACAAGTGGGTGGATGAAAACGGGGTCACGCATTACGGCGACAGTGTTCCTCCCGAATATTCTCAGCGAGAGCAATCGATGCTCAATTCCCGGGGCGTTGTCACCGACAAGCGCCTGGCGGAAATGACGCCGGCCGAAGCGGCCGCGCTGAGTGCCAAACAAAAGGAAGAGTCACGTCGCAAACAACACGACGTGTTCCTGGTGTCCACCTACCCGTCGGTGAAGGAAATCGAGAACGTGCGCGACGCGCGACTCGACCAGATCAATGGCCAGGTCGTTGCCGCGGAAGCCTATATCTCGAGCCTGACTACCCGCGTCGACGGCCTCAAGCAACGTTCACTGAATTTCGCGCCTTACAACACCAAGGCGCAGAAGAAGCAATAGCTTCCGACTAACGAGTGCCGGTGTGGCCGAAGCCACCGGCGCCGCGCGCACTCGCGGCGAAATCATCGACGACTTCCAGCCTCACCTGCACCACGGGCACGATCACCATCTGCGCGATGCGCTCGCCCGGCTGCACCACGAAATCAGTCCCGCCGCGGTTCCAGCACGAGACCATGAGCTGGCCCTGGTAATCGGAATCGATGAGCCCCACCAGGTTACCGAGCACCACGCCATGTTTATGGCCCAACCCCGAGCGCGGCAGGATCACGGCGGCGAGGCCCGGATCATCCAGATGTATCGCCAGCCCCGTGGGAATCAGCTCGGCCTTGCCGGCGGCCAGCGTCAGCGGTGCATCCAGGCAGGCACGCAGGTCCAGCCCGGCTGATCCCGGGGTGGCGTAAGCGGGCAGAGGGAAATCCTTGCCGATGCGCGGATCGAGGACGCGGACTTTCAGAGCGCGCCCGGCATCCTGGGGCGCGGCGGACGAAACGACGGCATTCATGCCGAAATACTAGCCAACCTCGGCTTGCCACGCTCGGCAAATCGCTCGGCGATCAGCGCGACCAGGTCGCGCGCCAGCGTCACCTTGGGCGCGTGCGGCAACTCCTGGCGGCCGTCGCGCCACAGCACCAGCAGCGCGTTGTCGTCTTTCTCGAAGACCTTGTCGTGGCCCACTTCGTTGGCGGCGATCATGTCGAGGTTCTTCTTGAGCAGCTTCTGGCGCGCGTACTGCTCGACCGAATCCGTCTCGGCGGCGAAACCCACGACGAACGGGCGCGGCGATCGCGCGGCGACCGTGGCGAGGATGTCCACGGTGCGCTCCATCTTGATGTCCATCGATTCGGAAGTTTTCTTGATCTTGCTCTCGACCGGATTGGCCGGGCGGTAATCCGCGACGGCCGCGGTGGCGACGAAGATATCCACCCCGTCGAGATTGGCGAGCGTGGCCCGCAGCATGTCGGCGGCGCTTTCCACGTCGACGCGACGCACGCCGGGCGGCGTCGCGCAGCTACAGGGCCCGGCGATCAGCGTGACTTCCGCGCCCGCGTCACGCGCGGCCGCGGCCAGCGCGAAGCCCATTTTTCCGGAACTGCGATTGCTGATGAAACGGACGGGGTCGATGCGCTCGCGCGTCGGCCCGGCCGTGAGCAGCACCCGCTTGCCGGCGAGCGGCCCCGTGGGCGCGATGGCGTTGGCGACGTAGCCGGCGAGCTGCGTGGGTTCGAGCATGCGTCCCGCGCCGACTTCGCCGCAGGCCTGGTCGCCTTCGCCCGGGCCCCAGACGTGGATGCCGCGCGACTTGAGCGTCGCGACATTCGCCTGCGTGGCGGCGTTGGCCCACATCACGCGGTTCATGGCCGGCGCCAGCGCGATCGGCGCCGACGTGGCCAGGCACAAAGTAGTTAGAAGATCGTCGGCCTGGCCGGTCGCGAGGCGCGCGATGAAATCGGCGGTGGCGGGCGCGATGACCACGAAGTCGGCCCAGCGCGCCAGCTCGATGTGCGACATGGCCTTTTCCGCTTCGGGATCCCACAGGTCGCTGCGAACTTCGCGGCCCGACACGGCCTGGAAAGTCATGGCGGTGACGAACTCGCGCGCGCCCGACGTGAGCACCACCTGGACTTCGGCGCCCTGCTCGCGCAGACGCCTGACCAGGTCGGGGCTCTTGTAAGCCGCGATGCCGCCGGTGACACCCAGAAGAACCTTCTTGCCTTGCATGTCCGGGATTATCCGCACCCTGGCGAACGCCGCGCCAGTCAGGTTGGTTCCGCTGGTATTGCCCGCGGTTATGAGCGCCGAGTAATTGACCAATCACGGCGCTTTGGCGGCTCGCGGCCGCATGGGTGCGAGGGCCAATATGCGCCCATGGATCAAGAACTTAGTGCGTCCGCCAACCCGTCGGACATCAGCGCATGGCCCCCCGGCGAACGCCCCAGGGAACGCCTGCTGGACAAGGGCGTCCAGGCGCTTTCCGATGCGGAGCTGCTGGCGGTATTGCTGGGCACCGGCTGTGGCGG
>JAQSWD010000126.1 GCA_029266835.1 Steroidobacteraceae bacterium
CTTCGCCTCCGATGACGACACCGCGACGCGCCAGCCGCGTCCCCATTTTCTAGAAAACGAGGAATGTCCCCATTTCATATGACGGACCTGATGCTCCAGATTCTCTCGGCGTACTCCCGAACGCTCCGATCACTGGAAAACGGCCCCATGCCGACGGTATTCAACACCGCACGCCGACTCCACTCCTCAGGCTGCCGATACAACGCATCGACACGCTCCTGCGCCGCGCAGTACGCCTCGAAGTCCGCCAGCACGAGGAAAGGCTCATCGTCGGATATCAGCCGATTCACCAGCATCTGACCGTACTCGTTGTCGGTTCGCGAGAACGCGCCACCGCGGATCATCTCCAGCGTTTGTGCCAGTTCCGGGTTGGCTTTCACCAGCTCGCCGGGCCGATAACCATCGGCACGTCGTCTGGACGCCTGGTCTGCCGTCATGCCGAAGATGAAGATGTTGTCCTCGCCCACGGAATCCTTGATCTCGATGTTGGCGCCGTCCAGCGTGCCGATGGTCAGCGCGCCGTTCAGCGCGAGTTTCATGTTGCCGGTGCCCGAAGCTTCCATGCCCGCGGTCGAGATCTGCTGCGAGAGATCGGCGGCCGGCATGATGGTCTGCGCCAGCGACACGTCGTAGTCGGGCAGGAACACGCACTTGAGCCGCGTCAGCGTCACGGGGTCCTGGTTGATGACCGTCGACACATTATTAATGAGCCGGATGATGGCCTTGGCCATGACATAACCGGGCGCGGCCTTGCCGGCGAACATCACGGTGCGCGGCACCCAGTGTTCGTCGGGCTTGGCCTTGATGCGGTTGTAGCGCGTGATCACGTACAGGATGTTCAACAACTGGCGCTTGTATTCGTGAATGCGCTTCACCTGGACGTCGAACAGCGAGTCCACACTCACGTCGATGCCCGTGCGCCGGTCCACTTCCTCTGCCAGCGCGATCTTGTTGGTGCGCTTGATGTCACGGAACAACGCGCGGAAGCCCGGGTCGTCCGCCGCCCAGCGCAGCCGTTCGATTTCCTCGAGATCATTTTCCCAGGCGCTGCCCAGCCTTTCCGTCAACAGGCGCGACAGCAGCGGGTTCGACTGCTTCAGCCAGCGTCGCACCGTGATGCCGTTGGTCACGTTGGTGAAGCGCCCCGGAAACATCGACGCAAAGCCCGAGAAGATGGTCTTTTGCATGAGCTCGGAGTGCAGCTTGGCGACACCATTCACCTTGTGGGACCCGACCACCGCCAGGTGCGACATGCGCACGCGGCGCCCATGCGACTCGCCGATGATGGACAGCATGGTCTTGGCCGCGTCGTCGCCCTTGAAGCGCTTCTCCACTTCCAGCAAGAACTCTTCGTTGATGCGATAGATGATCTCGAGATGGCGCGGCAGAAACCGTTCGAAGAAATTCACCGGCCAGGTTTCGAGCGCCTCGGGCATCAGCGTATGGTTGGTGTAGCCAAAGACGTTGCGGCAGATGTCCCAGGCCTGCGCCCAGCGCATGTCGTATTGATCTACCAGCAGGCGCATGAGCTCGGGGATGGCCAGCGTGGGGTGCGTATCGTTCATCTGCACGGCCAGCGCGCTGGGCAGTTCTTCGAGCGTGCGTTCCTCGGCGAGATGCGTGGCGAGGATGTCCTGGATACTCGCGCTCACGAAGAAATACTGCTGCTTGAAGCGCAGCTCTTTTCCCTGCGGCGTGGAATCGTCGGGATACAACACGCGCGAGAGATTCTTGGCGGCCACCTGGTCTTCGACCGCCTCCGAGTAGTTGCCTGAGTTGAAGTCTTCGATATGGAACGGCTGCAACGCGCGCGCCGACCACAGCCGCAGGTGGTTCACCGTGGGGCTGCGATTGCCGGGCACCAGCTGGTCGAAACCCACCGCCAGGACATCCTGCGTTTCCACCCAGCGCGAGCGCTGCGACCCGCCCACTTCGTGCGTGACCAGCACGCGTCCGCCGAATCTCACGATATAACGCGCATCCGAGCGCGGCGTTTCCCACACGTTGTGCAGCCGCAGCCAGGTGCTGGCCGATTCGCGTTGCGCGCCGTTGGTGTCGATCGACTGCGTGAAGATGCCGTAGTCGTAACGGATGCCGTAGCCCGTGGCCGGGTACTGCAATGTGGCCAGCGAATCCAGGAAACACGCGGCCAGCCTGCCGAGGCCGCCGTTACCGAGGCCGGGATCCACTTCCAGCGCGATCACGGCGTCGAAGTCGTGGCCCATGCTGGCCACGGCCGCGCGCGCTTCGTCGATGAGTTCGGAATCGAGGCTCGAGAGCGCATTGACCAGGGAGCGCCCGGGCAGGAATTCCACCGACAGATAACACAGCCGCTTGACCCGGGCGCGAGCGACGCGGCGCTGAGTCGCGAGCCAGCGTGCCGACAATTCCTCGCGCACCGCCATTGACAGTGCGTCGTAGATATCGCGCGGCGTCGCCGTGTCCGGCTCCTTGCCCAGGCTGCGGGTCAGGCGGTCGTATATCGCCGCACGCAAGCTTCCGCGCCGCAGGATCGCGCCTGCGCCCTGCGTGAGGTCATTCAGCACGCGAATTACCGTTTTTCATTCGACGAGACATTTCAGGACATTTTTCTTGGCGCTACCGACTTTGGATGCAAAAACTGTGACCGAGCGGTAGGACCGGTATCATATGCCCTTGCGCGAGGGGGCAGAGATTACCAAGGTGGTGTTTCACCCCGCGCGTTGCACCACATTGGCTTCGAGTTACCGCGGAATGCACCGACAAGCAATTGGTATTGATATCGGAGGCTCGTCGATCAAGGCAGCCGTCGTCGACTTGACCCGGGGCGCCCTGATCGGTGAACGCCGCTCAGTACCCTCGCCCGCGATGTCCGCCGTCAGCGAAATGATGGAAGCCATGGCCGCCGCGCTGCCTGACAACGCCGGCAGCCTGACCGCAGGCGTCACCTTTCCCGGCGTGGTGGTCGGCGGCACCGTGTACACCGCCGCCAATGTCGCCAAGGCGTGGATCGGGCAGCCACTGGCCGAACCCGCCGCCGCGCGCCTCAAGCGCAGCGTGGTCGCCATCAACGACGCCGACGCCGCGGGACTCGCTGAAGTCCAGTACGGCGCCGCGCGCGACGTGATGGGCACGGTGCTGGTGCTCAGCCTCGGCACCGGCATCGGCAGCGCGCTGTTCGTCGACGGCAAACTCGTCCCCAACACCGAACTCGGTCATCTCGAATTCGACGGCATGGAAGCCGAGACGCGCGCCTCCGGCCGCGCACGCATGGAACGCAAGCTCGACTGGTCCAGCTACATGTCCGAGCTGAGTTATGTGCTCACGCGTACGCATGCCCTTTTCTGGCCGGATCTCATCGTGCTCTGCGGCGGCATCACCGCTGATCATCCCAATCTCGTCGATGATCTGCAGGTCCCGGCGCCGCTCAAGATCGGGGCGTTGCGCGCGGATGCGGGGATCGTGGGGGCGGCGTATGCCAGCACCTTGCAGAGTGGCGTGTGGATTCACTCGAAGAATGAGGTTGCTTCGAAGTAGGCGCGGACGGGGTGAGGCTGTCGAGCGGCGACGACCGGCCGAAGCTTTCCATCGCTCACTTTCGGGCGCCCCCTTCGGGGGTTCCCGAGCGCGAAGCTGCGCAGACAGAGCTGGTGACGCTTCGCTCGTGCCTGCTGGTGAACGCGGACTTGCGTTGAACCACCAAAGAGTACCTTCGCGCTGACGCTTCGCGCTCGGCGCCCTCTACTTCGCGCTGGAAAGCTTCGGCCGGTCGTCGCCGCACCACCGTCGCGGCTGGTCCGCGCCTCCTCCTGCTCCAGGATTCTGCTTGGCCGCGGATTGGGAAAAGATCGCGAGCTCCAACCCACCTCGCAGCCCGGATCTCTTCCAAGCCCAGGCGAATGCGGCGAATCAGGGATACCGCGACGATGAACGAAGGGGCGCGGACGCATTCGCATCGTTGGCGGAGCAGTCAGGGCGCCGAGAGCATCGGGCATGCATCTCGCGTCTTCGCGAGCTGCATGCTCGATGCGTTCTTCGAGGCGACCGCGGAGCCAACGATGCGAATGCGTCCGCGCTCTTCGTACGACACCGCCGGGCTCCCTGATTTGCCACAATTGCCCCACCGACTCGACTGTATTCGGCGTTGCAATAACGCTGCGTGGATTTACCGGGAGCTCACATGATCCGCAGACTCGTCGCCGCTTGCGTCGTCACCGCCGCGGTCCTTTTCTTCGCCTCCTGCAGCGGCAACAAGCAGGATGCGCCGGCCACGAAGCCGGGAGCTCCGGATCCGAGCTGGGTCAGCGCGATCAGCCTGCACAGCAACGGCGCGATCTCGCGGCATTCGCCGGTGCGGGTGCTGTTCACCGGCGACGTGGTTCCCGAGTCGCGCGTGGGCAGTGACGCGGCTGCGAACGTGGTCATCAACCCGGCCGCCAAGGTGCGCGTCTCGTTCGCAAGCCGCCGCGAAATCCTCATCCGGCCGGAGACCGAACTCGCACCCAACACCGAATACCGCGTGCAGGTACTGGCGAAAGGCCTCGAGGGCATGCCCTCGGACACCAGGCCCTTCGAGTTCGCGGTGAAGACGCTCGAGGTCAACTTCGACGTGAAGAATCACGGACTCGACGTGGACTACGAACACGAGGAAGTGATGATGCTGCGCGGGTCCATCGACACGGCGGACACCGAGAAGCGCGAGAAGCTCGAAAAAATCCTCACGGCCGAGCTGGACGGCAGGTCCGTGCCCATCGTCTGGACCGGGGGCGAACGCCAGTATGGCTTCAACGTCCCCGGCATCGTGCGTAAAAAGGTCGAACAGCAGCTGGTGCTGCGTTGGGACGGCACGCCGCTGGGATTGCCCGACATCAAGGGCCAGGGAACCACGCGCGTGCCGGCGCTGGATGAATTCGCCGTCACGCAGGCGGATGCGGTGCAGGTCAACGATCAGCGCCAGATCCAGCTCAAGTTCTCCGATGCCGTGGATACGCGCCAGGACCTCAAGGGACTGATCCGTCTTTCATCCGGCGAATTCACCACGCGCATCGAGAACAACACGCTGACGCTGTACGTGAACGAGGACGTGGTCGGCAAGGTGACGCTCACGCTCGAGCCGAAAATCCGCAGCCGCGCCGGCAACGACTTGATCGGGACCCGGGAGTTCGAGCTCGAGTTCACCAACACCAAGCCTCAGGTGCGGTTCGTGGGGAATGGCGTGATCCTCCCGGATGCCACCACGCTCAGCGTGCCCTTCGAAGCCGTGAGCGCGCGCGCCGTGCAGGTGGTGGCGTTGCAGGTGTTCGAACCCAACATTCCGCAGTTCCTGCAGGTGAACTCGCTCTCGGGATCGTCGGAACTGGGCCGCGTGGGCCGTGTGCTCTGGCGCAAGACCATCCCGCTCACCGCGCAGGTAACCGGCAAGTGGACGCGCTACAACCTCGACGTCACCGAGCTCATGCGCAAGCACCCGGGCGGCCTGTTCCAGATCAAGTTGTCGTTGGCTCCCAAGGATGCGTTGTACGACTGCGGCGGCCAGGGCGCCGGCGTGGAAAACGCCGAGCCCGTCAGCGTGGAAGACACTGACTCTTACTACTCCGAAGAAAACAACAGCGCCTGGAACTACTACGAGGAGGAAGACTACGAGGGCGACATCGTCTGGTCGGAACGCGGCGACCCCTGCAAGCCCGCCTACTACCGCTACGGGCAGAACATCCGCGCGCAGCGCAACCTGCTCGCTTCCAATATCGGCCTGATCGCCAAGCGCGGCGCCAAGGGCAAACTACTGATCGCGGCCACGGCGCTGGACTCGTCGAAGCCCATGGCGGGCGTGACGATCAACGCCATCAGCTACCAGAACCAGGTGATCGGCAGCGGCCGCACGGGCGTCGATGGCCTGCTGGAGCTCGACCTGCGCACCCCGCCCTTCGCGTTGATCGCCGACGACAACGGCCGCAAGGGTTACCTCAAGGTGGCCCAGGGCGTCGCGTTGCCCACCAGTCACTTCGACGTGGGCGGCGAGACCGTGGTCAATGGACTCAAGGGCTTTCTATACGGCGACCGTGGCGTCTGGCGACCCGGCGACACTATCTACCTCACTTTCGCGCTGCAGGACCGCCACAAGACTCTGCCCGCCAACCATCCCGTGACGCTGGAGCTGCGCAATCCGCGCGGACAGCTCGTGCAGACCCTGACCAACACCACGCCCGTAGGGCAGTTCTACGCCTTCGAACTCAAGACCGCGGCGGATGCGCCCACCGGCGACTGGCACGCCACGGCGCTGATCGGCGGCGCCTCCTTCGCCAGGACGCTGAAGGTGGAAACCGTGATGCCCAACCGGCTCAAGATCGACCTGGCCTTCGATGAAACCAAAGGTGACAACGACGTGCTGGCCAGCACGCCGCTGCGCGCGGATCTCTCGGCGCAGTGGTTGAGCGGCGCCACCGCTGCCAACCTGCGCGCCAATATTGAAGTACGCCTCTCGCCCGGCGCCACCCGGTTCAAGACTTTCACCGACTACGTGTTCGACGATCCGGCGCGCGGCTTCAACGGCGCGCCCATCACGATGTTCGACGGTGACCTGGACGGTGAAGGCAATGCCAGGGTGGAAAAGCGCCTTGACCTGCCGCGCGACGTGCCCGGCATGTTGAACGCCAACTTCATCACGCGCGTGTTCGAACGCGGCGGCGCCTTCAGCATCAATCGCGAAACGCGCACGGTCGCCGCCTTCGATCGTTACGTGGGTCTCAAGATGCCCAAGGGCGACGCGGCACGCGACATGCTGCTCACCGACACCAGGCATGTCGTGGACCTGGCGACGCTGGATCTGAACGGCAAACCCGTGTCGATGCCGCGCGTCAAAGTGACGCTGTACAAGGTGCAGTGGCGCTGGTGGTGGGAGCAGACCGGCGACTCGCTGGCGCAGTATGCGCAAAGCGAGAGTAATGCGGTCATCAGGCAGGAAACGATTTCCACACGCGACGGGCGCGGCCAGTGGAGTTTCGAAATCAAGTATCCCGAGTGGGGCCGCTACCTGGTACGTGTCTGCGACCTAGATGGAGGCCATTGCACGGGCCGCGTGTTCTACGTCGACTGGCCGTCCTGGGCCGGCGCGCAGCGCGACCAGTCGGGCCCCGCCGCCAACATCCTCACGCTCACCTCGGACAAGCAGGAATATCAGGTCGGCGAGACGGCCGTGGTGCAGCTGCCCGAGGCTTCGCAGGGTCGCGCGCTGCTCACCATCGAGAATGGCAGCGCCATCCTCGAGCACCGGTGGATAGAGGCGCAGGCGGCCAGGGATCCTGCCGGCAAGGCCGCCACGAATCGCGTGTCCATCCCGATTACCGCGGCGATGGCGCCCAACGTGTACGTAGCGGTGACGCTGGTGCAGCCGCACGCCGGCAAGACCAATGACCGGCCGATCCGCCTGTACGGCGTGATCCCGCTCAAGGTCACCGATCCGCAGACCCGGCTTGCCCCCGTGGTGACGGCGGCCGCCGAGTGGGCGCCGCAGTCGAAGGCCTCGATTACGGTCAGCGAGACTTCCGGCCGGGCCATGAACTACACGCTGGCCGTGGTCGACGAGGGATTGTTAGGTCTCACCAACTTCAAGACACCCAACCTGCACGGCGAATTCTATAAACGCGAAGCGCTGGGCATCCTCACCTGGGACCTGTTCGACGAGGTCGCTGGCGCCTATGGCGGCGAACTCGATCGACTGCTGGCGCTGGGTGGCTCCGACGGCTCTGCCGCCACCAATCCCGACGAAGCCAAGTCGCGCTTTCCGCCCGTGGTGAAATTCCTCGGCCCGTTCGCGCTCGAGGCCGGCGAGAAGAAGGTACATGCCATCGAACTGCCGCAGTACGTGGGCGCGGTGCGCGTCATGCTGGTCGCCGGCGAGCATCAAGAACGTGGAACTGCAGGTGAAAACGGACGGACGCTTCACCGCGGCCACTCCGGGAACCACGCTGGCCTTCGCCCGCCCCGAGGAGAAACTCGGCTTCCTCGCGCTGAAATCCTCCGCGCAGCTGGGCAAGGGAAGGATCAAGGTGATCGCCACCAGCGGGAAATACCGTGCCGAGAGCGAAGTGTGGCTGGAAATCCGCACACCCAATGCCGCGGCGTCGCGTTTCCAGCGACGGCGCCTCGTGGAAGGCGGACCTCAAGAGCTTCGGCCTCGAAGGTACGCAAAGCGCCATGCTCGAAGTGTCGGCGCTGCCGCCCATCAACCTCGACGGGCGCCTGCAGTACCTCATCGGGTATCCGCATGGCTGTCTCGAGCAAACTACTTCGGCAGCTTTCCCGCAGCTCTATCTGTCGGCGCTGGTGAAGCTGGACCCGAACCAGCGGTTGCAGGCGGAGAACAACATCCGCGCCGGAATCGCGCGCTTGCGCAGCTTCCAGCATTCCAGCGGCGGCTTCGGTTACTGGCCGGGAGTCTGGGACCAGGATCCTTCGTTGTCCTGGCGCAATGACTGGGGAACGACCTACGCCGGGCATTTCATGCTCGAGGCCGAGAAGCTGGGCTACACGCTCCCCGGCGACATGAAAGCCGGATGGGTGCGATACCAGAAATCGGCGGCGCAACGCTGGAGCGCCGGCGATCATCGCGGGTTGGTCGAGTATCGCGCTTCGCTGGCCGAAGCCGCGCGGTTCGCCCAGGCGTATCGGTTGTACACGCTGTCGCTGGCCGGGCAACCCGAGATGGGCGCGATGAATCGCCTGCGCGAGACGCCATCGATGTCGCTGGCGGAACGCTGGTTGCTGGCCTCGGCGTACAAGCTCGCGGGCAAACCCGAGGTGGCGAGAACGCTGACCGAGGGCCGCGTGCAGGCCTTCGTGTTCGCCGATGCGAACCCCTACACCTTCGGCTCGCTATTGCGCGACCGCGCCATCGTACTGCAGGGCCTCACGCTCATGGGCCGGTCGGCGGACGCGGATCAACTGCTCGAAGACGTGGCCGCGCAGCTCGTCAGTGGTGACTGGTACAGCACGCAGTCGCTGGCCTTCGCGCTGGTGGCGGTGGCACAGACGACGGGTACCAGGCCCTTCACCGGTTTCAGCTTCGACTATTCCATCGATGAGAAAGGGATCGATGCGAAAGGCAAGGCGAAACCCGTCGCCATGAAGGCCGAGTCGCCGCTGTCCACGGTCAAACTACCGCCACCGTCGCCGGCCGGCATGCCCCTGGCGCTGACCAACACTTCCGATCGCAAGCTGTACGTGACCGCGGCGGTGCGCGCCATCGCGCGCAGCGGCGAGGAGGACGCCTCGTCGAATGGCCTGTCCCTCGACATCCGTTACGCCGATGCCGACGGCAATGCCGTGGACGTGAACAAGCTGCCGCAGGGCATGGACCTCATCGCGCAGATCACCATCCGCAACACCAGCCGGCGCGCGCTGGACAACCTGGCGCTGTCGCAGATGTTCCCGGGCGGCTGGGAAATCCGCAACGACCGGCTGGAGAACGTCGATACCTCGGGCGACCGCAGCACCGACAAGAACCAGCGCGGTCGCTTCTGGTGGGTGCCCTCGGACTGGCGCGACCGGCAGCGCCGCGAGGCCGAGTACACCGACATCCGGGACGATCGCGTATTGCGCTACTTCAGCCTGAACCCGGACGAGTCCATCTTCTTCGAGACGCGGCTGAACGCGGCCTATCTCGGCCGGTTCTATCTACCCGGCGGCGGCATCGAAGCCATGTACGACGCCAACATCCACGCCCGCCAGCGCGGCCAGTGGGTGGAAGTGGTGTCGCCGCAGAAATGAAACCCTGGCGCGTCTTCGGCAATGATCTTCACGGCGGGGGCCGGCGCTGGCCCTTGCGCCGGAAAATCGCCGCCACCGGCGCACTGGCCGGCCTGGTGCTGGGTGTGGCCTTCTGGCTCATGCTGCCCGATTCCCTGTTCCGCGCGCCGCTCTCGTACGTGATCGAGGCGCGCGACGGCACACTGCTCTCGGCGCGCATCGCCGCCGATGGGCAGTGGCGGTTCCCGCCCGGGCAACAGGTTCCGGAGAAATTCCGCCGCGCGCTGCTGGTGTTCGAAGACAAGCGATTCGAGAGGCATTCGGGCATCGACGGGCTGGCCATCGCGCGCGCCATCCGGCTGAACGTGGATGCGGGCCGGGTGATCAGCGGCGGCAGCACCTTGACCATGCAGCTGGCGCGGCTTTCGCGCGGCAGCGAGAGTCGCAATCTGCGCGCCAAGCTGGTGGAAGGTCTGCTGGCGCTTCGCCTCGAGGCCGGCTACAGCAAAGACGAACTACTGAGCCTCTATGCGGCCAACGCGCCCTTCGGCGGCAATGTCGTCGGGCTCGAAGCCGCGTCCTGGCGCTACTTCGGTCGGGAACCGGCCGCGTTGTCATGGGCCGAGTCCGCGACGCTGGCCGTGCTGCCCAACAACCCGGCGCTGGTGCATCTCAAGCGGAACCGGCCGAAGCTTCAGGCCAAGCGAGACTTCCTGCTGCGCCGCCTGCATGAATCCGGCGACCTCGCCGCGCTGGATCTCGAACTGGCACTGGCCGAGCCGCTCACGGCCGAGCCCCACGACCTCCCCGACCTCGCGCCGCACCTGCTGGATACATTGCGCGCGCAGGATCCCTCGCGCCACCGCCTGCGTACCACGCTGGACGCGCGCCTGCAGGTGCAGGCTACGCAACTGGTGCGCGATCACTCGGCGGTGCTGGCCCGTCAGCAGGTGAACAACGCCGCCGCGCTGGTCGTCGACAACGTCACCTTCGAGGTGCTGGCGTATGTGGGCAACTCGCTGGGCGATGCCCATGCCGTCGACATCATCCGCAGGCCGCGCAGCACGGGCAGCATCCTCAAGCCGATGTTGTACGCCGCCATGCTCCAGGATGGCATGCTGACGCCGCGCATGCTCCTGCCTGACGTGCCCACGCACTACGAGGGTTTCTCACCCGAGAATTTCGACCGTCAATATCGAGGCGCGGTGCGCGCCGACGAGGCACTCGCGGCCTCGCTGAACATTCCCGCCGTGCGAATGCTCAAGTCTTATGGCGTGGCGCGATTCGCCGACCTGTTGCGTGCCTCGGGCATGACGACGCTCAAGCGGCCCGCGGACGACTACGGCCTCACACTGGTGCTGGGCGGGGCCGAGGGCAATCTCTGGGATATCGCCGGCCTTTACGCCAGCCTCGCCGGACTCGCTCGCGCCGGGCTCGCCGACCCGGTGCCGCGATTCCGGGAACTCTCGGCGGTTCAGGGCGAATCCGGTGCCGCGCATGCACCCACGGCCATCGGCACGGGCGCGGCGTGGCTCACGTTGCGTGCGCTGCTGGAAGTATCGCGGCCCGGCGAGGAAGGCCACTGGCGCAGCTTTGCCGACAGCCGCGCTATCGCGTGGAAGACCGGTACCAGCTGGGGCTTGCGCGACGGCTGGGCGGTGGGCAACAGCAGCCGGTACACGGTGGGCGTGTGGGTGGGCAACGCCGGCGGCGAAGGCCGGCCGGGACTCACGGGTTCGTCCATGGCGGCGCCGTTGATGTTCGGCCTGTTCAACGTGTTGCCCGCCAGCGACTGGTTCACCCAGCCGGTTCACGCGCTGCGCCCGATCGATGTCTGCGCCAATGACGGGTTTCTCGCCGTCGACGGCTGCGCCACCGAGCGCGTGTGGTTGCCGCGTGACAGTCACTTCGAGATGCAGAGCCCTCACAACCTGCGCGTGAACCTGGAGTCCTCGGGACGGTTCCGCGTGGACAGCGAATGTGAATCCCCGGGCGCCATGCGCCATTCCACCTGGTTCGTGCTGCCGCCCGCGGAAGAGTTCTACTACCGTCGCGCTCACGCGGAATACCGGCCCCTGCCCTCGATGCGGCCCGATTGCCGGGACGGAGGCTCGGCCCGTGGCGCGCTGGCCATCCTCTATCCCGACGCCAACGGCCGCGTGCTGATCCCCGGCGAACTCGACGGCAGCCGCGGGCGGACTGTATTCGAGGCCGTCCATCGAAGCCCGGAAGCCACGATTTATTGGCATCTCGACGACCGATACCTTGGAGAAACGCACACTTTTCACCAGCAATCGTTGGACATGGACCCCGGGCGGCACATACTGACCCTGGTGGACAACGAGGGACAAAGGGTCACGCGACGCTTTGAAGTCCTCGCCACGCGCAATTGAGGTCACACCGAGGGCGTCGTGTTCGATGGCTTTCAGCTAACAACCATAGAGACTGACGAAGTCGCCATCCGCCTGCGTCACGGCGGGTCGGGGCCACCCCTTCTGCTCCTGCACGGTTTTCCGCAGACCCATGCCATGTGGTCGAAGGTGGCGCCGCGGCTGGCCGAACACTTCACGGTAGTTTGCCCCGACCTGCGCGGTTATGGCGGCAGCAGCAAACCCGAATCCAGCGCGAATCACGAAACCTATTCCAAGCGCGCCATGGCTCGCGACCAGGTCGAGGTCATGAAACGTCTCGGCTTCGAGAAGTTCTTCGTCGCCGGCCACGATCGTGGTGGCCGCTGTGCCTATCGGCTGGCACTCGACTCGCCGGCCTCGGTGACCCGGCTCGCGGTGCTGGACATCGTGCCCACCGGCGATACCTTGCGCCGCGCGGACTGGCGTTTCGGCATGGGCTACTGGCACTGGTTCTTCCTGGCGCAGGCGCATCCGCTGCCCGAGAAGATGATCAGCGCCGACCCCATCGGCTTCCTGTTCAAACACGGCCAGGGCGCTTCGGACTTCGAGGCCTATGAGGATTTCCTGCAGAACGCGCGCGACCCGGCCGCGATACACGCCATGTGCGAGGACTATCGCGCGGCCGTCAGCGTGGACTTCCAGCAGGACCAGGCGGATCGTGGCAGCCGCAGGATCGAGTGCCCCGTGCTCGCCCTGTGGGGCGCCAAGGGCGTCATTCCCAAGTGGTACGACGCGCTGGCGGTCTGGAAGGAATGGGCCAGCGATGTGCGCGGCGAGGAGATCGACAGCGGGCACATGCTGGCCGAGGAAGCGCCTGAAGCCACCTGCCAGGCGCTGAAGAACTTCTTCTCTAACTAGCGGCGGCTAACGACGCAGCGCGGGGTCCTCGCCCTTGGCGCGGCTCTTGCCCGCCGCCTCGGCAGACTCCAGCTCCTCCGCCTCATCGGCATCTTCGGGAGCCGCGTTCTCCGCAGCCTTCTCCACGTCATTGTTCTCGAGGAATTCCTCGGTCCGCTTGCGGTACCGGCGCGTGGCCTCGTAGTCGCCCTCGCCCTGGATCTTCGCTTCGCCTGCCTTCGGCTGTGTCTTGCGCTCAGTCACGTGAACCTCCTGTGCCCTTCGAAATGGGCTGCGACATTAGAGCGAATTTGACAGTGAGAATTTCGCGCTGAGGCCCCGTCCTACGCCACAATCAGCGCGCGCGCAGGGCCACGCTCTCCGGACTTTTGTCACACTGCCCACACATCAAGGAGCGATGCGATGGCAGCCCGTGCCAACCGACTCACCGTGATCCACCCCCTCGCCAGTACCCTGAGTGCCTCCGATTTGGAGCAGCTCAAGCTCGAACGGCTGCGCGAACTACGTTCGACCATCGATGCGTTGCGCGTGGAACGGGAAGCGGGAGATCCCCTGCTGGCCTGGGCCATCGACCAGGAACAGACGGAAGAAACCGCCGGACGCTGACGCTGCCGGGCCTGATCCGCCAGCCACGATTGATCCGCGCGCCTGCCGGCTGCGACAATGGGCGCTGCCCTGGCAAACGCAGGTAGGCTTGCGTACTCATGACCGCGCCCCCTCTCCGAGTGCTCGTCGCCGAAGACAACGATGACCTGCGCGAACTGCTGGTCACCATC
>JAQSWD010000127.1 GCA_029266835.1 Steroidobacteraceae bacterium
GTTCCGCTGTTGCGGACGATGACCAGCAAGGTGTCGTCGCGCCGTTGGGCCTCGATCCTCACGGCCACGGGCGCGGCGCTGAGCTCCACGCCATGTTTGTACGCGTTCTCGAGCAGCGGTTGCAGGATCAGCGCGGGTATGGCGGCGTCGAGCGCGTTCTCGCGCACGTTCCATTCCAGGCGGACGCGGCCGGCGTATCGCTCCTGCATGATGAGCGAGTACAGCCGCAACAATTCCAGTTCCTCCCGCAGCGGGTTCGTATGCCGCTCACCAGCCTTGAGCGTGGCGCGAAGCAGGTCGGCCAGCTGGGTGAGCAGCCGGTCGGCGCGGTCCACGTCCACCTGCATCAGCGCGGAGATGGTGTTCAGCGCGTTGAACAGGAAATGCGGCTGCAGCTGCGCCTTGAGCTGCGCGAGCTGCGACTCGGCGAGATGCTTCTGCAACGTGAGCAACCGCTCGCGCTCGGTCCGCCACGACGCGAAGCTCTCGAGCCCGAAGATCAGGCCTGTCCAAAGTCCCGAATACAGCGTGAGCTTGATGCTCTCGTAAAGGAAAACCTGCGCCATCGGCCGGTGTTCGTAGATCTCATCGGTGAGGCCGTAGACCCCGTGGCGGATGGCGTAGACCGCCGAGATGAAGGTGACCAGCACCACCGGCAACCAGGCGAAATGCCGGCCGAACCAGCGCACCGGGTTGCCCAGGTCCACGTTCCATCGCGGCGCGATGCGTCGCTGCAGGAGCAGCCAGCCCGTGGCCACCAGCGCCGAACTGCCCTCCCATAGAACGGGCTCCCACCAGCGGACACCTTGATCGCCGCGTTCGTCCTCGATGGCCACCAGCAGCATGAGCAGCCAGAACAAGGCCCAGAGCGCGAACAGCGCGCGATCGATGAGGGATTTTTCCGCGTGGCTTCCGCTTTGCACCGTCGGATTGTAGGGGCAGGGGTTTCCGCCCACGCGGGGTTTGGGGCAAGCGGGACGGCGACGATTTGACCTATCGCGCCCCAGCCAGGGTGCCAGGCCGGTGTCGTCGCCCGGACCCTACGTCGCCGGGCGGCGACGACGATGGCGTTTCCGCGCGACCTTAGTCTGGTGCCACGTATGACGAACCACCCGGAACATGAAACACCCGCTTCGTTGCTCGCGCCGCTGGCGCGCGGACTCCTGCGTCGCAGTCCCGAAATCCTGTCCTTGTCGATCCACGATCGCAAAGGGCATGCGCTCTGGTCGAGCGGCGACTTCATGCTCGCGGAAGACCACGCGCTGATCGCCGAGGTGGTCGACGAACCGTCAAGTCAGAATGGGTACGACGTGCGCGGGCCAAGCTGCGGCCTGTGGTGGGAGAGCGCAGATACCGCCCGCGCACGTTGTGCCTTGCCCATCGTCGAGCAAGGCCGATTCCGCGGCGTGCTGCTGCTGGCTTTCGCGGGGCTCACGCTGGGCGACGAAGACCGCCAGATGCGCGTCGACCTGCTCGCGCCGGTGCTGCCGGTGATCGCGCGCGCCATCCGGTTGCTTTCTCTCGAGGCCGAGGTCGCGGCGGAGGCGGTGCCTCCTGACACACCGTCTTCCGCCGTTTCCGATCAGGCCGGGGAGGCGGACGACGGCACGGTCATCGCCGCGCTGCAGTTCGAAGATGGCAGTGCCGATGATTCGCTGATCCACGATCTCGCGCTCCTCGAGCGCGAGGAAACGCTGATGTCGCTCATCGACACCGCGTTGCGCCAGGACGAGTTCGAGCTGCATCTGCAGCCCATCGTGAGCCTGCGCGACGACGAATCGTCCAGCGGCACGCCGCTCATCGTCGAAGTGCTGATACGCCTGCCCACGGATCAGGGTGTGCTGGCGCCGCATGAGTTCCTCGACACCGCCGAACGCAATGGACGCATGCCGGCCATCGACCGGTGGGTGATCCGCGCGCTGCTCGTGTGGATGCAGCGCAATCGCGATCGCTGGGCCGATGCCAATGCCGTGTTCTCGGTGAACCTCTCCGGCAAGTCGGTGGTGCGTCCGGATTTTCGCGACTACCTCGCGAGCTGCCTGGACAAGTCGGGGCTGCCGCTGTCGGCGCTGCGCTTCGAGGTCTCCGAGCTGGACATGGGCCTCGCGCCGCAGGAGTTTTCGGCTCTCGCCAGGGCGCTGATCGACCGGGGCTGCGAAGTGTCGGTGGACAATGCCGGCACGGGCACGGGCAGATTCGACTTCCTGCGCGACGTGAATGCCGACACGCTGAAGATAGACGGCTCGCTGGTGCGCGGTGCCACGGATGACATCGTCTCGCGCGCGCGCATCAACGGGCTGGTGCACATGGCCGACACGCTGGGCATGCGCACGGTGGCCAGTCACGTGGATTCCACCAGCAAGTTCCGCGCGGTGAAGCAGTTAGGCGTGGACTATGTGCAGGGCAACCGCCTGCACGTGCCGGAACACATCGATTCGTTCGATTTCGTGGACTGCGGAATCCAGATACCCGCGCTCGCCGACGCGCGCGCTTGAGGCTTGCGGCGGCGGTGTTGCCTGCCGGAGTTCGGCGTGGCCGTCGCGCTCAGCGCTCGATGCTCGGGATTCTCGCGCGCGCCTGGTACTTGCGCATGATCTCGGCCGCGAATTCGGCGAATACGCGCACCTTCGCGAGGTGCTGCGTCGCCCGCGGATAGACCACGCTCAGCGGCGGGCCCTCGCAGGAATACTCCTTGAGTATTTCGATGACGCGGCCTTCGGCGATCGCCCGGCCCAGCAGCAGGTCCGTGGTCTGGATGATTCCCTGGCCTTCGTACGCCGACATCACCATGGGCTCGGAAGTGTTGAAGCTCAGCGCGAACGACAGCTTGAGCTTCTGCGTGCCATCGCGGCCCTGTTTGAACTTCCACTCCGAAGGGCGGGAGGTGTCCGCGCGCAGGAACCCGATGGTGCGATGCTGGCGCAGGTCCCCGGGAGTCTGCGGCATGCCGTGACGTGCGATGTAGCTCGGCGCGGCGCAGGTCACGAGGCGGGAGCTGGTGATGCGGCGTGCAATGAGATCGGGCGAGCGGATCTCACCGGAACGCAACACCACGTCGATGTGCTCGGCGGCGAGATCCACGAAGCGATCGTTGAAGCGCACTTCCAGGGCCACGTCGGGATAACGCTCGGTGAACGCGGGCAGGGCGGGCATCAACAGATAGCGGCCGAAGGCCACCGGCACATCCACGCGCAGCTTGCCCTGGGGCCGCGCGCGCGCGTGGCGCATCTCGTCGTCCGCAGCCTGCACCTCGTCGAGGATGCGTTTGCATCGTTCCAGGTAGACCGCACCCTCGGGCGACACCGTAACTTTTCTTGTAGTGCGGTGTAGCAAACGTGTACCGAGATGCTTCTCGAGCTGGGCAACATAGCTCGAGGCCATGGCGCGCGACATGTCGAGATCGTTGGCCGCGCGGGCGAAAGAGCCCAGTTCGGCCACCCGCGCGAATACCCGCATGCCCTGGAGCTGGTCCATGATTTCGATTGTAAAGGAAAGCCGGACAATGAATTCGGGTTTGTCCGGTTTTTCTGAAGGAGAGCGTCAGCTACTTTGCAGACGCTTGCCGCAGACCCGCTTCCCTGGAGATTCCGATCATGTTCGCTTTTGACCGCTCCGCCGCCGCCGTCCTCATGCCGCTTGCCCTGCTCGTGGCGGTGGTGCTGTGGTCACGGCACGAAGAATCGTCCGCCGCGCCGCAACAGGCGCGGATGGAAAACCAGGAAGAGCGCATCGACGACGGCGCTCAGACCGTCGCGGCCAATTTCCCTTCGAGGTGACGTGACAACTCGGCGATGGTGGGGAAGTCGAAGAGTTCCGTGAGGTCCACCATTCCCGGGTAGATCTTGTCCATCTGCTCGTGGATCTCGATGAGCTTCAGCGAGCTCGCGCCGATCTCGAACAGGTTGTCGTTCACGTCGATATTGCGTTCCAGCGCCGCGTCGCAGATGTCCTTGATCCGCCGCTCGATCTCGTTGCTGGTCACCTTCGCGCCACCGGCCGCTTCGAGTTGCGCGCGCAGGCCGGCGAGTTCCGCCAGCTCCGCGGCGTAGACGCCGTTCACGTAGTCTTCTTCGAGCAGGTGTCGTTGGATCTTGCCGCTGGTGGTCTTGGGGATGCGCTTCACCGGCACCACGTGCGAGACCTCGAGGCCGGTGTGTTCGTTCACGATGCGCGTGAGCTGCGAAGCGATGGGCAGGAACTCCTTCATGTCCATGCGATGCAGGACGAACAGAATGAGGTCGTCGGTGCTCGCGCCCTTGGCGCGCACGCCCGCGGCCACCACTTTGCCCAGTTCCATGTTGTCGGCGCGGATGGCCACGCTCTCGATGTCGTGCGGATAGTAGTTCTGGCCGTTGACGAAGATGATCTCCTTCGCGCGGCCGGTGATGTAGAGCTTGCCGCCCTTCATGAGGCCCAGGTCGCCGGTACGCAGCCACGATCTCCCGCTGGAATCGGGAGCGGTGAAGCCCTTGGCGTTGGCCTCGGGATTCTCGAAGTAGCCCTTGGTGACGTTGTCGCCCGCGATCAGCACGTGGCCGACGTGGCCCTCGGGCACTTCCTGGTCCGCGTCGTCGGCGATGCGGACGAAGCTGTAGGGAATGGGTTGCCCCACGGCCATGATCGACAGTGCGTCCGGATGTTCCTTGAGCAGCGGCGAGGGTAGTTTGCCGACGGCCAGCTCATGGCGGTTCACCGCGATGGACTCGTACATCTGCCCCGGCGGCTGCGGGAAGCTCACCACCAGCGTGGCCTCCGCGAGGCCATAAACCGGGTACATGGCTTCGCGCCGCAGCCTGGCCGGCGCCAGGCGCGTCATGAATTCCTCGGCCAGCTCCACCGAGATGGGCTCGGCGCCGTTGTAGACCAGGCGCATCTTCGACAGATCCAGGTCGCCGAGGGGACGGTCACCCAGCACCTTGAGGTAGTGCCGGTAACCGAAGTTCGGCGAGCTCGTCACCGTGACGCCCTTGCGCGACGCGAAGGTCATCCACAGCAGCGGCCGGCGGATGAACAGTTCCGTGGGCATGACGTTCAGCTGCATGCGATGGGCGAACATCATGATGTGCATGCCGATGAGGCCCATGTCATGGGTCAGTGGCATCCAGGTGAGATTGGTGTCGTTCTCGTTCCACAACGAGGCCTCGCCCGCGCCGCGCGCATTGGTGAGGATATTGCGGTGGGTGAGCACGATGCCCTTGGGTTCGCTGGTGGAACCCGAGGAGAACTGGATGAATGCCGTGTCATCCGGCCGCACATCGTGCGTCTTGCCCGCCCTGGAGATGTCGCTGATGTTCTCGGCGAAGAAGGCGCGTGAAGCCAGGCCGTCGTAAGTAGCCTGTTCGCCGGCGCCGCCCGCGAAACTTCCGATGCGGTCCAGCGTCTTCCTGTCGGTATAGATGAAAGGGCTGCCGAGCTTCTTCGCGATGCGCAGGAGCTTGTGCTTGTGTTCGTCGCTGATGCCCAGCGCCACCGGCACCGGCACGATGCCGCCCAGCATGCCGGCCCAGAATGCATCGAGGAACTGCTCGTTGTTGGCGAGGTAGATGATGAGCTTGTCGCCGGGCCTGGCGCCGAGCTTCTGCAGGTGGAACAGGATGCCGAGCGCGCGTTCGTACAGTTCGCCATAGGCCACGACGCGTTCGCTGGTCTCGGTCTCGAGATAGCTGATCGTGCGTTTCACGCCGCGGTTGTTGACGAGTAGTTCGGCCAGCGTCTGCGCCGCCGTCATGTTCGATTGGGTCGTCATCGGCCTCAATTCCTGCGTTCGAGCTTCATCATCAGGGGGGATCGGGTGCGCAGGTTGATCTGCGCTTCCAGTTCCAGGGGCTTGTCCGGTACATAGGTCAGCCGGTACCGGCGGGCCACCTTATATAAGTGCATGTACATTTCATACAAGGCGAGGGATTCGCCGATGCAATGCCGGGGTCCGGCGGCGAAGGGCATGTAGGCGAAACGCGGACGTTCCGCCTCGTGTGCCGCGTCGAACCGCTCGGGCCGGAACGCGTCCGGCTCCTTCCAGTAGCGTGGGTGGCGGTGCAGTAGATAGGGGCAGAGCAGCACGTCGGTGCCCGGGGGCACCTCATAACCGGACAGGGTGTCCGGGCCGATGGTCCGGCGGCTCAGCAGCCACCCCGGCGGATACAGGCGCAACGCCTCGTCGACCACGTTCCGCGTGTAGGCCAGCTGCTCCATGTCCGACAACGAGGGTTCGGCCTTCTCGGCCGCCGCGTCGATCTCGGCATGCAGCAGCTTTTCGGCCTCGGGGTTCTGTGACAGCAGGTACCAGGTCCAGTTGAGGCCGCTGGCCGTGGTTTCGTGGCCAGCAACAATCAGCGTCATGGCCTCGTCGATGAGTTCCTTCTCGCTCATGGGCGACCCGGTTTCCTTGTCGCGCGCGTCGATGAGCATCTGCAGGAAATCGAAGTGCTCGGTTTGTTCCTTGCGGCGGCGCACTGCCAGCGCGCCCACCAGTTTCGCGAGCTGCCGGAAGCGGTAGGCGAACTTGAGGTCGCGCGCCGGTTCCTTGGTGACGATGTCGAAAGGATTGCCACCCATCTCCTTGCTCAGGCGCTCGAGGTCCGTGCCGAAGATGGACAGCAGCACGATCTCGAGCGTGAGTTCGCTCATGTCGTCGGTGACGTTGATCAGCGCGCCTTCCGCCGCCTGTTTCTCCCACTTGGCGATGAAGCGCTCGTTGCAGGCGTCGATGAGCTTGTTGAACTCGGTGATGACGCGGCGGTGGAACGAAGGCTGCATCATGTAACGCTGGCGCTTCCACAGATCGCCTTCGCTGGTCATGATGCCGTGGCCCAGCAGGATCTTGACGCGGTCCAGCCCCGAGCCCTTGGTGTAGTTCTTGTGGTTCGAGACCAATACCCGTTTGACGTCATCGGGATGGTTGATCACCCACATGTCGGCTTTGCGCGCCGGTGAATGAAAGCGATAGATGTCGCCGTGGCGGGCGAACAGCTCGGTCATGCGGTGGATAGCGTCATCATCGCCGCCGATGTCGAACTGCGCATCCGCCAATGGCGGCAGGCGCGCGGCGTTACCTTCGTCCTGGGGGGTTGCTGACATGCGCCGGAATGATACACGGGCAACTGCCCGATTCTGCTGGCCGGATTCCCTTGGACGTGGCGTCACGCCAATCTCCGTCGCGGCCCGCATTTCATTGCAGCGCGCTGCCGATTCGCCGACAATTCGCGCCTCTTTTCGCCGGTCCCAACCGTGCCCACCGAGCCCCCCAAAGAACAAACCGACGGCGGATTGCGTAATAGCCTGTACAGGAAGGAAACCCGCTCGAAACGTCGGATGACGCCGATGCGGCGTTTCGCCTGGCGCATCGTGGCCGCCATCGGCGTTTTCCTCATCAAGATGTTCTGGCGCACCTGCCGCGTGGTAAGGGTGGTGGGCGACGAACATACCGAGCAGGCGCTCAAGGCCACGGCGACCAATCCCTCGGTCATTCCGGTGTATTGGCACCAGCACCAGTTGTTCTGCGCCTGGTATCTGCTGCAGCAGCAATCGCGCGGACTCAAACTGGGGTTTCTCATCAGCCCGTCCGTGGACGGTGATATCGGTGTCATGGTGGTCTCGAAGTTCGGCGGGCATTCCATCCGCGGCTCCGCTTCGCACACCGGCGCCCGCGCGCTGCGCGACTACTACGAAGCGCTGGTGAAGCAGGGCATCTCCCCCTCCATCACGCCGGATGGGCCGAAGGGTCCGCGCTTCGTGTTCAAGCCGGGCGCCATCCTGCTGTCGCAGATGTCGCAGCGGCCCATGTTGCCGCTCGCCTTCGCCGCCAGTCGCGCGTGGCT
>JAQSWD010000128.1 GCA_029266835.1 Steroidobacteraceae bacterium
GAGCACGATGGCGCGCACCTTGGAATCCGCCAGGGCCTTGTCGAGCGAGGCCACGATGCCGAGCCGCAGCTCGTGTGACAAGGCGTTCAACGGCGGATTATTCAGGGACAGCCAGGCAATGCCGGCGTCGACCTTGTAGCGAATGATGCTCATGCCGCGATCTAAGCATGTCGACGCGCGCGCGTCGATCAGGCAACCCCCAGAGCGCGATGACGCGCGCGGATGTTCAGATGCGCAGGGTTTTCCAGACGCCGCTGCGCCAACGCCACCATATCGCGCCGCCTAACAACACGACATAGATCGCCAGCGCGATCCAGCCACCCTTGGCGCCCAATCCATGTTGTGGCAGACCGTCAATCCATCCCTGCCCCGGCGCAAAGATCAGCGTGTGGGCCAGCGGCACGAACAGGAACCACGAAAGCACCAGCGCGGTCGCGGCCGGCACGCGCGTGTCACCCGCGCCGCGCAACGCAAAACCGGCGCCGCAGTACAGGCCATCGAAGATCTGGTACGCGGCGGCTGGCCACAGCAACACGAGCCCCAGCTCCACGACATCCGCCGCCGAAGGCCCGCCGCTGCACGGCCACGAACGCCATCTGCGCCGCGCACAGTGCGATCACCACGTTGCCGACGCGGTTCGCCCATTCGCGATTGCCCGCGCCGATTGATTGGCCAACCAGCGTGGTGCCCGCCAGCGCGATGCCGATGGTCGGCATGTACGCCAGCGAGGTCAGCGCCATGACGATCTGCGTGGCGGCGGCCCCGGTGGCGCCGGTCTGCGCGATCATCAGCTGCGAGAGCGCGAGGCCCAGCACGTCGGCGCCATACATCACGCCGATGGGCAGACCCACGGCGAGCTGCGCGCGGATCACCGGCCAGCTCGGCCGCCACATCAGCGCGGATTTGTATTTCCTGCCCACCTCGCCGCGCAGGAACAATGCGAGCGCCACCGCGACTCCGACCACCTGCGCCAGATTGGTTCCCCACGCGGCGCCCTTCATGCCCATGCCCAGCTCGAACATCAGCACCTGGTTGGCGATGGCGTTGGTGATCGTGGTCGTCACCACCACGATCATGGTGAAGCGGATCGCCGAGATGCCGTTGAAGAATCCCATCGCCGCCCAGCCCATCGATCCGATGAAGGCGCCGCACATGCGGGGCGTCCAGTACTCCAGCGCCAGTTGCTCGACGCCCGGCTCGAGACCGAATGGTTGCAACATCCAGGGGCCGGCGAATGCCAGCGCGATGAATACCGGAATCAGCGCCAGCGAGGCCCACAGGGCATTCCAAAGTGCCCGCGAGGCACGCGCACCGCGCCGGCTGCCATGCGCCTGCGCCACGAAGGTCTGCACCGCGAGACCCACGCCGCCGAACAGCAGGATGGCGCAGGTCATGATCCAGTAGATAGCGCCCAGGGCCGCGACCGCGTCCGTGGAGAGCCGGCCGATGAACCACAGGTCGGTGAGATTGAGCAACGCCTGCACCGCGTTGGTGGCCATGAGCGGTGCGGCCAGTCGCGCGACGGCGCGCAGGTCCACGTGCGCGGTTCCGGCCGCGTCGAAACGCTGCGCCGGAAGGGCGGGCAGCCGCGCCGCGTTCATGACGCCGGCTCCGACGCCGCGGTGGGCTTCCGGCGACGCTCGAATGCGCGGCCGAGATACAGTGTCGCGGCCAGCATGGCCATGCTGAACCCCGCGCAGATCCAGGCCACCCCCGCAAGTCCCACTCCCAGCAAGGCGATGGGCGCGTACACCCATTGCGCCACGGCATCGGACCCACGGTGCAGCACGATGTCGATGAAACTCTTGCTCTTGAACTTGCTCTCGGGGTTGAGCACGGTGAACAGCATCTCGCGCGTCGGCTTGCCCAGGCCGTAGTCCGCCGAACGGCGCAGCACCTGCGTCACCAGCAGCACTCCGCCGGTGGGCACCAGCGCCATCACCACGAAGCTCGCGCCCACTAGCACCGGCATGGCCGAAAGGCTGGTCACCAGGCTGTTGCGCCAGGACAGCGCGGTGACCACGCCGGCCTGGAATACCACGTTCAGCATGTTCACCCAGAATTCCATGCGCGCGAACAGCGCGGCGCGATCGGCCAGTGACAGGTAGTTGGCTTCCACGTACTTGCCCTGCTCGCTGTACATGAATCCGCCGATCAGCTGCCCGGCGATGATGATGCCCGCGATCCCCAGTAGATAGGGCGTGGTGACCAGACGCTTCACGTCGTCGATGGCCCGTCCACCCACGGGAATGGCAGCATCCGGGACTTGCGCGCCTTCACAGCGGGCCAGCCGTTCGCGAGCCACGGACGACAGCAGCGCCGACAACATGATGAGCGCGCAGGCCGTGATGATCAGCGGCGCCGGCCCCCACGCGTGGATGAAATTCCCGACCAGCGTGGGCCCGAGGATGGCGCCGGCGCTGCCGCCTGCCGCCACGAAGCCATAGAAACGCTTCGCGAGTTCGGGGCGCCATACATCGGCCATCGCGCTCCAGAACACCGCGATGAGGAACAGGTTGGCCACACTCAGAGCCACGAAGTAGGCGAAGGCCACGTTGCGATCGCCGGGATACCAGCTCAGCCCCACCGCGAGGGCCACGAATACCAGCACGAAGGGCGTGTACACCAGCCACGGCAGCAAGCCGCGGCGCGTACGGCCCACCAGCCACCAGTAGACTGGCAGCAGCGCCGCGCAGAATACGAAGGCCACGGTGAACAACGCGCGGTAGTAGTCAGGCCCGATTTCCAGCGCCAGCGCCTCGCGCATGGGGCGCAACATGTAGTAGCCGCAAAGCAGGCAGAAATAGCCACCCGCGGCCGCGAGCAATGCCAGCCACTCCGCCCGTCCTGCGCTGGGTCCTGTCCTGGGGCCTGTCCTGGGGCCTGTCCTGGGGCCTGCGCTGAGTCCTCCCCTGGGGCGCGCCTCCGGGAGTGTGGACCCGGCCGTATTCAACGCAGGGATTTCAGAGTGCCGGTGATGTGCGGCTTCTCGCCCTGCGCATCGCGCAGCGCGAAACCAGAACCATTTTCGATGGTCCAGCGTTGCAGCATGAGCCAGGCAGGCATGTACACGGGCAGTTTGAACGTCACCGTCAACTCGCAACCGCCATCGAACTGCTCGGGCTCGAAATCGGAAGCCAGCCGCGCCAGCGACCACATGCCATGCGCGATGGCGCGCGGAAATCCGAAGGCCCGGGCGGACAGGTCGCTCATGTGGATGGGATTCACGTCGCCCGAGATGAAGCCATATCGGCGGCCGAGCCCGGCGGGCGCGCGGAAGCTGCTCGACTTCATGGCCGTGGCGTCGGGTGGGCTGCCGGACGCCGACGACGAGCCGTCGCCGCGCGACTGCGTGGTCCTGGCGCCCTCACCCGGCGGCGCACGCCGCCGCGCGAGGAAGGTACAGGTCTCGTCCCAGATCGCCTCACCCCCCACCACGTACTCGGTGTGAAGATCGAACTCCTGGCCGCGCTCGCTGTCGCGATGCCCTTCGATCCACGCGCGGATCTCCGCGGGTTCATCCGCCGACAGCGGCTGACGCATGGCGATGCGGTTGTGCACGTGCACGAGGCCGAACAACTTCACCGGAAAGGCTTCGGCGCCCAGCATCGCCAGGTGCAGCGGAAACGCGAGGATGTGTGGATAGGCGATGGGCAGCGTGCCGCCGGTGGCCGCGCCGCAGATCTCGGAGTACGAGGCCAGGTGCTTGCGGTCGATGACCACCTTGGTGAGCCGCGACTCGATGCGCGGCACCTCGCCGCCCTCGGGCACCAGCGCAGGTTTTCGCGAGACCATGATCTTGGGATACATCGACCAGATCGCTGGCGCGCGCGCGAAATCGAGTGAGTGCTTGGCCTGCATGCCCATGCGTTTCTCTACGGAGCGAGCTTGTCGATGACGATGTTCAGCTTGCCGTCCTTGCCGACATGATAACTAACTTGTCCGAAGGGGTCGCCGCTGGCGCTCTGGGGTTGGCCGCTCAGCGAAATGCGCGCCACCACGTCCAGCGTCTGTCCAGAAGAAATGCGCCGCTGCGGCAGCATCGCGTCGGCGGCGGTCAGCGTGACTTCGGCCGGGAACTGCAGAGGCAGCCGCTTGGCGGCAAATGGCGGCCCCGGCTGGTTGGGGTCGCGTGCGGCCACGAACAAGGCCGAATTGCCGGTCGTTTCGTAACGCAGCGACGGCGAGACCGTGATGCGCACCTGGACCTGAGCCTGGCCATCGGCCGGCGCGGCGGAGCCTTGAGCCTGCCCGGCTTCGGCGGCATCGATGGCCTGCAGCTGCTTCTCGACGATGTCGCGGATCTGCGCGGGCGGATTGTGCGCGAGCATCCGCTGGAAGCGTTCGCGCGCCGTGGCGTTTTCACCGCGTCCCAGGGCCGCGAGCGCGCTGTACAGCAACGCCTTCGGATTCGCCGGCTCCATCTCCAGCACACGCTCGAACATGCGGCCAGCGGGGCCACGGATGTTTTCGAAATCCTGTGCCAGCATGGTTTCGGCCTGGGCGCTGATGGCGGCGGCGCTGGTGCCATTGGCCATTCGATCGGCGCGCTGGAATGCGCGGATGGCCAGCGGATACTGATCGAGCTCGAAATACTGCTCGCCCAGTTTCATCCAGCCATCGAAATCGTCGGGCTGGCGGGCGAGTTGTTTGGCGAGCTTCGCCGCGTTGGCGGCCGGTGTGTTGGCAGTCTCGGGCGCATCCACCCAGGAATAGCTGCTGGCCAGCGCGTAGAGCCCGATGCCGGATGCGACCAGCACCACCACCACCACGATGGCGGTGACGGACTCGGGCTTGTGCTCCGCGCGGCGCCTGAGCAAGGGGCGAATCAGCAGCGCGCCCGCGCCGGCTGTCAGAAGAGCCGCAATGAAGACGAAGGCCGCCATCATTTGGACGTACCGCCTTCCGCTGAGTCATCGGGCTCGCTGGCATCGCTCTCGACCATCCGGGCACGCTGGCGGACGATGCGCACCGTGACGAAAACGCCCAGGATCAACAGCAGGAAAGGCGCGATCCATACCCATGCCGTCCCCGACCTGAAGGGTGGACGGAACAGGATGAAGTTGCCGTAGCGCGCGACCATGGCGGTTCGGATTTCCTCGTCGGTCTTGCCGGCGATGAGCTGCTCACGCACGTCGCGACGCAGATCCGAAGCAAGCCCCACGGGCGAATCAGCGATGCTCTGGTTCTGGCATTGCATGCAACGCAGCTCATGCGTGAGATCGTCGTAGCGTTGCTGCAGCCCGGGTGTCGGCATGGCCTCGACGTCCACGGGACTGGCCCGCAGCGACATGAACATCATCGACACCGCAACCGCGGCGGCGAACGAAAGGCGGCGGCTCATGGCAATGCCTGCTTGGGCAGTCGCGACAGGAATTCCCTGCGCCAGATGTCGAGCGTCATCGCACCCACGTGCCGGTATTGCACGATGCCATGCGCATCGATGAAGAACGTTTCGGGCGCACCGTAGACGCCGAACTCGATGGAGGCCCGGCCATCCTTGTCCACGGCCACCACGTCGTACGGGTTGCCGAGCTGGCGCAGCCACTCTTTCGCCGCATCATCGTCGTCCTTCCAGTCGAAGCCGACGATGGGCACGGCGCGTTGTCCGGCAATTTCCATGAGGACCTCGTGCTCCACGCGGCACTCGACGCACCAGGTGCCCCACACGTTCAGCACCCAGGGACGCCCCGCCAGCTGCGCACTGGTGATGCGCGTCGCCGGGTCATCGAGAGTCGGCAGATCGAAGGCCGGCGCCGGTTTACCCAGCAGCGCGGATTGCATGGTGCTCTTGTTGGGTGATTGCACCACGCCGACGTACAACACGCCGGCCAGCAACAGGAATATCAGGCCGGGGATCAGGAATCGGGTCACGCGGGGCTCGCTCCCGCCCGCTCGGCGGCGGCGGCTTCCTCGGCAAGCGGGCGCGTGCGGTAGCGCCGGTCGGTGGCGGCGATGATGCCGCCCAGGGCCATGAGGCCCGCGGCATACCACAGGTAGTCGATGAGCGGCCGCAGCTGGGCGCGCAGGCTCCACCGTCCCGCGCCCACGTCCGCGCGCAGCGCCGCGAACAGGTCCATGTTCCAGAGGCTGGTGATGCCGGCCTCGGTGAGTGTCTGGCGCTGCACCCAGTAGTTACGCTGCTCGGGGTTGAGCGTGGCCACGGGCTTTCCGTCCTTGAGCACGGTGATGCGCGCCCTCACCGCATCGTAGTTAGGGCCTTCGACCGCCTCGAGATCGTCGAATCGATAGGCGAAGCGGCCCATCACCACCGACTCACCCGGTGCGATGGCTACATCGCGCTCCACCGTGTAGCTCTCCACGGTGGAGATGGCCAGCACGCCCACTCCCAGGCCTATGTGCGCGATGGTCATGCCGACCACGGCGCGCGGCAGCGTGAGCTTGCGGCGCAGCCGGTCGATCGGATCGAACAGGCTCGACACGATGATCCATATCGCAAGTACCACGCCGAACGGAGTCAGCCACTTGCCCGGCCCATATCCGGCATAGACCAAAGTGAGGCCGAGCACCAGGGCTATGCCCAGTCCCAGCAGGATGCGCAGCCGGCTCCTGCCCAATTGCCCGCGCTTCCAGCCGGCGTGAATGCCGATGGCCACCAGCGCCATCAGCGGCAGCATGAACACCGGGAACATGGTGTTGTACCAGGGCTCTCCCACTGACAGCGCCGGCTGGCGCAGCGCATCGGCGATCAGCGGCGCCAGCGTGCCCACCAGCACCATGGCCGCGGCGCAGACCAGCAGGATGTTGTTGTAGAGCAGGAAGGCTTCGCGCGCGGTCGGCTCGAAACCCGCAGGCGACTTCAACAACGGCGCACGCCAGGCGTACAGCGCCAGCGCGCCGCCGATCACGACCACCAGGAATGCAAGGATGAACAGCCCACGCGTCGGGTCCGCGGCGAATGAATGCACCGAGGTGAGCACGCCCGAGCGCACGAGGAAAGTACCCAGCAGGCTCAGCGAGAACGCAAGAATCGACAGCAGCAATGTCCAGCTCTTGAACAGCCCGCGTTTTTCGGTTGCGGCCAGCGAGTGGATCAGCGCCGTGCCGACCAGCCACGGCATGAACACCGCATTCTCCACCGGATCCCAGAACCAGTAACCGCCCCAACCGAGCTCGTAGTAGGCCCACCAGCTACCCAGAGCGATGCCCACGGTAAGAAACGCCCAGGCCAGCGTGGTCCATGGACGCGTCCAGCGAGCCCACACCTGGTCGAGCTTGCCTTCGAGCATGGCGGCGCAGGCAAAGGCGAAGGCCACGGCGAAACCGACGTAGCCCATATAGAGGATGGGCGGATGTATCGCGAGCGCGGGGTCTTGCAGCACCGGATTGAGATCGCGTCCGTCGGCCGGCGCCGGGATGATGCGCTCGAAGGGATTCGACGTGACCAGCGTGAACAACAGAAATCCGACGCTAACGAATCCGAGCACACCCAGAACGCGGCTGGCGAAAGCCTCCGGAAGGTTGCGGCTTGCCAGCGCGACGGCCAGGGTCCACGCTGCGAGAATCCAGCCCCAGAGCAACAGCGAGCCCTCGTGCGCGCCCCACAACGCGGCCACGCGATAAAAGGTCGGCAACGCGGAATTCGCATTGCTCGCGACGTAGACCACCGAGAAATCGAAGGTGACGAACGCGTATACCAGCGCCCCCATCGAAGCGCTGAGCAGCACGAACTGCCCCGCCACGGCCGGGCGAACCGCGGCCTGCCAGCGCACGTTGCCGGTAGACGCGCCGACCAGCCCGAACACGGTCTGCGCGACAGCCAGGATCAGAGCGAGGATCAACGTGAAGTGGCCCAGCTCGGGAATCATGTGCCACTCACTCCTGTGGGGACGTCGGGCGGCGGCGGATTGTCCTTGAGCGACTCGGCCACCTGCGGCGGCATGTATTCCTCGTCGTGTTTGGCCAGGATCTCGTCTGCCACGAATACATCCCCCTGCATGCGACCGTGCGCCACCACGCCCTGCCCCTCGCGGAACAGGTCGGGCAGGATGCCGTGGTATTTCACGGGCACCGTGTGCCGGAAATCGGTGACCAGGAATTCGATGTCCAGCGTGCCCTGGGTCTGTTTGACGCTGCCCTTCGCGACCATGCCGCCAAGGCGGAAGCGTTCTTCCGCGGGCGGCACCTTGGCGCTGATGTCCGTGGGATCGTAGAACAGCATCACGTTCTG
>JAQSWD010000129.1 GCA_029266835.1 Steroidobacteraceae bacterium
GACTGCCCGAACCACTGCAGCTCGGCCGCGCTCCTCGCGACGTGACCGATGATCATCAGCGTGGGCGCCTTGACCTGGTTCGCGGCGGCATCGCGTTGCATGGCTTCCACCGTGCTCACGACCACGCGCTGCTCGGCGCGGCTGGCATTCTCGATGAACGCCACGGGCATGTCACCGGCGACGCCGGCACCGAGTAGTTGGGCTCGCAGGCCGACGAGGCGTCCGACGCTCATGTAGAACGCCAGCGTCTCGCGCCCGGCGGCGAGGTCGGAGTAGCTGTACTGTGCGAGCTGCGCGTCGCTGTTGCCGGTGAGGAAACGCACGGCCTGTGAATACCGACGGTCGGTCAGCGGGATGCCGGCGTAGGCGCCGGCAGCAATGGCGGCGGTGATGCCGGGGATGACCTCGAACGACACGCCATGCTGACGCAGGCAGTCGATCTCTTCGCCGCCGCGGCCGAACACGAACGAATCGCCGCCCTTGAGCCGCACGACGTACTCGCCACGTTGCGCATGCTCCACCAGCAACTTGTTGATCTCTTCCTGCGTGGCGCCGCCGCCGCCGACGAACTTGCCGACGTCGAATCGCGACGCGTCGCGACGCGCGAGATCGAGCACTTCGGCGGACACGAGGCGGTCGTGCACGATGACGTCGGCCTCCTGCAGCGCGCGCAGGCCCTGCAGCGTCATCAGCCCGGAATTGCCGGGTCCGGCGCCGACGAGCACGACGTGGCCGGAGGGGATTCCATCGGAAGATTCCAGCGCCTTGCGCGTGAGCGCCTCGGCCTGCGCGGTGCGGTCGGCGCGCAGCGAGGCGGCCACGGGCCCGGTGAGCATCCATGACAGGAACCGGCGGCGCGCGCCGATGTCGGTGAACTTCTGCCTGATGGCGCCGCGCCAGCGGTCGGCGAACGCGGCCAGCGTGCCGAGCGACCCGTCCAGCAAGGTCTCGAGCCGCTCGCGGATCAGTCGCGCCAGCACGGGCGACGTGCCGCCGGTGGATACCGCGATCTGCACGGGCGACCGGTCGATGATGGCGGGCATGATGAAACTGGATAACTCGCGGTCATCCACCACGTTGCAGGGGATGCGCGCGGCGCTCGCCACCTGCGAAACCAGCGCGTTGACGGCGCGATCATTCGTGGCGGCAATGGCCAGCCATTTACCTTCGAGATCCTGCGCAGTGAATGCGCGCGGCGCATGCACGAACTCGGCGCGCTCGAGCGCGGCGCTCATTTCATCACCGAGTTCGGGCGCGACCACGGTCACCTTGGCGCCGGCGTCCTTCAGCAACGCGAACTTGCGTGCCGCGATCGCCCCGCCACCCACGAGCAGCACGGGCTTGCCGGCGATGTCGAGGAATAGCGGGAAGTAGCGCATCAGCGCGGCAGCCCCATGCCGGACGCGAGCCGCGCGCCGTACGTGATGATGTAACTGGCGCCGGCGCGGCGCAGGTTGTACCAGCTCTCGAGCAGGCCGGCTTCGAAGTCCAGGAACTTCTCGCGTGCCAGCAGCACCAGCGAGGTGTATTCGCCGCTCACCTGATAGGCCCCCACGGGCAGGCCGGTCTGTTCATGGATGGGGCGGATCAGGTCGGCGGCGGGCTGGCCGGGCTTCACCATGAGCAGGTCGGCGCCCTCTTCCGCGCAGCGCCGGCTGGACGCCAGCGCGTCGTTGCGATTGCGCACGTCGAGCTGGTAGCTGCGGCGGTCGCCGAACTGGGGCGTGGAATCCGCGGCGTCGCGGAACGGCCCGTAGTAGTTGGACGCGAACTTGGTGCTGTAGCTCATGATGGGCGCGATGTCGTGCCCGGCCTTGTCGAGGGCGGCGCGCAGGTGCGCGACGCGTCCATCGTTCATGTCGGAGGGAGCAATGCCGACGGCGCCGGCCTTCACGTAGCTGACGGCCAGCGATTCGAGCGCGGCATGCGTGGCGGCCAGGTCCTGGCCTCCGCGCGAGTCGTGCACGCAGCAATGGCCGGTCTCGGTGAAGCTGCAGATGCAGGTGTCCACCCAGATGGCGGCGTCGTTGCCGGCGCGCTGGCGCATCTGGCCGAGCGCGGTGCCGACGAAGTCGGCGCGGAATGTCCGGTTGGACTTCTGCGCGGGCACGGGAAACAGGATGAACTGGCGCACGCCGGCGGCCAGGTCCTTCTCGAACTGTGTGAGCAGGGAACTCAACGTGTGGCGCGAGCTGCCGGGCAGCCCGGACAGCGGCTCCTCCTGGATGGCGCCTTCGGACAGGAACAGAGGCTGGATGAGCTGGCTCTGCCCGAAACCGATCTCGGACACCATGTCCCGGAGCGCCACGGTGGCGCGAAGTCTTTGCAGTCTCTTCATTGCTATAGCCTGGCCGGGTAAGAGCAATCAGCGTGCCATGCAGCCGGGTGCCCGTGTCACAACAAAGTCACGCCTTTGCGCCCTGGGCGTGCGGGGGGTCACGGTCCCGCCCCCTGGCGGGGCAGCTTCAGCCTTCCAGCCCGTGAATCCCGCACTCGCGCTTCAGACCGGCGAAGCGCAGCTCCTCAGCGGAGCTCACCTCACTCAGCGACTTGGTGGAATGCCAGTCGCCGATCGAAATATACCCTTGGTCCCAGAGCGGGTGATACGGCAGCGAATGCGCCTTCAGGTACAGGTACACGTCGCGGTCGGACCAGTCGAAGATCGGGTGCACCTTGAACCGGCCATCGCGCACTTCCAGCGGGTTCAGCTTCGCCCGGCTCTCCGCCTGGCTGCGGCGCAACCCGGCGAACCAGGTCTGCGTCCCCAGCGTCTGCAACGCGCGGCGCATGGGCTCGACCTTGCGGATCTCGAGGTACTGGTCCAGACCCTGCCGCCCCTTCTCCCAGAGCTTGCCGTGCCGCGCTTCGAACTCGGCGACGCTCTGGTGACCGGCGAACCGCTGGATGTTCAGCGACAACTGCCGCTGCAACTGCTCGACGAACTGGTACGTCTCGGGGAATAGATAGCCGGTGTCGATCAGGATCACCGGAATGTCCGGGCGCTGTACCGCGACCAGGTGCAGCGACACGGCGGCCTGCGCGCCGAAACTCGACGTCAGTGCGAACGGGCCCGGCAGGTTCTGCAGCGACCAGCGCACGCGCGTGGCGGCATCGACACTGGCCAGCCAGTCATTGATGGCGCCGGACGCCAGCGCATCGCCTGCGAATTCCGCGGGCGACTGCGTGAGACGCGGCGCATCGGCGAAATCCACGTCAGTCTCGTCGAGCACGTTGCGCACGGGGGTGTTCATGGCTCAATTCTTGAGCACGCCCACGCGCCAGAGGAAATCACCAAATCTTTCATCCTTATTACGTTCGGCCGCGTAACGCGCGATCAGCTCGTCCAGCGCCTTGACGATGGATGGCTCGTCGATGTTGTCGCGGTACAGCACGTTGAGGCGCGAACCCACGGCATCGGCGCCCAGGCGCAGCGTGTAGCGGCCGGGCGCGCGGCCGATCAGCGCGATCTCGGCGAGATACGGGCGCGCGCAGCCATTGGGGCATCCGGTAATCCGTACGGTCAGCGGGATGTCCTTGAGCCCGTGCCTGACCAGCAATTCGTCGACGCGGTCGACGAAGGTGGGTAGATAGCGCTCGGCCTCGGCCATGGCGAGGCCGCAGCTGGGCAGCGACACGCAGGCCAGCGCATCGCGGCGCACCGGCGACGTGAACAGCGCCTTGCCCAGGCCATGGTCGGCCACGAGCTTGTCGATGTTCATGC
Source organism: Steroidobacteraceae bacterium (assembly GCA_029266835.1). Taxonomy (GTDB): domain Bacteria; phylum Pseudomonadota; class Gammaproteobacteria; order Steroidobacterales; family Steroidobacteraceae; genus CADEED01. Next base: position 3,722 of record JAQSWD010000129.1, read on the forward strand.
ACTCACTGGCCGGCACGTTGGCGATGATGAGGTTCTGGTTTGCCGTGAGCCGGAAATCGCCCTGGTGGATGGCGGCGATCTTCTCGAGCCCCGTGAGGAACGGGCGGCCCGGCGCATCGACGACACGGCCCGACTCGATGCGCAGCGTGAGATGCCAGCGGCCATCGAAACCCTGCGTCCAGCCGAAGCGGTCGCCCTGCGTGGTGAACTTGTACTCGCGCGGCGGCGGCAGCGTGTAACCCAGCCGCTTGAACAACTCGGCCTTGAACCACTCGACGCCGCGGTCGGCGACCGTGTACTTGAAGCGCGCGTGCTTGCGATCCGTCCGGTCGCCGAAGTCGCGCTGGATCATGACCACGTTCTCGGCCACCTTGAGCATCTGGTCGGGCGTGAGGAAGCCGATGACGTCGCCGACGCGCGGGAAGGTCTGCGGCTCGCCATGCGTGGCGCCGAGGCCACCGGCAACCGTCAGGTTGAAGCCCACCAGCTTGTTCTCGCCGGCACTATCCGGCTCGAGAATCGCGATGAATCCCAGGTCCTGCGAAAAGATGTCGACGTCGTTGTGCGGCGGCACCACCACGGCGGTCTTGAACTTTCTCGGTAGATAGAGCTGGCCGAGGATGGGCTCGTGCTCGGCTTCGCCGACCAGCTTCTCGCCGTCCAGCCAGATCTCGTGGTAGGCACGGGTCCTGGGCTTGAGATGTTCGGACAGCTTCACCGACCAGTCGTACACCTCCTGGTGCACGCGGCTTTCCACCGGGTTGGCGGCGGCCATGACATTGCGATTCACGTCGCCGCAGGCGGCGATGGAATCGATGAGCACGGCGTTCATGCCCTGCATGGTCTTCTTGAGATCTTTCTTGATCACGCCGTGCAGCTGGAAAGCCTGGCGGGTGGTCAGGCGCAGTGAGCCGGTGCCGTAGGTACGCGCCAGCGCGCTCAGCGCGAGCCATTGTTTGGGCGAGACCACGCCACCTGGCGTGCGCGTGCGGATCATGAAGCTGTAGGCAGGCTCCAGCTTCTGGTGCTCACGCTCCGCGCGCATGTCGCGGTCGTCCTGCATGTAACTGCCGTGGAACTTGATCAGCTGCGTGTCCGAATCACGGATCGCGCCCGTCAGCGGGTCGGCCAGGCTTTCGACCAGCGAGCCGCGCAGTCCGCGCGACGCCTTCTTGATGACTTCCACGGGCGACGGCGGGTTCACCTTCGCGGCGAACTTGTCGGGGGAACCGGCGGCCGACGTTTGCGCCGGCGGATCGAGAACTTCAGTAGACATCGCGTAGATACCGTCCGTCAGCGGTGAGATCGGCCAGCCAGGCCTGGGCATCGTCCTTGTCCATGCCGCCGTGTTCGCTCACCACCTCGAGCAAGGCGGTGTTCACGTCGGGCGCCATCGACGAGGCGTCACCGCACACATAGAAATAAGCGCCGTTCGAGAGCCAGGCGAACAGTTCCTTGCCGGCCTGCTTGATGCGGTGCTGCACATAAATCTTCTCGAGCTGATCTCGCGAGAACGCCACGTCCACGCGATGCAGCGACTTGCGCTTGAGCGCCTGTTGCCACTCGAGTTGATAGAGGAAATCCTGGTACAGCGAGCGGCCGCCGAAGAACAGCCAGTTCTTGCCGGTGGCGCCAGGCACGTTGGAATCGACGGCGGTGTTCACCACGAAGTGGGAGGCCGCGCCGGACAGCAGCTTGCGATCGGTGTCGCTGCCGACTACGGCGACCGTGAGATGCGCTTCGTCGCCCACGGCGGCGGGGCTCGACGCGATGGAATACACGCGGCCGGTGACCGGACGCAGCGCGCCCACCAATGCCTCGGGTGTCCACTCGGCCGGATAACTGGCCAGCACGTCGGACACCTGGCAGTTGGCGGTGAGCTTCGCCATGGCCTCGGCATTGCCGAGTAGTTCGGTGATGTCGACGTTGGCGTGCCTGGCCACCTGCACCAGCAGCGGACGCGCGATGCGCGTGAGCTCGCGTTCGTCGCGCAGCCATTCCAGCAGCGTGTGCGTCTTGCCCTCATGCGCCACCGTGGCGCCGCCGTCGAGCTTCGTCGCCTTGAGGACGGCGTCGATGGCGGATTCGGGATTGCGATGCACGATGCCCAGCGCGTCGCCGGGCTTGTAGAGATTGCCGAGACCGGGGAACGCGAGTTCCACGTGGCGCACTTCGCGCAGCGCCTGGCGGCCGACGATGCGCTGGTTGGCCAGCACTTCGGCGGTGGCGGGTTGCGCGCGGGTCAGCTCGGGAACCGCTGGCGTTTGCGCGGCGGGCGCCGCGAAGGCGGCCGGGGCGGCGGCGCCAGCAGCGGGCGCGAACTTGTCCTTGATTTCACGCACGCGCGCCAGGGCGTCGTCTGCCCAGGTTTGCGCCAGCTTCTCGAAATCCACGTCGCAGTCGACGCGCGGCAGCAGGCGCTTGGCGCCGAGCTTGGCCAGGCGCTCGTCGACCACGCGGCCGGCCTCGCAGAACTTGGGGTAACTGGTGTCACCCAGCGCCAGCACGGAATACTGCAGCTCGGGCAACTGCGGCGCGCGCTTGGTGCCGAGGAATTCGTAGAACGCGCGCGCTTCGTCCGGCGGGTCGCCGTCGCCATGCGTGCTGATGACCACGTACAGCAGCTTCTCTTTCGCGATCTCGCGCGGCTGGTAGTCGCCGGCCTTGACCACGCGGGCCTGCACGCCAAGCGCCTGCACGGCGGCGAGCAGCTTCTCGGAAATCTTGCGGCCGTTGCCGGTGTGCGAGGCCGAGAGAATAGTTAGCGTGGGCACCGCGGCGGCCGCGGCGGCGGGCGCGATCGGGGCAACCGCGGCGGGCGCGCCAGCGGGCGCATGTTGCGCACGCGCCTGTGCGCCGCTCAGCAGGTTGCTCTGGAACCCGGGAATGCTGGAAGGCGCGGCCGCGGCCGCACCAGCGAAATAGCCAGACAGCCACATCAGCTGCTCGCGGTTCAGCTCCGTGGTCAGCTGCTGCAGCTGGTCCCGGCGCTCTTCGGGGATGGGGAAATTCCCCTGGATGACAACTCCGCCGCTCACTGGTTCTTCCTCATAGCCCGGGATCCGCCTGGTGCAGGAAGCCCTTGTTCTCGAGATATTTCACGATGGTGTCCACGGCGGCGCCGATGTCGGTCCTGGCGGTGTCGATCGAGATCTGCGGGTTGATCGGTGGCTCATAGGGCGAATCGATGCCCGTGAAGTTGGCGATCGAACCCGCACGTGCCTTCTGGTACAGGCCCTTGGGATCGCGGCGCTCGCACTCTTCCAGCGAAGTCGACAGGTAGATCTCGATGAAGTTGTCGCCGATGCGGTCGCGGATCTGGTTGCGGTCCGAGCGGAACGGCGAGATGAACGCGGTGATGACGATCAGCCCGGCGTCCACGAACAGCGCCGACACCTCGCCGATGCGGCGGATGTTCTCGTTGCGCCCGGCCTCGGAGAAATCCAGGTCCTTGTTCAGGCCGTGGCGGATGTTGTCGCCATCCAGCAGGTAGGAATGGTGGCCGCGCTGCACCAGCGCCTGCTCCAGCGCGTTGGCAATGGTCGACTTGCCCGCGCCCGAAAGTCCCGTGAACCATAACACCGCGGGGCGCTGGTTCTTCTGGTTGGAGCGGATGCGCGCGGTGACGCGCGTGGGCTGCCACACCACGTCGGTGGAGCGGGTAGATTGAGTGGGCGCGATGACCATGCCGGCGCCGACGGTGCCGAAGTGCAGCAGGTCCACGATGATGAACGAACCGGTCTGGCGCGAGAGTTTGTAGTCGTCGATGGCGACCGGCTCTTCCAGCGCGATGCGCACGCGGGCCAGGCCGTTGAGATCGAGCGCGTCGGCTTCACGGGTAGTGAGGTCGTTGACGTCGATGCGATGCTGTATCGAGTCGACCAGCCCCTTCACGTAGCGCGAGCCGATCTTGAATTCGTAGCGCTTGCCGGGCAGCAACGGCGCCTCGCCCATCCAGATGAGGTTGGCGTCGAAGGTGCGCGCCAGCGTGGGGCGATGGTCGGGGTGCACCAGCACGTCACCGCGCGAGAGATCGATCTCGTCTTCGAGCACGATGGTGACGGCCTGGCCCGAAGCGGCCTGCGGCAGCGGTCCATCGGCGGTGGTGATCTCGCGCACCTTGCTGGTCTTGCGCGAGGGCAGCGCGAGCACGGTGTCGCCCACGGAGATCTCGCCGCTGGCGAGTGTTCCCGCGAACCCACGAAAATTCGCGTCCGGGCGGCTGACGAGCTGGATGGGGAAACGCAGTTCCTTGAGCGCGTCCTGGCGGCCGGTCTCGATGCCTTCGAGCGCCTCGAGCAGCGTGCGGCCGGTATACCAGGGTGTTTCCTTGGCGCCACGATGCACGACGTTCACGCCATGCAGCGCGCCCACCGGGATGACCTCGACGTTCGGCACGCCGAGTTTGCGCGCATAGGCCACGATCTCGGCGGCGATACTTTCGTACTTGGCCTTGTCGTAGCCGATGCGGTCCATCTTGTTGACCGCGACGACGATGTTCTGCACGCCTAACAAGGCGACAATGTGCGTGTGCCGGCGCGTCTGCACGCGCACGCCCTTCTCCGCATCCACCAGCACCACGGCGGCCTCGGCGGTGGAAGCGCCAGTGGCCATGTTGCGCGTGTACTGCTCGTGGCCGGGGCAGTCGGCGACGATGAACTTGCGGTTGGGCGTGGAGAAATAGCGGTACGCCACGTCGATGGTGATGCCCTGCTCGCGCTCGGCCTGCAGGCCGTCGACCAGCAGCGCGAGGTCGGGCACTTCGCCCGTGGTGCCCCAGCGCTTGCTGTCGTTCGCCACCGCATTCAGCTGGTCGTCGAACACCTGGCGCGTGTCGTGCAGCAGGCGGCCGATCAGCGTGCTCTTGCCGTCGTCCACCGAGCCGCAGGTGATGAAACGCAGCAGGTCGATCTCGCGCTGTTGCGCAAGGAACTGGTCGAGCGTCACATGCGGCGCGTTCTGTGCCGAGGGGTGCGGGGTGACGGTCGCGGGTTTGGTCTCGATCGCGGCCATGGCTTAGAAGTACCCCTCGCGCTTGCGGTTCTCCATCGCCGCGGCGGATTCCGCGTCGATGGCGCGGCTCTGCCGCTCGGAAGTGGTGGTGCGCAGCATCTCTTCGATGATCTCGGGCACGTTGGCAGCCTTCGACACCTGCGCACCGGTGAGTGGATAGCAGCCCAGCGACCGGAAGCGGATGGTCTCGAGCTGCGGTTTCTCGCCTTCCTTCAGCGGCAGACGGTCGTCGTCCACCATGATCTTGAGCCCGTCGCGTTCAACGATCGGGCGAGGCTTGGCGAAGTAGAGAGGCACCACGGGAATGTTCTCCGCGTGGATGTAGGTCCAGATGTCGATCTCGGTCCAGTTGCTGAGCGGGAACACGCGGATGCTGTCGCCGCGGCGCAGGCGGCCGTTGTAGAGGTTCCAGAGTTCGGGGCGCTGGTTCTTCGGGTCCCAGCGGTGCTGCGCGTCGCGGAAGCTGAACACGCGCTCCTTTGCGCGCGACTTTTCTTCGTCACGGCGCGCGCCACCGATGGCGGCATCACAACCGTACTTGTCGAGCGCGGCCTTGAGGGCCTCGGTCTTCATGATGTCGGTGTAGCGGCCACCGTGCGTGAACGGCGTGACACCCGCGGCCTTGCCGGCCTCGTTCGTGTGGACGATGAGCTCGGCGTTCAGGCGCTTCGCGGTCTCGTCGCGGAAGGTGATCATCTCCTTGAACTTCCAGCCGGTGTCGATGTGCAGCAGCGGAAACGGAATGCGGCCCGGGAAGAAGGCCTTGCGCGCCAGGTGCAGCAGCACCGAGGAGTCCTTGCCGATGGAATACATCAGCAACGGCTTGGCGAATTCGGCGGCCACCTCGCGGAAGATGTGGATGCTTTCCGCTTCCAGGCGCGCGAGGTGGGTGAGTTTCGAAATGCCAGTGCGGCGCGAGGCCGTGGCGGGTTTCAAGGTTGTAACTGGTTGAATTTGGGCTTGCATCGAATCCGGTTCCAAGGCTTCTGGGAAGCCCAAAATGCCAGCCTCTCCTTACAAAACGAGGGTGCCAGCCGCGAGGCGCGACTCTAAGAGGCAACCCCCCGCCCCGGAAAGCATTTTTGGTTATGCAGCAATAACAGGGGGGTTACACGGTGCCGGGTGGGGAAAGTGGGGAAAGCGGCCCACTGTCCCCGCATTTCCCGCCGTCAGCCCCCGCTTTCCCCACTTTCCCCACCCGGCACCGTGAGAACCGCCCTCAGCGGGGCCACATCCGCCGCCTTTACTACGCGCAGCCTCACCAGCAGGTCGATCTGGGCCAGGACGGACCGGATCAGGAGCCGGGCGCCCGGCTCGTTACCCCGCCCGATGAGGACCTGGGCGGCGATCACCTGGGCTTTGAGCAGGATACCGACCGGCCGGCTGATCTTGCCTGCCGCCACCAGGTCGTCGATGAGCGGCAGCGCCGCGGCCAGGCCGGGATCCGCCTCGGTCACGGTCACGGTATGCATCGTCTCGCCGGCCGCATCGTCATCCGCGATGCGGATGGTCACGGGATAAGCCCCGCCCGTGGTGTAGATGTGCGTCAGCGTGAAGCTTCGGCCGGACAGCGACACCTGCTCGAGCGCACTGCCATCACCCCAATTCACTATCGCGATCCAGGCATCCGCGCCCGGATCGTCGAACGATCCCGCCACCGTGTACGTGGCACCCACGGTCAGCGAACCATCGGGCACGGCCGTCACCACCGGGGCCACGTTGGCAACGGTCACGGTAAGCACCTCGGAATCCACCAGGCCCTGGTCGTCGGTCACGGTCAACCGCACGATGTACACGCCGTCCTGCGCATAGGTGTGCGAGACCGAGATGCCCTCGCCCGTGGCGCCGTCGCCAAAATCCCAGGCGTAGCTCACCACCGTGCCGTCCGGAGCCAGCGAGCCGGTGCCGCTCATCGGCAACGTGTCGCCTTCCAGCGCGGTCGCGGGCGCAACGATGTTCGCAATCGGCGGACGCGTGTTCGATTCCACCGCCCTCTCCACATCGTCCTCGAGCAGCGCCAGCAGGTCGTAGCCGCTGAGCTCCTCCACCGCGTCGACGGTAGTCAGGTAACTCTGCCACGGAACATTACGCACGCCGGGCTCGTTGGGCATGATCACCGCGAATACTTCGACGTCGCGATAATCACGCACATCTGCCAGCCCCTGGTCATGCGGCATGATCAGCGCCACCTTCCAGGTGTGCGTGGGGATCACCACCTTGCCCTCGTTCTTCAGTGTCCCCTTGTTGCCGCTGGCGCCCGCGAGCACGTAGACCTCGCGGCCCTGCAGGCGCGCGGCGTCGCCGAGTTGATTCTCGAACTGCGCCCACGGCCCCTGGTTCTGGTCCGCGGCCTGCGGAATGATGTTGCTGAAGTAGAACGTGGTGGCATTGTCCAGGCTACCCGCGGTGCGATCGAAGGAACGCGCCAGGTGGCCGCGGTCGATGCCGTAGCCGTGGAAGGCGCCGGCATCGGTGTAGTCCGCGGTGTCGATGCGCGGCAGCGACGCCGGTAGTTCGGCGTCCATGGTGAAGCAGTCGCAGCGGTCCTCGGCGCCGAAATGCGTGGCGTCGATTTCGTAAGCCACCCAGTTGGGCGCCCCGCGGTTCGGATTCCACGAGCTGGTGTACTGCGGACGCTCGATGATCCAGTCGTCAATGGGGTCGGCATCCATCGGCTCGCCGAACTCCGCGTTGTTGGCGTACTGCGCCGTGGTGCTGGCCACCGCGATGGTCATCGGCAGAGTCCATGTCGCGGTGGTTCCATCGGCCGCGGCCGTTGCGCGGAAGGTTGCATTGCCCACGGCGCGCGCGCGGACCACGCCACGCGCGTCGATGGTCGCGAGGTCGGGTGTCAGCGCTTCCCACGTGAACGTGCTGGGCACGGTCTGGTTGGACGGATTCACCAGGCGCGCGAACAGCTGATCCTCGAAGCCCACCGGCAACGCGACATCCGACGGCGTGCGGCCCGAGAACTGGATGGTGTTGCCCACGGGCGTGGGGTTGTCGGCGTTGCAGCTTCCGAAGCTGGCAGCACCGAGGAACCAGGTGCCATTCGAATCAAGTTGCAGCGACGTGCCGATCGGTGCGGAATTCTGCGCCACGCCGATGTCGACGGCCGTCATGCCATTCGCCGGCCCGTCGGTGGCGGCGAACGCGCCTTCATATGACAGGAACTCGATCACCTGGTCGAGGTTGTTAACCAGCGCGATGGCATCCGGGCCGTTCTGGATGCCATCCATCGGCAAATTCAGCGTGAGGATGCCACGGCCTTCGCAGGCCGCGGTCAGCGCGCCACTGATCGGCAGGGTACGGTAACCCGCGCCATTGCTGCCGTTGTAGAGCACGACGGAGTAGCCGGTGACATCCAGCCCCGCGGCGCCCTCGATCTCGATGGCTTCACCCACGTCCGCACCGGCGTTGTCGTAGTGGATCTCGTTGATGCGGACGTCTCCGGACGGCGGCGGCAGCTCGATGACTTCGACTGACGCCGTGCCCGCGACGCCATTCGCCGCCGTGGCGGTGATGGTAGTGAGGCCGGCCGCGACGCCGGTGACCGCACCGTTGGCGCTGACGGTGGCGGCCGAAACATTGGTGCTGCTCCAGGTAAACGTGACGCCCGCGATGGGCGCGTTCGCGGCGTCGAAAGCCGTCGCGGAGAGCGTGACGGTGGAGCCGATGGCCAGTGTGCTGCTGGCGGGCGTCAGCGAGACGCTGGCAACTTCCGCGGGAGGGTTGGTGTCGCCGTTGTCGTTGCAGGCGCCGAGGGTACCCGCGGCCAGCGCCCAGGTACCGGCGGCGTCGCGTTGCAGCGTCTCGCCCACCGGCCCGCTGCCGTTCTGGAACGCGACGATGTCCACCGACGCGAGGCCCGTGGCCGGATCCGTCGTGGCGGCGAACGTGCCCTCGTAAGAGAGGAACTCGACCACCGTGCCGTTGTTCACCAGCGCGATGCCATCGGGCGCGCCGTTCTGGATGCCATTCGCCCCGTAATTGAGCACCACCACGCCGCGTTCGCCGCAGACGGCAGGCACCACACCCGACAGCGCGCGCGTGTCGTAACTCGCGCCGCCATTGCCGTTGTAGAGCACCACGCTCCAGCCCGTGAGCTCCGTGCCCGCTGGCGCGGAGATCTCGACAGCCTCGCCGGTATCGGTGCCGGCATTGTCGTAGTGGATCTCGCTGATGCGCACCTGCGCGAAGGCGAGAGAACTGAACAGCAGTCCGCCGGCTAACCACTTCCAGCGGGAGATGTACTTCGTGCGCATGCGACCTTCCCTGAGTCCGAACGAGTGCGCCGGAGCATACGCCACCCGCAATGCGCGCAGATGACAG
>JAQSWD010000012.1 GCA_029266835.1 Steroidobacteraceae bacterium
TCGCCGTCGAGGCGCTTGGCGCGCATGTCGAACACGAACTTCGGCGTCTGCCGCAGCAGGTCCAGGCCCGAGGCGTAACGCACTTTCACGTGGCCGTTTTCGCCGATCGGCAAAGCGACGCCGGCCAGCACGAACTCCGCGTACAGGCGATCGCGGCACTTCTCGAGATAACAGCGATCAGCCATCTGCGCCATGAGGTCGGCGGTGCCGATGAGATGCCCGAGTTTGTGGTCGCGCGCGTCCGGCGCGACGATGTTCTTGAACGGCCGCTCGTATCCCGTGTAGTGGATGATCTCTGCGGCGATGGGTGCCCAGGAGCCGAGATCGATCTTGGGTAGATAGTCTCGCAGGAACGAGGCGCCGCGCGAGACGTGCACGGTGGTGAACTCGGCGCCGTTCGGTACCTCGACGTCGCGCGTGGTGCGCAGGTAGCCGACGTCGTGGAACAGCGCCACGACAATACCGAGCATGGCGCGCTCGGGACCGAACTTCTGCGCTTCCGGAACCTGCATCTCGTGGCCGACGATGAGTCGCGCGGTGGCCAGCGTGATGTCCAGCGTGTGCTGCTGGTCGTGGTAGACGGTGTCGACGCCGTAGTAGCCGGGCATGCGGCCCGAGAACATGCGCTCGAAGTCGCCGAACACATGCGAGAATGCGGGGAATTTCTGGTCCGGCCACACCCTGGCGAACAGATCTTCGATGGCGGCGCGAACGTCGGGCGCCGAGCTCACGAGGACCGTGTCGGTGACGTCGTAGTCGCTGCGACGGGATTCAGCGATCACAGCGCAATGGCCTTGAAAACTAACAAGATGCGCGAGTCTAGGCAGGGGGTATTCAAAAGACCAGCGGGCAAAATCTGCTCGCGAAGCCAGCGTGACGCGCTTCACGTTGGGGCGCCTCCACGATATGCGCGCCGCGTTTATTACGGTAAAGCGCCGTGCATGAACGCACTCCGGATTGCCGCGATCGCCGGGGTGGCGCTTGCGGCGCCGCTGGCATCCGCCTGTTCGCTCTACATTCCGTGGTTCCGATACGTGAATGTGGTGAGCCTGACAGGCGACCGGGTGCCCGGGCTGAAATGGTCGCGTATGTACAACATCCTCGATTACACCGGAGAGGATCGATTGCGGGTGAGCGTGGTCCGACAGGGAGCGAAGATCCCCGTGGTCCTCTGGCAAGACGGCCAGGAATGCACGTTCGAGCCGTCGGGGAATTCGGCACCCGAAAAGATGAGTTGCCACACCAACCTGCCGCGACAGGGAATCCGGCTGGAATCCCACTTCAAGGACTGGCGGGAGGCGGCCGACCGCGCCGAGTCCCTGCCACGCGTCTGGCTGCCGCTGATCGTCGAGTTCGGCGGGCGCGAATTGCGGATGACGCTGCGCAGCCAGCCGGTGCGCAACAACCGCAAGCTGCAAAGCGACCGCGCGGCGCGCATCGCCAACGAAGCCTGCCCGGATCTGGAGTGAGGGCGCTCAGGCGCCGAAGGTCGCGATCACCGGCGTGTGGTCGGAAGCGCGTTCGACACGACGCGGCTCCACGTCGATGCGCACGCCCTGAAGGCGCGGCAACAGTTGACGGTGCGCCAGTATCAGGTCGATCCGCAGGCCATTGTTGCGGCGGAAGCCGCCCTGCCGGTAATCCCACCAGCTGAAAGACTTCTCCGGCTGCTCGAACTGCCGGAAAGTGTCCACCAGGCCGATGTCGAGCAGGCCTCGCAGCGCCGCGCGCTCCTCGGCGCTCACGTGCACGCAACCCACCCAGGCGGCCGGGTCGTGGACGTCGCGGTCCTCGGGGGCGACGTTGAAATCGCCGAGCACCACCAGGCCTGGATGCGCGGCGGCTTCATTGCGCAGCCAGCGCGTGAGCGCCTCGAGCCAGCGCAGCTTGTAGGCGAACTTCTCCGATCCCGGCGCCTGCCCGTTGGGCACGTACAGGTTGACGATGCGGAAGCCGCCAATGGTAGCGGCCAATACCCGTCGCGGCGGGTCATCGAAGTCGGGGATGTCCCGGATGAACTCGGTCATCGGGTGCCGCGACAGCAGCGCGACGCCGTTGTAGGTCTTCTGCCCGCTGAACACGCTGTGATAACCGGCGGCGGTGAACTCCGGATGCGGGAAATCCGGGTCCTGCATCTTGGTTTCCTGCAGCGCGAGCACGTCGGGCTGGGTGTCGCGCAGCCACTGCAAAACCTGCTCGCCGCGCACGCGCAGCGAATTCACGTTCCAGGTGGCGATCTTGAAGCTGCCACCGTCGGCGGTGGCAGCGCTCATCGCGAGGGGCTCACTGCAGCAGTCCCTGCTGCTTGAGCAAGGCGTTCACATCCGGCGGACGGCCGCGGAAATCCACGAACGCGTCCAGCGCCTTCTTGCTGCCACCCTGCGAGAGAATGGAATCGAGGAAACGTGCGGCCACACCGCGGTCGAACACGCCCTGTTCTTCGAACGCCGCGAAGGCATCCGCGGCGAGCACTTCCGCCCACTTGTAGCTGTAGTAACCCGCGGCATAACCGCCGGCGAAGATGTGGCCGAAGTTGTTGGGCATGCGGTTCCACTCGGGCAGCTGGAAAACGCTCACCTCGTTGCGCACTTCCGCGAGGATCTCCGCCACGCGCGGCCCTTTCGCCGGGTCGTACTCGGCGTGCAGCCGGAAATCAAACAGCGCGAACTCGAGCTGGCGCACGCTGGCGAGGCCGGCGTGGAAGGTGCGCGACCCGAGCAGCTGCGACTTCTTGTCGGCGGGCAGCGGATCACCGGTCTCGAAGTGCCGCGCCATGGTGTCGAGCACCTCGGGGCGCCACGCGAAGTTCTCCATGAACTGGCTGGGTAGTTCGACCGCGTCCCAGGACACGCCGTTGATGCCGGCGATCGAGGGATAACCGACGCGCGTCAGCATGTGGTGCAGGCCATGACCGAACTCGTGGAACATGGTGACCACGTCGTCATGCGTGAGCAACGGCGGCTTGCCGGGCGCCGCGGGCAGGAAATTGCAGACCAGGTAGGCCACGGGCACGGTGCGCTCGTTGCCGAAATCCTTGCGGCCCACGCAATCGTCCATCCACGCCCCGGCGCGTTTCTTGGCGCGCGCGCAGGCATCGAGATAGAACCCGGCCAGCGCCTTGCCGCCCGTGTCCTGGATTTCGAAGAAGCGCGCATCCGGGTGATACAGCGGGATGCCGGTACGCTCGACGATCTTCACGCCGAACAGCTTCCCGGCCACCGAGAACAGGCCTTCGAGCACGCGTGACAGGGGGAAGTAGGGCCGCAGCTCTTCCTGGGTGATCGAGAACAGCTTGGCCTGGAGTTTTTCCGCGTAATACGCCACGTCCCAGGCATTGAGCTTGCGGCCGGCGAAAGCCTCGAGTTCGGCGAACTCCTTCTGCGCCGCGGGCCGTGCGACCTTGGCCAACTGCCGCAGGAAGTCGAACACGGCCTGCGTCGAGGGAGCCATGCGCGTCGCCAGCGCATAGGCGGCGTAGTCAGGGAAATCGAGCAGGCGCGCGGCTTCGTGGCGCAGCGCCAGGAGCTTCTCGATGACCGCGGTGTTGTCGAACTTGCCGGCCGTGGGGCCGCGCTCGGAGGCACGCGTCGACCAGGCTTCGTAGAAGTCGCGGCGCAGGTTTTCCGAATCCGCGTCAGTCATCACGGCCATGTAGGTTGGCTGTTCGAGCGAGAGCAGCCAGCCAGGCAGGCCCTTCTCCTGCGCGCGTGCGCGCGCCTGGTCGACGATGACGGAATTGATGCCGGCGAGTTCCTTCTCGTCGGTGACGTGCCGGGTCCAGGCATTCATGGCATCGAGCACGTTCTCTTCGAACTTGGCGCCGAGTTGCGCCAGCTCCTGCATCACCTGCTTGTAACGCGCCTTGCGGTCCGCCGGCAGGCCGACGCCGGCCAGCCGGAAGTTCTGCAGCGTGTATTCGATGACGCGGCGCTGCGCGGGCTGCAGGCGGCCCGCCTCGCTGGCCGAAATGTCGCTGTAGGCCTTGTACAAAGGCTCGCTCTGCGAAAGATCGGTCCAGTAGTTTGACAGCAGCGGCAGGCAGGCGTTGTAGCTGGCGCGCAGCTCGTCGGAGTTGAGCACGCCGTTGAGGTGGCCGATGGGCGACCAGGTCCGCGACAACTGGTGCGCCAGCTGTTCCAGCGGCAGCACGGTGTTCTCGAATGTCGGGTTGGGCTGGGCCTCGAGCGAGGCGACTTCCGCGCGGTTGCGCTCCAGCAGTTCACGGATGGTGGACTCGACGTCGGCCGCGCGAAGGCGATCGAAAGCGGGCAGCTGCGTCCCGCTGACATTGGCGTTGCTCATCTCGAATTCCTGATTGATTCGGTCCCTGGTCTGTTTCAAGCCCTGGTTCATTTCACACCAAGGGCGGCAAGCACGGGTTCCGTATCGGGACGGACTCCGCGCCACAGCGTGAAGGATTCGGCGGCCTGTTCGACCAGCATCCCCCAGCCTTTATGGGCACGCGCGCAACCCTGTTCAATGGCCCAGGTCACGAAAGGCGTGGCCGACTTGCTGTAGCTCATGTCGTAACACACCGTGTGACTGCCGATCACCGCGCCGTCCACGTTGGGCACGGAACCGGAAAGACCCGCGGCGGTGGCATTGATCACCACGTCGAACGGCTCGTCGCCCACGTCCTCGAACCCGCAGCCGCGCACCGCACCGAGATCCTGGAACAGCGAAGCGAGGTTCACCGCGCGATCGGGCGTGCGGTTGGCGATCACCACCTCGGTGGGGCCCAACGACAGCAGCGGCTCGACCACGCCGCGCGTGGCGCCGCCGGCGCCCAATATGAGGATACGTTCGTTGGTTAGCTCGAGCGCAAGGTTCTTGCGCATGTCGGTGACCAGGCCGTGTCCGTCCGTGTTGTCGCCGAGCAGGGTGTGTTCGGCGCTCATGATCAACGTGTTGACGGCACCGGCCCGATCCGCGCGCACCGTGAGCTCATTGGCGAGTTCGGCGGCCGCTTCCTTGTGTGGTACGGTGACGTTGAGCCCGCGACCGCCACGGGTGAAGAATTCCAGCACCTGGATGCGGAAGTCTTCCGGGGCGATGTCGTACAGTCGATAGACCAGCGATTGGTCCGTCTGCCTGGCGAAGAGTCCGTGAATGAAAGGCGACCAGCTGTGACTGATCGGATGCCCGACCACACCGTACTGATCCGGTGTTCTCATTGCGGAAATGACTGAAATAAGCGCTTCACCCGGCGGGTCTTATACATGAACCCACGCCCCCGCGGAACGACGGGCGGCGGGACCTTCGCGCGCTTGCTCGAGGGATTGCGGCCGGATCTGCTGCGCTTTGCCTTCTGGCTGGCGCGCGACCGGTCGGTGGCGGAGGACGTGGTGCAGGAGACGCTGATCAGGGCCTGGAAATCGCGCGACGAGATCAAGGATCCCGCCGCGACCCGCCCGTGGCTGCTCACCATCGTGCGTCGCGAACATGCCCGTCTCTACGAACGGAAACGCCTGCCTACCGTGGACGTGGATGACGCCGAGGTACAGGGCGACCCGGCGCTGTTCGCCGCGGATTCCGGCGAGGGTGACGCGAAGCTCGATGACCTGCGCCGCGCCATCCTCCAGCTGCCGGACGAGTATCGCGAGCCGCTGGTCATGCAGGTACTGGGCGGCCTCAGCACCACGGAAATCGGCAAGGAACTGGGGCTGACACAAGCCGCCGTGCTCACGCGCCTTTTTCGTGCACGCAACAAGCTGCGGGAGATTTATGGCCTGGAAGGAGAGGCCGGATGAGCGGCGCCCTGGATTGCGAACACGTACGCCTCGCCATCGGCGGCGACCCACGGAATCTGTCCGGCGAGGTCGCGCGGCATCTGGAAGGTTGCGCGGCCTGCCGCAAATTCCGCGATGAGACCCTGGTGCTGGAAGGGCGCATCCAGGCAGCCCTCGAACTCCCCTTGCACCGGTTCCGTCCCGCGAAACAGCCCGCGCCGGTTCGCCGGTTCGCCCTGGCCGCGTCGGTGCTGGTGGCGCTGCTGGTGGGCGGTGGCGCCTGGTTCTTCAGGCCGCAGACCGCGCTGGCCGCCGACGTGGCCGAGCATGTGAGGCATGAGTCGGGTAGTTGGGCGCTGCAGCGCCGGCTGTCCACGGAAGAGGTCGCCGCGGTGCTGGCGCGCGCCGGGGTGTCCTTCGACAGCTCCATGCCCGTGGTGTACGCCTCGCCCTGCGTGTTACGCGGACACGTCGCGCCTCACCTGGTGGTGCACACCGAACAGGGTCCGCTGACCGTGATGCTGTTGCCCGGCGAGAAACTCTCGCGGCGCCAGGAGTTCTCCGAAGAAGGGCTCGAAGGTGTGCTGCTGCCCGCGGGTGAGGGCAGCGTGGCCGTGCTGACGCAAGGTGGCGCGGTGAGCCCAACTACCGAGGCCGCGCTGATCAGCGCGGTCCGGTGGCGATGACCTCGCAGCCCGAGCCTTCCTTGTCATCGCCCAACGAAGCGCGCAGTTCCGGCAGCCAGCCACGCACGGCTTCCTCGACCAGATAGGGCGGGTTGACCAGCACCAGCGCCGACCCGTTCAGCGCCGCGCGCGAGTCGCAAGGATGCATCCACAACAGCGACGCGAGTACCGGGCGCGCCAGCTTGCCGCGCAGCTTGTCGTACCAGGCGTCGAAGTCGGCGCGCAGCTTCACGGGCAACCACAAGATCAGGACTGCACTTTCGAAACGCTGCAACGCGTCGATGGCAGCCGCGGATACGCGCGTGAAATCCTCGCGCTCCTCGTAGGGCGGGTCGATGAGCACGCAGCCGCGCCGCTCGGCCGGCGGCAGCAGGGCACGCAGGCCGGCGAACCCGTCCGAGCTTTCCACGCGCACGCTTTTGTTGGCGGCCTGGTTCGCCGCGGACTGTGCTTCCAGCGCCTTGCGCAGCTGCCCGGCCTCGTCGCGCTGGGTCTCGAAGAACACCAGGCGGTCAACGGGCCGCAGCGCGCCGGCCGCCAGCAATGGCGACCCCGGGTAGAACAGGCTGGCGCCGTGCCGCCGCGCCACCAGCAGTTCGCGATAGCGGCGCAGGGAGTCATGCGTGGGTGCGGCGGCCAGCAGCCTGGCCGCGCCGGACTGCCATTCGCCGGGGTGGGCGGCGTCACCCGGGTGCAGCTGGTACTCGCCACGCCCCGCGTGCGTGTCCACGAACAGCATTCCCTTGTCCTTGCGCGTGAGCGCCGCCAGCACGTCGAGCAGCAGCACGTGCTTGTGGACGTCGGCGAAATTTCCGGCGTGGAACTGGTGGCGGTACTTCATGATTGAACCCGGAACGCGGCAGGCGGCGTTTATACACTGTCGGGAAGGAGACGGGATGCGGCGCGGAACAATGCTGATCGCTTCGCTGGCGCTGTTGCTGGCATCACCCGCCTTCGCAGGGGAACCACCGCGCCCGACGCGCGCGGCCACGGGCGAGGCGCCGCCCCGGCGCATTCCCCTGCCGGTGGACCGGCCGACCGTTCCGGCCGGAGAACCGGTGGCGATGGCATCGGTACCCGCGCGAGTGCGCCGCGCCGTCGTGGCCGATGCGGCGCGCCGCTTCCAGGTCGCGAAAAGCGCGGTGGTGCTGGTGCGCGCGGAACAGGTGACCTTCCCGGATGGTTCGCTGGGTTGTCCGCAGCCGGGCCGCATGTATACGCAGGCGCTGGTTCCAGGTTATCGCCTGGTGGCCAGAAGCGCACAGGGCGAGATCCGGTACCACGCGGATTCGCGCGGCAACGTGGTCACCTGCGATCCGGCGCCCGGGCAGACGCCGCGCGATGCGGTCAGGAAGCGCGCGACTGAGCCCGTCACGCAGCCTCCGCCCGCGCCGCAGCGCTGAAGCGCAAGCTTCGGGTCGATGTGGCGGCCGCGTGCCGGCAGTCTCCCCGCATCTCATCGGGAGACCTCATGCAGTTCATCGTCCGCGGCATTCCCCGGGAAGTGGCCGACGAAGTCCGCCGCACGCATTCGTCGCCGGAATATGGCCACCCCGCGCACCTCGAGCTGGCCACCGGCACTGGCCCTTGCCGCTGTTGCCTGCGTCCTTTCGTGGCTGGTGTGGATAGGCGCCTGCTGTTCACCTACCGCCCGGCGGGCGACGGCAGCAGCCTGATGGCGCCAGGGCCCGTGTTCATTCACGCCGACCATTGCGAGGCTTTCGCCGACGACGGGTTTCCGCCGTGCCTGCGGGAGTTGCCGCTGGCCTTCGAAGCGCGCGCGACAGGTGGACGCGTCATGGCCATCTCGGCGCAACCCGGCATGTCCGCGGAGCTGCAGCTTCAGTCACTGCTGGCCAGGGACGAGGTGGAATGGGTGCACGTGCGGCATGCCGTGGCCGGCTGCTTCATCGCCTCGGTGAAAGAAAAAGGCCCCGCGGTTTCCCGCGGGGCCTGGTTCATCGACTCGCCCGGCTAACTACCGGGGCGGTTCATTTCAGCAGTATCGTCGCCTCCGTGTCGAAGGTGGCGCCGCCGCGGCTGGTCGAGCCGAAGTCGGTGTTGTTGATCAGCAGCAGGCCCTTGTGCGCATCCGCGCCGGGCGGCAGCCCGAACTGGATGAACGGCAGGGTGGCCGACTGCTGGTAGCTCAACAATGCGCCCTCGGCCGGCCCGGCGAATTCCTCGCCATAGGGCGCGATGCGGAACGGACCCAGGTGTGATTCGACGTTGCCGCCGAAGTACCAGTTGTAAGCGTAGAAGTCCGCGCGCACCGGCCTGCCGATGTCGGCCTCGGTGAGGCCCAGGTCGTTGCCGCAGGCGCGCAGGATCACGTTGCGCGAGTTGGTGGCGTGCTCCACGTAGAAGCCCGCGAACGCAGTGCCTTCGACGAGGTTGTACGCGTAGGACAACTGGCGTCCATCGGAGAGCGCGGTGACCCCGCCCGCGTCGCCGCTGACCACCAGCGCGTCGACCTGGCCATCGCCGTTGATGTCGAGGTCCACCTCGTGGAACGTGCCCACCGGTGATGCCTTGCGCTCGTGCATGTGGAACACGAATTCCCAGACGAAGGCGAGCTCATCGGCCGAACCGCAATCCGCGCCCGCGACCAGGAAGGTGTTGACCGCCGCGGCCCTGATGGTCGGGTTCGGCTGCCCTTCGCCTCGATCGCCGCGCGGCGTATCCGGGCCCGTGCCCAGCAACGAGTACGCGAAGATCTGTGCGTCACCCACGCCCTTGTTGAGCAGCGGGATGGCGCCCAGTCCGCTCACCGGGTCCGTGGCGGGTAGTTTGCCCGCGGGCACCTTGGCGACCAGCTCCGCCGACTTGCGCGGCAGGATGTGCCAGGGCATCGACACCTTGTGGTGATGGCCCTCGAAGAACACGTACCCGTCGTACTCGTTGGCGGTGAGAGGCCCGATGGCGTTGCCGCCAGGGCCCGAGCTCATCAGGTTCTTGCGCAGCTTGGTGCCATCCACCGTGAGCTTCACATTGACCCTGGTCTTGCCGAATGGATAGACGACGATGGTCGGGAAGAACGAGCGGTTCTCCACTTCCAGCTTGCGCGTGAAGGTGGCGAGCGGCTTGGACGCATCCAGGTAGCCGAAGCTCATCGCGCCATGGGCACGCGAGGCCTTGTCACCCGTCACGTCGGTCACGACCACCGGCGAGAACAGCGCGCGGTCCACCCGCACTTCACCACCACCGATACGCGTGATGGGCGCGAGCTGGGTCGGCAGCACCGAAGATGCGCTGGCCGGCTGGTACACCTCGGTTTGACCCGTGTTCACCAGCAGCTGCTTGATGTCGGCGGCCGACAGGAAGGGACGTGCGGATTTGATCAGCGCCGCGGCGCCCGCGACCATGGGCGCGGCACCGGAGGTGCCACCGAAGGCAGAGGTTGCCGTGAAACCCCCCGAGTCCGCCGAAATCGACGCGCCCGGCGCGCCGATCTCCGGCTTGACGATGTTGTCGTCGAAGCGCGGACCACGCGAGGAAGTCGAAGCCAGTGAACCGGACAGCGGCAGCACATTGCTCGGAGACAGCTGGACCACCGCGGTGCCGGTGCGCATCAGGTTGCCGTCCGCGAGGCTGACCATGTAGCCCGGGATGGTGGCGTTGCCGCCGCCATACGAGGCCGCGAACGGCGCGTCCGCGTTGACCACCCCGACAATGGCATGCGGCCGGCATATTCGCCGGGCGCATACGGGTTGGCGCCGAGGTCATCCGAACAACCCAGGCGCTTCGCGCCGGCAGGTGGATAGAGCACCGGCCCTTCCACGGCTCCGGCCAGTGGCGTCGACCACGGCTGGAAGACCGCGCCGCGATCCCCTGCCGCGGGACTCACGAAGGTGATGAGGTTCAAAGTCGAAGAGGGTACCGCGGTCTGCGCCACGCTCAACGCCGACGAGGCCGCACCGGGCGACCCGGTGATGAATTGCTTGTCGGCGCTGTTGCCGGCGGAAGCCACCGTCAGCACGCCCACCTTGCTGGCATTGTCCACGGCCAGTGAAAGGTCATCGTCGAAGGGTTGGCCGTAGATGGAGCCCAGCGACATGTTGATGATGTCGACACGATCGCGGATGCGGCCGTCGCCGTTCGGATCGAGCGCGAAGTCCATCGCCCGAAGCAACGCTTCGCCGCTGCAGGAGGTCGCGGGCGCCGAGCAGGCTTTCACCGCGTACAACTTCGCGGCGGGCGCGACGCCCAGCTTGCCGGCGATGATGTCCGCCACGTGCGTGCCGTGACCACCGAAGGTGGTGGCATCGGGTGCGGCGATCGGATCCGGATCCGGCTCGAGCGGCGCCACCGCGTCTTCCGGAGCATCCGGGGGCAGCGAGAACGGCCAGCGTTCACCGACGAAGTCGTACCCGCCGACGACCTTGGCGCTGGGGAACAGGCCATCGTCGGCCTTGGTGGCCGGGTCATTGATGACCAGGTAACCACCACTGGTCAGCTGTGGAATCTGCTCCTCCGCGTCGAGCGGGGGCAGCGGTGCCCAGGCGGCTTCATAGGCCTTCCGGGTTCCGGGGCCACCGAGGGCCTTATGCGTGTAGTCGACGCCGCTGTCGATCACCGCGACGCGAACACCCTGGCCTTTCACACCGAAATCATGCGCGGTGTCGGCGCCGATGTACGGAACGGTTTCGGACAGATCCTGCCGATAATTGACCACCGGCACGATGCGCGACACGGAGATGTCGCGCGCCAGCGTGGGCAGATCGGCGCCATCCACTTTCAGCACGATGCCGTTCAGCGCGAGCTGCACGGACGAGGTGACTTCCGCATTCGGCGCGCGCGCGAGAATGCGGTCGACGAAGGCCGCCTGCTCGGCCAACACCTGCTCGCGCGTGAGGGACTCGCCGGAGCCGGCGACCGACTCGCCGCGCAGTCGCACGAACACGCTGACGCGGCCGGCGACATTGGCGAGGGAGGGATCTAGCCTGCCCGGCAACGCCGCCGCGTTCGCGGCGACTTTTTCCGGCAATGCAATCGAGGCGAGACGTTCGCGCTGTGCGCCAGTCGCCACCGCCATATCGCGAACGGGCGCGGCCGCTGCGAATGTCGATGCCGATAGCAAAGCGCTGCACACGGCCCATTTCAGGCCGTGTCCGACACTTGTACCTTTCATTTGAATGTATCCCCTGAGAACCTGTTTTTCCGGATCTCACGCCGGGCTCAGGTCTTGAAGACGAAGAGCGTCGGGAGCGCGGCGGTTCTTCTTGGATGCCGCGAGCAGTGCGTGCCACCTCCTTGGCTCGCGCACCGTGAAATCCAGGACCCGTGTCGACGCTACTCCGCGTTTCGACTTAATTCAATCGCGCGAAGCTGACATTCCGTCGCGAGATTGAACATAAGGGTTCAGGCTTTGCTTTCTTTCTTCCTGGACTTTGCCGCGGATTTCTTCGGAGCGGTCGCCGACGTCTTCGCGTCGGAGGCGCGCGGGGATTTCTTGCTGGCGGCCGCCTTTTTTGCGGGCTTCGCCGCGTCGCTGCCAGCAGCATTGTCGGCAGCGTCCGACTTTTTTGCGTTCTTCGCCGCGGTTTTCCTGGCGGCTTTTTTGGGTGCGCCCGCTTCCGCACCGGCGGCGGCTGCGTCTCTTGCCGCGGCGTCCTTCGCAGGCGCCTTCGTGTTGGCGTTTTTCTTGCGGCCGAAGCGCGAGCCGCGCAGCGGCGCCTTGGCCAGCAGCTCACGGCAGAGATCGAGCGTGACGGCCTTGGGATCGGAATCCTTCGGAATGCGCGCGTTGCGCTTGCCATCGGTGATGTACGGGCCATAACGGCCGTTCAGCACCTGGATGTTGTCGACGCCGAAGTCCTGGATGATGCGATTGGCGTCCGCTTCCTTCTTGGCCGCGATGACTTCGAGCGCACGTTCCAGCGTGACCGTGTACGGGTCATCCGGCGGCTTCAGCGACACGTACTTGGCGCCGTACTTGATGTACGGGCCGAAGCGGCCGATGTTGGACTGCACCGGCTCGCCGTCGGCGGTCACGCCGAGGTTGACCGGTAGTTTGAACAGCTCGAGCGCTTCGGGCAGCTTGATGAGATCCATCTTCTGCCCGGGACGCAGGCCAGCGAACTTGGGCTTCTCTTCATCGTCCTTGGTGCCGATCTGCACGAACGGGCCGTAGCGGCCCATGCGCACCGTGACCGGCTTGCCGCTCACCGGGTCCTTGCCGAGCTCACGCGCCTGCGCGACTTCCTCGCGCGAGACGTTCTTCTCGATGTGATCGACCTGGGTGATGAACGGCTTCCAGAACTTCTTGAGCGGCTCGGTCCAGTTCTCTTCGCCTCGCGAGACGGCGTCGAGCTCGTCCTCGAGCGCGGCGGTGAACCCGTATTCCACGTACTTGTGGAAATGCTTGGAGAGGAAGCCGCCGACGATCTTGCCGATGTCCGTGGGGATGAACCGGCGATTGTCCATGTCGACGTACTCACGATCCTTGAGCGTCGAGATGATGGTGGCGTACGTGGAAGGCCGGCCGATACCGTGTTCTTCCAGCGCCTTCACCAGGGAAGCTTCGGAGAAGCGCGGCGGCGGCTCGGTGAAGTGCTGGTCGCCGTGCACATTGAGAAGAGTGACCACGTCGCCGTCGTTCATGGCCGGCAGGATGCGGTCGTTCTCGTTCTCGGGTTTGCTGTCGTCGACGTCTTCCTGGTACACGGCCATGTACCCGGGCTTCACCAGCGTCGAGCCATTCGCGCGCAGTACATGTCGGCCCGCGGTGGCTCCGGACTCCGTCCCTTTTCCATCGGACTGGGTGCTCGGCACCATGTCCACGGCCACTGTGTCGAACAACGCGTGCGACATCTGCGATGCCATGGCGCGCTTCCACACCAGCGAATACAACTTGAACTGATCGGGGTCGATCTTGCCTTCCAGCTTCGACGGCAGGATGGCCGCGGAAGTGGGGCGGATGGCCTCGTGGGCTTCCTGCGCGTTGCGCGACTTGGTCTTGTAGACGCGCGGCTCCTCGGCCACGGCTTCCTTGCCGTACTCGCGCGCGATGACTTCGCGCATCTCGTTGACCGCGTCCACCGCGAGGTTCACCGAGTCGGTACGCATGTAGGTGATGAGGCCGATGCTGCCTTCGCCGAAATCCACGCCTTCATACAACTGCTGCGCGAGGCGCATGGTGCGCTGGGCCGAGTAGCCGAGCTTGCGCGCCGCTTCCTGCTGCAGCGTGGAAGTGGTGAACGGGGGGGACGGATTGCGCCGGCGCTGCTTCTTGTCGATGGAGACCACGTGCAGGAAACCCTGCGCGGCGTCCTTGATGGACTGCTCTACATCACGCGCCGAGCCTTCGTTGGTGAAACTGAACTGCTCCACCTTGGTTCCATTGAATTCGATGAGCTTGAGCGGGAAGTTCTGCGCGCTGTGCTCGCCATCGGCTTCCAGCGTCCAGTATTCCTGCGGCTTGAAGATGCTGATCTCGTGCTCGCGCTCGCAGATCATGCGCAGCGCGGGGCTCTGCACGCGGCCGGCCGACAGGCCGCGGCGCACTTTCTTCCACAGCAGCGGCGAGAGATTGAAACCAACCAGGTAGTCGAGCGCGCGGCGCGCCTGCTGCGCGTTCACCAGGTCCAGCGACAGGTCGCGGGGCTCGGCCACCGCGCGCTGCACTTCACCCTTGGTGATCTCGTAGAACACCACGCGCTTGACCTCCTTGCCCTTGAGCTCGCCGCGTTCTTCGAGCAGCTCGCGCAGGTGCCAGGAAATGGCTTCGCCTTCACGATCAGGGTCGGTCGCGAGGAAGAGGTTCTTGGATTTCTTCAGTGCCCGGGCGATCGCATCGACGTGTTTCTCGTTGCGCTCGATGGACTGGTAACTCATCTTGAAGTGCTTGTCGGGGTCGACGGCGCCTTCCTTGGGGATGAGGTCGCGAACGTGGCCATAGGAGGCGAGGACCTCGAAGTCCTTGCCCAGGTATTTCTTGATGGTCTTCGCTTTGGCGGGAGACTCGACGATGACGAGGTTTTCAGCCATCAGTGAGGTAAGGAATCCGTTTCGTCGAACACCAGGTCTTCCATGCGTGCGCAGGCCTGTTCCTGGCCGGGCTGGCTGGAGAGCACCATGAGCACCAGCCACTTGAGACGGTCGATATCGACTTCGTCGCTGTCGAGCGCGACCAGGCGGTCGATGACGATCTCGCGCTGCAGTGGCGACAGGATGCCCTGCTGTTCGAGCTGCAGCAGGTAGCCGCGGCAACTCGTGGAGATGCGCTCCAGTTCGTCGATGGAGAACACGCGCAACGACGGCTGCGTGCTGTCGATGTCGGGGCGTGAGCGTTCGCCAGCGAGGTCGGCCAGCCAGTCGAGCGCGCGCTCGACGTTATGGCGACCGAATCCTGCTCGCTCGAGGTCCGCCGCCAGCGCCTCGCGTTCGGGTACTTCGGGGACTTCCGCCAGCATGTACTGGTCGAACACGTAAATAAGAATGTCCAAAACGCTTCCGGTCATGCTGTCGCCGGTTGTCAATTGCATTGCTCCGCCATGCGGCTGTATCGGCCACCGGGATGCGGCGCCACGTGTCCATCGAGCTCCAGAACGAGCAGCATCGAAGTGATCGATTCGCTGTTCAGACCCGTGCGTTCGATCAAGGTGTCGATGCCTGCCGGCTCGAAGGCGAGCGCATCTAACAGGATTTTGTATTCCTTGTCCAACACGGGGCTGGTGGAGGGGATTGCCGGCGACGCCGCAAGTAGTTGGGAAGAAAGGGAAATTTTAAGCTCCGACAGCACGTCCTCGGGCTTCTCGACGAGTTTTGCACCCTGCCTGATGAGTTCGTGACACCCCCTGGCCATCTCGTTATGGATGGAGCCGGGCAGGGCGAATACCTCCCGACCCGCCGATCCGGCCAGCCGGGCGGTGATCAGGGAGCCCGAACGGGACGCGGCCTCCACGACCACGGTGCCCGAGCTGAGGCCGGCGATGATGCGATTGCGCTGGGGAAACAGCGCCGGCCGGGGCTCCGTGCCCGGCGGAAACTCGGACACCACGGCGCCCTGTCGCACGATGCGGTCGAACAGCGGCCGGTTCTCCCGCGGATAACAGATGTCGAGCCCGCAGCCGAGTACCGCGATGGACGCGCCGCCACCCTGAAGCGCGCCTTCGTGGCTGGCGGTGTCGATGCCCAACGCCAGCCCGCTGGTCACCGTGAGCCCTGCCTTCGCAAACCAGGCGGCGAAGCGCCGCGCCGTGTCACGGCCACCGGCGGTGCAACTGCGGCTGCCGACCATCGCGATCTGCGGATCGGCGAGAACCGCGGCATCGCCGAGCACATAGAGGACCGCGGGGGCGTCGGGGGATTCGCGCAGCAGCGGCGGGTAGGCGGCATCGGCAGCGGCCAGCAGTGTGCCGCGCGAGTCAGCAAGCCAGCGCAAATCGGCATCGATCGCAGTCTCGTCGGGCCTGGTGAGAAGCCTCGCCATGCGGGTAGTTAGGCCGAGGGATTCGAGCTCGCGTGCGCCAGCATGCCCGAGCGCGCCCAGTGCGGGCGCCAGGGCCGCCAGCGCCGCGAGTTGTGGCGCCGACAACCCGGCCCGCGCCACCGCGGCCAGCCGCCGCTGCAACTGCCACGATGTTTCGTCCATCGCGGCAGCCTAAAATGAAAAGGCCAGCCGGGTGGCTGGCCTTTATTGATCTGAACGCCGAGATATCAGGGGTTGTAGACGCGGTCCGCGACTCGCATCGCATTGCTGGCGCCGATCACCAGGCCGTAGCTGATGCGGTCGAACACCTTGAACACGATCAGCGTGCCGGCGCGCTCGGAGGGCAGACGGACTTCCTTCGAGAAGTTCTTCTTCTTCCAGGGATAGCCGCCGTACTTGTCCTGCACCACCGCGCCCAGCTGATCGACCGCGAGCACCGCGCCGGCCGTGAGGCCGTCGTTGCCGCCGCGGTTCAGCACGACCACCTGGTACTGGCCGATCTGCGTGGCGCTGTCCGCCACCGCGATGATCTGTCCGTCGACATTGCTGGTCGGCGCGTGTGGCGTGAACGTCAGCGGAACTTCGCCTTCCTGCGAAATCAGGCGGTCGCCTTCGAGCGCTTCACGCGCGCCCTCGGTGAGCACGGCCTTGGAGATGTCGCCAGGGCGATTCACCACGGCCGTGGCCACGTAGTAGGCCTGGTAACCGAGGATCTCGCGCGAGTCGATGTCCCGGATCGGGTCGCCAACGTGCATGACGGCGTAACGCTGGTTGAGCTCGCCGCCGAGCTCCTTCACATAGATCTCGTGGCCTGAACCGCCGATCATGTGCTCATCGCGGAACGCCAGGATATAAGGCGCCTGGAGTGCCTGGTCCTTGCTGAGGACGCTCGGCTTGGAGAGGAACGCGGCGATGGCGGAGAAGGGAATGGTGTCGATGGGACCATCGAGCGAATCGCTGCGCAGGCGCGGCTGCAGTCGCGCGCCGCTGTACTGCGAGATGAATACGCGGGCATCACCGCCGGCACCGACCGCCAGCGACAACACGTCGCCCGGATAGATAAGGTGCGGGTTTTCGACCTGCGGGTTGATCTGCCAGATCTCGGGCCAGAACCACGGATCCTTGAGGAACACCGCGGAGATGTCCCACAGGGTGTCGCCGCGCTTCACCGTGTAGTTCATCGGGGCGTCGGGACGCAGCAGTTGGGAAGTCGGGGCCGTCTGTTCGGCAGTCGGGGCCTCATTGAGGCTGGCGATGGCGGCTTCGGTGGCCGTCATGTCTTCCGCGGGGTCGCGTGCGGTTTCAGCCGGGGCCGGCGCCCGGACCGGGCGAGCTTCGGCGACGGGCTCGGACGTCTGGCAGCCTGCCGCGAGTAGCACGGTGGCGACTAGCGCCATGGCCACGATCAAACGGGAAGGCATGGAGACGAGCACGCGCTCGCTAAGTTGTTGATTCAGAGACATCCTCCACTCCTCATCTCTTCATTGGCTTAGGCGGGGCAAGCGGACCCCGCTGTTATAATCCGCGCCGGCACGATGGGCTCGATCTATATGTCAAGTCTGTGCGCTGGATCACGGGTTGCAAAACCATGAAAGACCCCAGCCACCTTGCCTGCAATCGAATCGCCCAAACATTAGCAGCAATCGAGCGGAACATCATGGCGCGCCTGCAAATTCTTGAATACCCAGACCCCCGTCTTCGCACCCGGGCCAAGCCCGTCGAGGTGTTCGACGCGGCCTTGTCCAGGCAAGTCGAGGACATGTTCGAAACCATGTACGCGGCCCCCGGAATCGGGTTGGCGGCGACCCAGGTCGACTACCACAAGCGCTTGATTGTCATGGATGTTTCCGAGGACAAGCGCCAGCCGCAGGTATTCATCAACCCCGAGATTCTGACCGCGGAAGGCACGGGTACCGGCGAGGAAGGTTGCCTCTCCGTTCCAGGCATTTTCGACGAGGTGAAGCGGGCGGCCAGGATTCGCGCGCGCGCGCAGGACGCCACGGGCAAGGTCTTCGAGACCGACCTCGACGGGCTCGCCGCCGTGTGCCTGCAGCACGAAATGGATCACCTCGAAGGCAAGTTGTTCGTCGACTACCTTTCGGATCTCAAGCGCGAGCGCATTCGCAAGAAGCTCGACAAGGACCGCAAGGAACGCGCCAGCAAGGCCGCCACCGCTTCCGCCGCTCGCGCCTATTGATCTTCCGGCCTCGGGCTTCACAGCCTTCGGGCGTACATGACTTCGTTACGAATCGCCTTCGCGGGCACGCCGCCATTCGCCCTGCCCGCACTACGCGCGTTGCTGGACTCGCGCCATCGCGTCGTGGGCGTGCTCACCCAGCCGGACCGGCCCGCGGGCCGCGGCCGCGAACTGCGCGCCTCGCCCGTCAAACTGCTCGCACTGGACGCCAGGTTGCCGGTGGGCCAGCCCGCAACGCTCAAGACGCCCGAAGGGCGAGCGATTCTGCACGAATGGTCCCCGGACCTGCTGGTGGTGGTGGCTTACGGACTCATCCTTCCCCAGGCCGTGCTCGATCGCCCGCGCCTCGGATGCCTGAACATCCATGGCTCGCTGCTGCCCCGCTGGCGTGGCGCGGCGCCTATCCAGCGCGCCATTCTTGCGGGTGACACGGAGACGGGCGTCAGCATCATGCAGATGGACGCGGGCCTCGACACCGGGCCCGTGCTGCTCGAGCGGCGGCATCCCATCGGCATGCACGATACGGCCGGCGATCTGCACGATGCGTTGTCGGAGCTGGGCGCAGCGGCGCTGATGGAAGCCATCGACGCCATCGACAACGGAACGGTGGTGATGCGCGCGCAACCCGCCGAAGGCGTCACCTACGCGGCCAAGCTGGAGAAATCCGAAGCCATGATCGACTGGACCCGGCCCGCGGCCGCGCTCGACCTGCAGGTGCGGGCCTTCAACCCCTGGCCGATCGCGGAGACCCGCTTCGCGGGCGAAGCGCTGCGCATATTGCGTGCGCGCGTGGCCCGGCCTTCGGGCGGTGAAGCCGCACCCGGAACCTTGTTAGGCCTGGCCGAGGACGGCTTGCGCGTGGCCTGCGGCGAAGGCGTGCTCGCGGTGAGCGAGCTGCAACGGGCCGGCAAGCGGCCGATATCGGCGCGCGATTTCGCGAACGCCGTGCGGCTCGATGGCATGAGGCTGGGCGCATGAAACGCGCGCGTCCTTCGAAATCGCGGACGCGGCACGCGCCGGGCGCCGAGACCCTGGCGGTTGCCGCCCGCGCCGTGCATCAAGTGCGCAATGACGGCCGGTCCGCCGACGTGGCGCTCGAAGCGGCCGCCGAACGAACCGACCGCGCCGCGGTGCGGGCCATCGCGCTTGGCACGCTGCGCTGGTACCTGCGCCTGGAACCCGCGCTGGCGCCTCTGCTGAATCGCCCGCTCTCGGAGTTGTCGCCGCAACTCACCGCGCTGCTCGTGACCGCCGCGCACCAGGTGGAGTACTCGCGCGGCGCCGCCGAAGCCCAGGTGCACCTGGCAGTGGACGCCAGCCGCATCGTCGGCGAGGCGCGCGCCAGTGGCATGGTGAACGCGGTACTGCGCCGCTTCGTCGCTTCGCGCGCCGAACTGCTCGCGACCGTCGATGCCGATCTGTCGCGGCGTCACGCGCATCCGCGCTGGCTGGTGGACGCGTTGCGGGCATCATGGGGCGACCGCGTCGAGCAGATCCTCGCCGCCAACAACCAGCATCCACCGATGGTCTTGCGCGTCGACCCGGCGCAGATGCATGCCGAGGATTTCCTGCGGGCCTGGCGCGCGATGGGCCGCGAGGCGAATTCGCTGCCGTGGAACGCGGACGCGGTGGTGCTCGAGCACGCGGCTTCGGTCCAGACCCTCCCCGGATTCGACACGGGCGCGGTGTCCGTGCAGGACGCCGGCGCGCAGCTCGCGGCACCTCTGCTCGGCGCGCAACCCGGCATGCGTGTGCTCGATGCCTGCGCCGCGCCCGGCGGCAAAACGCTGCACATCGCCCAACGCACTCCCGGCCTCAAGGATCTGCTGGCCGTGGACGACGACGCGCTGCGGCTGGCCCGCGTGCGCGAAAACCTGCAGCGCGCCGGGCGTGATGCCGTGCTGGTCACCGCCGATCTCACCGACATGCCGCCGTCGTTGGCCGGCGAGCGCTTCGACCGCATCCTGGTCGACGCGCCGTGCTCGTCCACCGGCGTGATCCGCCGCCACCCCGACATCAAGCTGCTCCGGCGGCCCGGCGACATCGAATCCTTCGCGGCCACGCAGGCGCGTATCCTGGCCACCACTTTCGAACTACTGAAGCCGGGCGGCCGGCTGGTGTACTGCACCTGCTCGGTGATGCCGGCCGAGAACCAGGGAGTGGTCGCCGCGTTCCTGGCCCGGGAACCGCGCGCGCAGGCCGCCGCGTGGCCCGAATCCCTGCCTCGTCCCCCCGGCCTCCTGGATGCGCCGGTCGGCTGGCAACTGCTGCCGGGTGGAGACGCGGGTACCGACGGCTTCTACTATGCTTGCCTGACGCATGCAGCACCGTCGCGCCCATAATCTGCAGTCGCTGCTCGCGGCGGCCTTGTTCGCCCTGTCCACGCTGGGCGCGGTCAACGCGGCGCGTGCCGACGTGCTGGACGGCATCCTCGAGGTGCGCTCGGCGTACGTGAATATCGAGCAGGGCGTGTTCCAGCTGTTCGCCCGCGTCGCCTACCCGGTGAATGACGACATCCGCGCCGCGCTGAAGGACGGCCTGATGTTGAGCTTCGACCTCGACGTCGTGGTCTCGCGCGAGCGGCGATTCTGGGTGGATGAGAACGTCGCCGAATACACGCTGCGGCGCGAGCTGCTGTATCACGCGGTCAGCGACCGCTATGTCATGCGCTCCGTGGAGCCGGGCGGACCCGACCAGCACAGCTACGCGACGCTCGAGGAAGCGCTCGAAGCGCTGGGCACCGTCGACGCCTGGCCTTTCCTGTTGCCGCAGCAGCTCGCGCTCAACCGCGACTACCGTGTCAGTCTGCGCGCCGGCGTCCGCCGCGGCCGCCTGCCGGATTCCCTGCGCGTGCTCCTGTTCTGGACCAACGACTGGCATCGCGAGAGCGAGTGGTTCTCATGGTCCCTGCAGCGCTGAGGAGGCTGGGCACCCTCGGACTCATCGCACTGTGGGTGCTGGTGAGCGGCGGCCTGCTGCTGCTGCTCGCGCTGTCGGTGCAGAACTCGGTGCAGTTCAGCGAGCTGCAATCGTGGATCCTGCTGGCGAACGTGGTCGCGCTGATCGGTGTCGGATACCTGCTGACGCGCAAGATCATCGAGCTGGTACGCGCCTTCCGTGCGCAGGTGCCGGGTTCGCGGCTCACGGCACGCACCGTGGCCATCTTCGGCTCGCTGGTCGTCGCGCCGCTGATCATCGTCTATCTATTCAGCCTCGAGTTCCTGAACCGCGGCATCGACAGCTGGTTCAAGGTGGAGATCAAGCAGGGTCTCACCGACGCGCTGGAGCTCTCCAAGTCGGCCGTCGACGTGCGCATGCGCGAATACGCGCGCAGCACGCAGCTGTTCGCCAACCGCCTCGCCGACAGCCCGCCCTCTACCTGGGCCATCGCCAGCGACCAGCAGCGCGTGGAAAGCGGCGCGCTCCAGGTGGTGGTGTACGGCAGGCTGGGCCAGGTGCTGGCGTCGAGCAGCGTGGGCGCGAGTTCCTCGCTGCCGCGCGCGTCCGCCGAAGTCACCGCGGCCATCGATGCGGGCAACACCTACTGGAGCCTGGAGCCGTTGTCGGAAGACGACTACCTGATCAACACGGCGGCGCCGATCGCGATATCGCCGGGGTCGAGCGAGGGCCGATTCGTGGTGGCCATGTACCCGGTGCCGCCACATCTCGTGCGGCTGTCCGAGGCCGTGCAACACTCGTATTCGCAGCACAGCAATCTCACCTCGCAGCGCGAAGGCGTGAAGAACCTGTTCGGCATGACGCTCACCCTGGTGCTGCTGCTGGCCATGCTCACCGCCATCTACGGCGCTATCTACTCGGCCGAGAAACTGACGCGGCCCGTGCAGGACCTGATCGCCGGCACGCGCGCCGTTGGCAAGGGCGATTTCGGCACGCGATTGCCGTTGCCGTCGCGCGACGAAATGGGTTTCCTGGTGCACTCGTTCAACGACATGACCAAGCGGCTGCGGCGCGCGCGCGAGGAAACGCAGCGCAGCCAGGTGGCCGTGGAACGCGAGCGCGAACGGCTTTCGATCATCCTGGCCCGCCTGTCCACCGGCGTCATCTCGCTGGGCCGTGATCTCACGCTGCGCAGCGCCAACCAGGCCGCGAGCAACATCCTGGGAGTCGAGCTCGAGCGCGGCGTCGGCCAGCCCCTCGGCGCGTTGTCGGACGAGAACCCACGGTATGCGCGTTTCGTCGGCGAAGTGACGCAACGCCTCGCCAAGGGCGACGAGGAGTGGCGCGAGCAGCTGGACCTCAAGCCCGAGGCCGCGGGCGCGCGCGTGCTGGTCTGTGCGTGCACGCCGCTGCCTGGCGACGATCACGCGGAGAACGAACTCGAACGCCAGCCAGGCTACGTGATCGTGTTCGACGACATCAGCGCGCTACTGCAGGCGCAGCGCGACGCGGCCTGGGGCGAGGTGGCGCGCCGCCTGGCGCACGAGATCAAGAACCCGCTCACGCCCATCCAGCTTTCCGCCGAGCGCATGCGACGCCGTTATCTCGCGCAGATGCAGGGCGAGGATGCGCAGATCCTCGACCGCGCCACCTACACCATCGTGCAGCAGGTCGAGGCGATGAAGGCCATGGTCAATGCCTTCAGCGAATACGCGCGCGCGCCCGACATGAAAGTGACGAAATTCCCGTTGAACGCTCTGGTGACGGAAGTCGTTGACCTGCACCGCGTCCAGGAATCCGGCATCCGGATCGACGTGGATCTCGACAACCACATCGACCAGGTGGAAGCGGATCGCGGCCGCGTGCGGCAGATCCTCAACAACCTCATCGTCAACGGCGCCGAGGCCGCGGAAAACGTGCCGGACGGGCGCGTGGTGGCCTCGACGCGGCTGGAAACCCTCGGTAACGCGGCCTACGTGACCATCACGGTGACCGACAACGGCCCCGGATTTTCGCGCGAGGTGCTGGGGCGTGTATTCGAGCCCTATGTCACCAGCAAGCCCAAGGGCACGGGCCTGGGGTTGGCTATCGTCAAAAAGATCGTCGAGGAACACGGCGGGCGCGTGGAGGCCGACAATCGGCCGGAAGGCGGTGGGCGTGTGCGTGTATCCTTGCCGGTCACTGACGGAACCCGACAGATGGTCGCGCGCGAACGGCGCGCTGAACCCAGGAAGGAGCGAGCATGAGCGCCGCACACATTCTGGTTGTCGACGATGAAGCCGACATCCGAGGGCTGCTTAAGGAAATCCTCTCCGAGGAGGGTTATGACGTGGACGTCGCCGGCGACGCCGGCCAGGCTCGCGCCTCCCGCGCACGTCAGCTGCCCGATCTCGTGTTGCTCGACATCTGGATGCCCGACACCGACGGCATCACCTTGCTGCGCGAGTGGCAGGGCGCAACCGCCGAAGCATCGTGCCCCGTGGTCATGATGAGTGGCCACGGTACCGTCGAGACCGCCGTCGAAGCCACGCGCCTCGGCGCATTTGATTTCGTGGAGAAGCCGCTGTCGTTGCAGAAGCTGCTGCGCACCGTCGAGCGCGCGCTCGAGGCGGGCAAGCGCAAGCGTCACGCCGGAAAATTGCTGGCCGCTTCGCCGGGTGTGCCGGTGGGACGCAGCCGCATCATGCAGCAGCTGCGCGGCGATCTCGCGCAGATCGCCGGCAACGATTCTCCCGTTCTGCTCGTGGGTGAAACCGGCACCGGCCGCGAAGCCTTCGCGCGTTTCGTTCACGATGCGAGCCCGCGCGCCGCGCGCCCGTTCGTCACGCTGATTTCCAGCACGCTGCGCGGTGACGGCGCCGAGCAGGTGTTGTTCGGCACGGAGCAGGGCGGCCAGGTGGCGCCGGGTGTGCTCGAGCGCGCCGGCGCCGGCACCTTGTTCATCAACGAACTCGAAGACCTGCCCGCGCAGGCGCAGCGCGCTCTGTTGGGCACGCTGGAGAGCGGCCAGTTCACCCGCGTCGGTGGCAGCGCGCCCGTGTCGCTCAAGGCACGGCTCATTTCTTCCGCGCGTCCCGGCATCGAGTCGCGCAGCGATGATTTTCGCCGCGATCTGCTGGCGCATCTGAACACGCTGGTCGTGCGCGTGCCGCCGCTGCGTGAATACACCGAAGACGTGCCCGACCTGCTGCGCCACTACGTCGATCGCATGGTGGACGGCGAGGGCCTGGCGTTCCGCAAGTTCAGCGTGGCGGCGCAGAACCGGCTGCGCAACTACCCGTGGCCCGACAACGTGCGCGAGCTCAAGAACCTCGTGCAGCGCCTGCTGCTCCAGGGCGGCGGCGAGGAAATCCGCCTCGAGGAGATCGAGCGCGAGCTGTCGGCGCAGGCGCCCACGGCCGAGCCGCTGGTGAAACAGGATTTGCTGGCGCTGCCGCTGCGCGAGGCGCGCGAGCAGTTCGAGCGTGCCTATCTTCAGCAGCAGCTGCTGCTGTGCAACGGCAAGGTGGGCCAGCTCGCCAAGCGCGTGGGCATGGAGCGCACGCACCTGTACCGCAAGTTGCGCTCGCTGGGTGTGGACTTCCGCAACATCACCGACGACGCGGAGTAGTCAGTCGGTGGTGCGCGCCGGCCACTGGCGCAGGAACGCGTACAGATCGTCGATCTCGGCGTCGGTCATGGTGGCGAATCTTCTTCGTGCGACGCGGCTCATCCTCGGCAATTCGCGGTCTCCCAGGGCTTTTCCCGTCCGCAGGAGCTGCTCGAACGCCTTTTCATCGTAGCCGGCGACCACGGCGAGGCTTGGCGCGGCCTCGTCTCCGAACGCCGAGTCCCCCTGCAGCGTGAGGCCATGGCATTCATTGCAGGTGGTCATCGCGAAGTATTCGCCTCGCGAGAGCGGCGAGTCCTCACCCTCCAGGCGCAATGGCGGTACGCGATTCATGACAGCGGGCATCGCCATATCCCGGCCCCGCGCCAGGTCCCACCGGATCGCCCAGGGCAACGAGCGGCGCGGCAGCTCGCGATCGATCACCGGCTCCGATCGCAGGTAGGCAATGATGGCGGCGACGTCGGCGTCTCGCAGCCTCAGGAACCCCATCGACGGCATGCTGTAGAGCGCACGGCCATCGGCGCCGATGCCATGACGTAGCGCGGCCTCGAAATCCGCGGGGCTGCCACGCGCCAGTTGCGGCAGGCCCGGCGCCGACGCAGCCCCCCACATGAATTGGCCGTTGAGATCATCGCCATGGCAGCCGCGACAACCTCTCGTGCGCACCAGGTGGTCGCCACGCGCACGCGTGACCTCGTCATCCGGAATCGGCAGCTGAAATGGCGGCGGGCGTTCGAAAGATCGCAAGTAGGCTTCGCTGCGCGCATAAGTCCAGCTGGCGAGCGCCAGGCAGGCAAGCGAAGCCAGGATGAGCATGCCGGCCAACCATTTCAGCAGTTGACCCATGCGATTGCGTCAGCGTCGAGAGAGCGTGCCGTCGTCGGCGATTTCCAGCAGCCCCTGCGGGAACGCGGCGGTAGTCAGATCGCGCAACAGCCTGATGACCTTTCCCTCGGGGTCGAGGGTCGGTCCCGCGGGGCGGACCTGGGTGGTGGGCTCTATCTTCCCGGCCACGAATTTGCCTTCGTCATCCAGAGTCACCAGCAGGATGGGCGCGATGCCGCGGATGCCTTCCACGCTGATGCCGTAGTAGGTCGCGAAATTTCCCAGGCTGTAGGCGATGAGCCTGTCGTTGTAGATCTCCAGCGGACGCACCACGTGCGGGCCGTGTCCGAGCACGATGTCGGCGCCGGCGTCGATCATCTGGTGCGCGAACTCGACCACGTTGCCGCGATCCTCGCCGGCGAAGATTTCGCGCGCGAACGGCATGTTCTCGGCGCCATTGCCTTCCGCGCCGCCATGGAAAGACACGATGACGATGTCATGCGCCGCGGCGATCTCGGAGACCAGCGGCAAGCCGATCTGCGGATCATTGAGCGAATTCGAGCCGACATTGGGCGCGAACGCCACCATGGCCACGCGCCGCCCGTTGGCGACGAAGCTCGCCACAGTCCCTTCGCGGCCCGAGGTGTGGATGCCTTCGGCTTCCAGCGCCGCCATGCTCGACGAACGGCCTTCCTCGCCGAAATCGCGGGCGTGGTTGTTGGCCAGGCTCATGAGGTCGAAGCCGGCAAGCTGCAGGTAGCGCGCATAACGCGTGGGCGTGCGGAAGACGAAGCAGACACGCTTGTCCTTGCATTGCTTCACCGGTTCGCCACCGTCCATCAGCACGCCTTCAAAATTGCCGAAGGTGATGTCGGGCGCCGTCAGCACGTCCGTGACGCCGTCGAAGAACGACAATCCATCGTCGTCCGGCAGTATGTTCTCCGGGAAATCGGTGCCCGGCATGATGTCGCCCACCGCGGCGAGCGTCAGGCCGGGATGCGTCGACGTGGGGCCCGGTGCGGCTTCTTCGCGGGAAGGCGGGGCAGGCGCCGGTAGTTTGGCGGGTGGCGTCGCACAGGACGCCAGCGCCAGTGTCAGACAAGCGAGGAACAGGCCACCGATCGGAGTACGCGGTGCCGCGCGCACTGGTTAGTCCGCCACCCGGAATGGCGAAGACTCGAAGTCGGCGGCGCGCAATCGCGCGCGCAGGCGGTTGATCTCCGCGAGATCCGACATCGGCCCGATGCGCACGCGGAACACTTCACCCTGTTCGAGCTGCACCCGCTGCACGCTGGCGTCGATACCGAGCTTGCGCAGTTGCGCCTGCACGCGATCCGCGTCTTCCTGCCGGCGGAATGACCCGGCCTGCACCACGTACACGCCCGGCCGGTCGACCGTGCCCGGCGCGGACTCGCGGTCATTGGCCACGGGCTGGCCTTTCTCCGGAACCTGCACCTCGATGTTCTGCAGCCGATCGTAGAACTCGTAGTTGCGCGCGGGGTCGTCGCTGTCCTTGGCGACCGCGGCGCGGGGTTCGGGCTTGGGTTGTTCGGCCGCCGTCCGCCGGGCTTCCTTTTCGCGGTAGTTCTGCCAGACGAGCACGAACAGCGAGAGTGACAGGCCGAGCGCCAGTCCGAGGCCGAATTCGCGCCAACGGTTCAGATCGAAGCGCAGCCCGCCGGCGCGTGCGCGCTTGAAATCCCTGCTGGTGATCTTGGCGGCCAGTTTCAGCTCCTCACGTTCCGTTCATCACATCGTGTCGGGAGCCGACACTCCCAGCAGGGTGAGCCCGTTGCGGATCACGGTCTGCACCGCCAGCACCAGGGTGAGCCGGGCGTTGCGCAGCGCCGTGTCTTCGACGATGAACTGCTCCGCGTTGTAATAGGTGTGCAGCGTGTTCGCAAGGTCGCGCAGGAAATGGACCAGGGCGTGCGGCGCGCGATCCAGCGCGGCGCGTTCCACCACTTCAGGGTACTTCGACAGCGCCGTGATCACGGCCTGCTCGTGAGTGCTGGTCAGCAGCGTCAGGTCGGCGGCCGCGGCGTCGTAGCTCAGCGACTTCGATGCCAGCTGTTTCATCACCGATGCCACGCGCGCATGCGCGTACTGGATGTAATAGACCGGGTTCTCGTTCGAGCGCGACTTGGCCAGCTCCAGGTCGAAATCCAGCGACTGGTCGTGGCTGCGCAGCAGATAGAAGAACCGCGCGGCGTCGTTGCCCACTTCGTTGCGCAGGTCGCGCAGGGTGACGAAATTACCTTCGCGTTTGCCCATGGCCAGCTTCTCGCCGCCACGGTAAAGACTGACCAGCTGCATGAGGCAGACTTCGAAGCTCGTGCCCGGGTATCCCAGCGCCACCAGCGCACCGCGCACTCGCGACACGTAGCCATGATGGTCCGCGCCCCAGACGTCGATCAGCAGCTCGTGCCCGCGGCGCAGCTTGTCCCAGTGGTAGGCGATGTCGGAGGCGAAGTAGGTCTTCTCGCCGTTGGCGCGCACGACCACCCGGTCCTCGTCGTCGCCAAAATCCGTGGATTTGAACCAGCGCGCGCCGTCCTTCTCGTAGACGCGGCCGCTCTTCTCCAGGTCCGCCAATGCCTTGTCGACGGCGCCACTCTTGCTGAGTTCACGTTCCGAATACCAGTGGTCGAAGCGCACGCCGAACTCTTCGAGGTCGCCGCGGATGTCGGCCATCATCGCGTCGCGCGCGAACAGCACGATGTGTTCGAACTCGGCGGCACCCAACAGGCGGCGGGAATTCTCGATCAGCCCGTCGATGTGCTTGTCCTTGTCGCCGCCCTGCGGCGCGTCCGGCGGCGCGCCGCGCGTGACCTGGTTCGCGTCGCGCCTGAGTGCCTCGCCACGCTGCGCGTGCAACGCGCGCGCCACCGGCAAAATGTACTCGGCTCGATAGCCGTTCGACGGAAACGCCACCTTCTCGCCGCACAGCTCGAGATAACGTAGATAGACACTGACCGCGAGGATGTCGATCTGCCGGCCCGCGTCGTTGATGTAGTACTCGCGGTACACCGTGTGGCCGGTGGCATCGAGCAGGTTGCTCAGCGTGGCGCCGTAAGCCGCGCCGCGGCCATGGCCCACGTGCATGGGGCCGGTGGGGTTGGCCGAGACGAACTCCACCATGACCTTGCGTCCCGCGCCCACGGTGCTGCGGCCATAACTGCCGCCCTGCGCCGCCACCTGCTTCAGCGAGGCGAACCAGGCGTCCTTCGCGAGCCGGAAATTGATGAAGCCCGCGCCAGCGACTTCGGCGGCGGTGACCAGATCGTTCTTCGGCAGGGCCTGGACGATGGCCTGCGCGAGTTCGCGCGGATTCTTGCGCGCCGCCTTGGCCAGGCGCATGGCGATGTTGCTGGCGAAGTCGCCGTGCTGCGTGTCGCGCGCGCGCTCGACCACCACCTGCGCCGGGTCGACCGGTTCAGCGATTACGGCGGGAACAAGATTGCGCAGCGCCTCGTTCAGCAGGCGCTCTAGCTCGGATTTCACGGGGGACCCTGTCAGGACTCGAATGACTGGCCGCGATCTTACCGGAGTCACCCGCTTGTCGAGTCAACCAATGGATCGCGGGCGCGTTGAACCCGATGCAGGCCTCATATCCGCTACAGGAGTTCCCCGATGAAAATTTCCCTTTCCACCT
Organism: Steroidobacteraceae bacterium; assembly: GCA_029266835.1. Lineage (GTDB taxonomy): Bacteria > Pseudomonadota > Gammaproteobacteria > Steroidobacterales > Steroidobacteraceae > CADEED01. The sequence continues at coordinate 29,034 of JAQSWD010000012.1, forward strand.
GCGCGCTGGCCCTGGCCGCGCTGCTGGCCGGCAATGCGATGGCCGGCGACGGTTCCCACGGTGCCGGGTCGTCCAAGGATGGTCCGCACGGCATCATGCGCGCCGACACCAATGGCGACGGCAAGGTTTCCAAGGACGAGGCGGCCGCCCTGCAGGACAAGATGCAAGGCGACTGGTTCGACAAGACGGATGCGAACAAGGACGGCTTCCTCACGCAGGACGAAATCCGCCAGGGCCGCGAGGCCCGCCGTGAACACATGCGTGGCGAGATGAAGGCGCGCGGCGAAGAGCGCTTCAAGGAGGCCGACATCAACAATGACGGCCAGATCTCGCTGGATGAGGCCCAGGCCAAGATGCCGCGTCTGGCCGAGCGCTTCACCACGCTGGATGCGGACAAGAATGGCATGCTGAGCAAGGAAGAGCTGAGGCACGGCGGTCCGAAGGGCCGTTCGAAGCCGCAGGAGTAGACGAAAAAAGGCGGCGGAATCCTCACGGACTCCGCCGCCTTCCTTCATCGAGCGATCACTCGGGGCGCGAGGTATCCACCGACGCGCCCGCATCCGCGTTCGCATTGCCGTTGGCATTCGCGCGCACATTCGGCGCGAACTGCTTGGGCTGCGAGGCGTTGGTCGCATCGGGCGACCGGGCCGGCTCGTCCATCGCCAGGCCGCCAGCCAGCGAACCGTTGGCGTTGCCATGTGCCTTCACGCGCTTGGGCTTGCTGGTCGGCTCCGCGGGCTGCGTCGTGCCGGTGGATTCCGGCGCGAGGTCCCTGGTCGTATCCAGCGAACCGGCCAGGTTGCCCGAGCCATTTCCATTGCCGTTGCCGCTGAGCGTCGGCAGAGCCGGCGCGCTGGGCGCGGCGGGAGCGGGAGCGCTCGGCGTGGACGGTGCCGTCGGCGCGGGCGTGTCGGGCAGGGCCGGCAACTGGGCCGTGGGCATGCCGCCGCGCGTGGCGTCGATCGAACCCATGGCGTCACCCGCCAGGTTGCCGTTGATGCCCGACATCGTTGACTGGGCGGATCCCGCGGCATTGCCGGCGGCGCCGGCGCTGCCGTTGATGCCATTGCCGGCGGCCGAAGCCGCGCCGTTCGCGGCGCCGCTCGCCACGCCCTGGGTCGAGGAAGCGGCCGAAGACGCCGCGCCCTGCACGGTGTCACGCGTGGTCGCGACGCCGTCGCGGGCACGCTGGCTCACGCTGCCCGCGGTCTCGCGAGTGCGCTGGCCCACGCCGCTGGTGACTTCACGAGTCCGGTCGATCGAACGCGTGCCGGCGCGGCGCAGCATGTCGCCATGCTCGAGGCTGCCGCCCAGCGAACCGGTCATGCTCCCATTGCCCATGCCGCCGATGGTGCCGGCGCCATTGCCCAGCGAGCCACCGAGCCCTCCGCCCAGCGCGCCGCCGCCGGCGCCGCCGAGAACCTGGGCCTGAAGAAGCGGGGCGCCGCAGATCAGCGCGAGCGCAATTGCCGATTTGATGTACATGAGGATCTCCTGGTGCTTGCGCCGCGGGATATCCGCAGCTCTCAGGAGGTACTACGACGGGGGTGGGGATTTTCTTCCCGACCGCGCCAAGTATTTGATTTTACATAACTGAGGCCTGGCCGTGAGCGTACTGGCGGCACTCTATCTAATGGGCGCTCGCCAGTTCGCCCGCGCCGTACACGTCGTCGCGGCCGGGTTTGCCGAGGTCGTGCGCGAGCGCGATGAGTTTGCCCAGGAGTTGCTCGCGCTGGCTCACGTCCGGCGCGCGCAGCTCCGCGAGTAGTGAGGCCACCACTGGCGCGGCGAAGGACGTGCCGCGCACCACCGCGTACCGATCCGGCGCGGCGGCCGCGGCGGACACGTCGGCACCCCGCGCGGCGAAATCGACCTGTTTGCCTCGACCGGCTTCGATGAGCACGCGATGTTTCGCGTCAACGCCGGTCACGCCGATGACGCCCTCGTACGATGCCGGGAACAACGGCGCCGCGGCGGGCCCATCGTTGCCGACGGCGGCGACGATGACGTGTCCGCGCGCGACCAGCGCGCCGACCGCGCGCTCGAGCAATGCGTTGCGCGGGCCCACGAGGCTGACGTTGATCACGGCGACCTTCTCGCGCGCCATCCAGCCGAAGGCGGCGGCGACGGCGTCCACCGCGCCGCCGGTGGGTTCGCCGCAGTAGACATCCGCCGCAAACAGATCGGCGACGGCGCCGCGACTCGCCAGGATGGACGCCACCGCCAGGCCGTGACTGCTGGGCACCACCGCGCCCTGGCAACCGAATCGCTGCACGCGCAGGCCTTCGAGGGCTTGGTGCTCACCGATGCCACCGTCGATGAGTCCGACGCGCCCGGTCGCGGCCGCGCCGCCCGAAGGCTCACTGGCCGCGCGACGGAACTGCCGGCTGTGCTCGGCGACGTCGATACCGCTGTCGAGATAGACGTGGTTGAAATCGTACGTGCCCTCGGGATCCAGCTTGCGCAGTCGCTTGAGCCCGCGTGACGCACTCATGCCTTCGGGCGTCTGCAGGATGGTGATCTTCACGCCCAGGCCCGCCAGCTCTTCGGTGCGCAGCACGGAAAACTTCGCGGCCACGGCCTTGTCCAGCGCGGCCGGCGTGATGTCGATGGCGATCACTTCCGCGCGCACCACCAGCTCGCCGCGCGGGTCGCGGTCGAGCTCGGCACGATGTTCGTCGAAGAGGCGCTGCACGCGCAGCGCGCGCGCGCCGGTGAGTTCACGCAGGCCGCCGACGGCCCGGGCGGCCTCGGGCAACACGGGCCCGACGCCAGGCAGCTGCACGTTGGGCACCTGGACCTGCGGCAGCTGCGCTTGTGGCAACTGAGCGGGGGCCGTTTCCCCGCCCGCCAGCAGCAGAATAAAGAGCGTCTTGCGCCACACGGAAGAAAATCACCTCGCCAGTCGTATTATCCAACATGAAAGCATGACCCATGGCCCGGAGGAAATCAGTGAACGCATCATCGAGCTGCTGCCGCGGCTGCGCCGCTTCGCGCGCTCGTTGTCGCGCAACCAACACGACGCCGATGATCTCGTGCAGTCGGCGGTGGAGCGCGCGTGGCGCAATCTCGCGCAGCTCAAGCCAGGCGCGCCGCTGCATTCCTGGATGTTCGGCATCATGAAGAACGCGTGGCTGGACAACCTGCGCGCGGCGAAGAGGCGCGGCGAGGTCGCGCTGCCCGAGGACAGCGGCGACCACCCGGCGGTGAACCCCACCGACATGAACGCCAATCTCTGGTCGGTGTCCGAAGCCATGGACAAACTACCCGAGGAGCAGCGGCTGGCGGTGGCCCTGGTCCTCGTCGAGGGCATGTCGTACAAGGAAGCGTCCGAAGTGCTGGAAATCCCGATGGGCACGCTCACCAGCCGGCTGGCGCGTGGTCGTACTGCGCTGGCGGCGTCGCTGGGCGGGGAATGAGCGCGATGAACTACGACGACGAAACCCTGATGGCCTATGCCGATGGTGAGCTGGACGAAGCCACGCGCGCCGCGATTTCCAGGGACGTCGGGCTGGATCCCGAACTGGCGCGTCGGGTGACGCGGCATCTGGCGCTGCGCACCGAAGTAGCCGGTGCATTCGCCACCATCGTCGATCAACCCGTGCCCGACCGCCTGCTGGCGGCCGTCAAGGTCGCGGCGCGCGCGACAGACACGCCGCGCGTCAACGTGGTGAGTCTTCCGTCGCGGACGGCGCGTGCACCGGCGAGGCCCTGGCGCCTGCGCGAGTGGACGGCGATGGCGGCCAGCCTGGTTCTGGGCATTTTCGTCGCCGGCAAACTACTGCCCGACGGCGGCGAAGTGGCAACCCGGCTCAATGCGCTGGTGGCGCGCGGCGAATTGATGACGGCGCTCGACTCGCAGCTCGCGAGCAACCCGGCGCCCGGCGCGGCCGTGCACATCGGTCTGACATTCCGCGATCAGCAGGGCGCGTATTGCCGCACTTTCGTGTCGCGCGGCATGTCGACGGCGGGCCTGGCCTGCCGGCGCGGTGGCGACTGGCGCATCGAGCAAACGAGTTCGGTCGAGCTCGGTGAAGGCGATCTGCGCCAGGCGGCGGCGTCGATGCCGCCGGCGCTCCTGCAGGCGGTCGAAGCGCGCATTTCCGGTGAGCCCCTCGATGCGGATGGCGAAGCGGCCGCGGTGCGCGGCCAGTGGAAGCCGGCGCCCTGACAAACGGCTAGAACAGGTCGAGCGGGTCGATGTCCAGCGACCAGCGCAGGTCGCGTGGTGTCTTGAGTTCTTCCACGCGCGGCAGCCATTCGGCCAGCAAGCGATGCAACGGCGCGCGATCTCGCGATTCCAACAGCAACTGCGCGTGGTGACGCCCGGCGCGCCGTGCCATGGACGCGGGCGCGGGGCCTAACAACTTGAGATCGCTGGGCGGACGCGCGAGTTTTCGTGCCGCGCGCAGGAATTCGATGACAGGGGGCAACTCGACAGCCGATGCGCGCAGCACGGCCACGTGCGCGAATGGCGGCCACCCCGCGGCCTCGCGTTCGGCCAGCGCCGTGCGCGCGAAACCGTCGTAGCCTTCATTGAGCAGGCTCACCAGCAGCGGGTGTTCGGGATATTCGGTCTGGACCAGCACGTCGCCGGGCTTGCTGCCACGTCCCGCGCGGCCGGCGACCTGGATGATGGACTGCGCCACTCGCTCGGGCGCGCGGAAGTCTGTGCTGAACAGGCCCTGGTCGGCGTTCAGCACCACCACCAGCGTCACGTTCGGGAAGTCATGGCCCTTGGTCACCATCTGCGTGCCCACCAGGATGCGCGCCTCGCCGCTGGTGATGCGGTCCACCACCGCTTCGAGATCGCCGCGCTTGCGCACCACGTCGCGGTCCAGCCGCACGATGGGCATGTCGGGGAACAACTTGGTCAGCGTCTCTTCGACGCGCTCGGTGCCCTGGCCCACGTGTTTGACCGGGTAGCCACATTGCGGGCAGTCCTTGGGCAGCGGCGCGTCTGCGCCGCAGTGATGGCAACGCAACCGCGCGGCGCCGAGATGCACCGTCAGCCGTGCGTCGCAGTCGCGGCAGGGCGCGATCCAGCCGCAGGCGGTGCAGGCCAGGGTCGGCGAGTAACCGCGGCGGTTGATGTACACCAGCACCTGCGAGCCCGCGGCCAGGTGACGCTGGATGGCTTCGACGGCCGGAGTCGCCAGGCCCGAACGCACGGCGTGCTCGCGCAGGTCGAGCAGCGCGGCGCGCGGCGGCAGCGCCTGTCCGGCCCGGCGCGGCAGCGACAGTCGCGTGAACTTGCCGGATGCCACGTTCTGCAGCGTTTCCAGCGCCGGCGTGGCCGAGCCCAGCACCACCGGCGCCTGTGCGCGCTGCGCGCGCAACACGGCAAGATCACGCGCCGAGTAACGAAACCCGCTTTCGTGCTGCTTGAACGAGGCGTCATGTTCCTCGTCGACGATGATGATGCCCAGGTCGGCCACGGGCGCGAACACCGCCGAGCGGGTCCCCAGCACGATGCGCGCTTCGCCGGACACACACTGCCGCCAGGCGGCGAGTCTTTCGCCATCCGTCAACGCCGAATGCAGCACCGCGACGGTCACCGCGAACCGCTCGCGGAATCGCGATACCAGCTGCGGCGTGAGGCCGATCTCGGGCACCAGCACCAGCGCGCGGCGTCCGCGCCGCAGGACGCGTTCGACCGCATGTAGATAGACCTCGGTCTTGCCGCTGCCGGTGATGCCGTAGAGCAGGAAGGGCGCGAAGCGCGCGTGTGCCGCGTCGATGGCTGCGACCGCGGCGGCCTGTTCGGGGCTGAGAGCAGGGCCGGGGCCGCGCACCAGATCCGCGGCGCTGACTTCCGCCGCCGGTTCATGCGCCACGTCCGCCGACGACACGAAGCCACGCGCGACCAGCGCGCGCATGGGTGTACGCCAGTCGCCCGTGTCTTCGGCCAGCGAGTCACTGGCGATGCCGTCGCTGGCAGCCACGCGTTCGAGGATTTCGCGCTGGCGACGTGCGCGGGACAGCGCGTTGTCGGCAAGCGCCGTGGTCCCCTCGGGAGTGATGAACCAGCGTTCGCAAGTGGCGCGCGACGCCGCGCCTTCGCGCGCCAGCTTGGGCAACGCCGCCGACAACACCTCCCCCAGCGGATGGTGGTAGTACTGCGATGCCCATTCGGCCAACTCCAGCACGCGTTCATCGAGCACGGGTTCGTCGTCCAGCACCTCGAGCACGGCCTTGAGTTTTTCCGGCGGCAGATCGGAGCTGCCGGCATGCGCGATGACGACGCCGACGAGGCGCTGTCGGCCGAAAGGCACCCGGACGCGTGCGCCCACCTTCGGCACGGGTGCGTCTCGCGATGGCAGGTAATCGAAAAGCCGGCGCAGCGGAGTATCGAGAGCGACGCGAACGATGGCCGCTCTGGTCAATTCACTACTCAAAAAATCAAGCTCAGGGTTTTCCACAGTGTGTGTGGATAAGTCTGTGGATGAGGCCGGATGGAACCTACAAAAACGCCGTGTTTTTGCAGGTTCTCGTTTGACTGGTCGAATCGTGAGCACATACGGGCATATCTAGCGAAAACAACCAGTTACAAAAATGGACAGGCAAAATCGCTTGCCTTATTGCGAATTCATGACACGGCATCTTCGGGAGTGTTCGTAAGTTCCTGATTCACGGAAGCGCAATGTGTTCGGAGACCGGTCAACGCCGCGCGCGGAAGTGCGTTACTCCCCACATGACCGCGTTTGTTACGCTCGCCGGCGTTTATAACATGCCCGCTGACAAGCCCGATTTTGGGGTCGAGCGCAGTCGGAACCAGGGATTGATGACATCCAGCCGCGCACTCGATCAATTTCTCGTGAGCGTCGAGCGTCGCGCCTTCAAGATTGCGCAACTCGGGCTGCGCAACGATGACGATGCACTCGACGCCGTGCAGGACGCCATGATGAAACTGGTGCAGTCGTACGCTTCACGACCGGAAGCGGAGTGGCGGCCGTTGTTCTATCGCATCCTGACGAACCGGGTTCGCGACATGCAACGGCGACGTACGGTGCGCGGCCGCATCATGTCCTGGCTGCCGGTCCGCGACGCCGAAGAGGAGGGCGAGGAGTTCGATCCCGTCGCGCAGGCGCCGAGCCCCGAGGCGACTCCGGCGCGCCGCCTGGAGCTGGATGAGGCGATCGGCGTGCTGGAGTCGGCTGTGGCCGCCTTGCCAGCGCGCCAGCAGCAGGCCTTTCTGCTGCGCAATTTCGAAGGCTTGGATGTCAGCGAGACCGCGAGCGCCATGGGCTGCTCCGAGGGCAGCGTGAAGACGCATTATTTCCGCGCGCTGGAGGCGCTGCGCGCGAAGCTGGGTGAAGTGATATGAGCGAACAGACACCATTCGAGAAACGCGCGCGCGAGGTGCTCGACGAGAGCGCCGTGAAGCTCGATGGCCGCACGCTGTCGCGGCTCACACAGGCGCGCCACGCGGCGTTACAGCGGAAGCAGCAGCGTCACTGGTGGCGCACCTGGGTGCCCGCGAGCGCCGCCGCCGCGGCCGGGGTCCTCGCCGTCATGGTCTGGACCGGCCCGGTCACCGATCCGGTCGCGCCGTTGAGCGCAGGCGGCAACGGCGGCAGCGCGTACGAAGACATCGATTTGCTGGCTGATGCGCCGGAGTTCGTCGCCGAGGCCGATGACATGGAGTTCTACGAGTGGGCCGCCGCCGAGCTGGAATCATGAGCGACCCGAAGAAGACCGAGCCCGATGAGGACCTGCTGGAATTCCTCGGCGGCATCGACGAAGTCAATGAAGACTCGAAGGATGGCGGCTTCTCGGATTTCCTCGCGAACGCCGATCTCGACAAGGTTGCGGGCAAAACCAAGGCACCCGTGAAGGATGAAACCAGTGAGTAACCCCACTCGCCGCGCGGCGCTAGCCGCCCTGTTCGCCCTGGGCTTGAATCTCGCGCTGCCCGGCCGCGCGCGGGCGCAGGCGGAACCCGCGACGTCACCGCCGGCCGCGGTGGCCTGGTCATCGCTGAGCGCCGAGGAACAGAAGCTGTTGAACCGCTTCAGCGAGCGCTGGGAAGCCCTGCCGCCGGAGCAGCAGCAGCGCCTGGTACGCGGCACGCGCCGCTGGATGGACATGACACCCGAGCAGCGCGAGCGCGCCAAGGCGCGCCACGAGCACTGGAAATCGCTGACGCCGGAACAGCGCGAGCACGCGCGCAAGTCATGGCGGCGCTACAAGGAGCTTCCGCCCGACCAGCAGTCGCGGGTGCGCGAGGGTTATCAACGCTTCAAGAAACTCACGCCCGAGCAGCGCCAGCGCCTGCGCGAGCGCTGGCAGAACGCCACTCCCGAAGAACGCGAGCGGATGCTCGAGCGCCGCCGCGCGCGCCAGGAAAGGCGCAACCAGCAGTAATTGGGCGACGCCCGGTGGTGAGCTATTGCGCCGTCGAGGGCGCGGGCTTGGGCGGGATCTTCTTGCCGGCCGCCGTCTTCCAGTTGATCACGTGATACGTCGCCGGTGTGTCGCCGATGTTCTGCACGGCATGCGGCTGCATGGACGCGAAGAACATCACCGAACCCGGCCCGAGCACGATCTCCTTGCCGTTCACATGCGCCTGCAGGGTGCCTTCCTTGATGATCACCATCTCCTCGTTGGGATGCGTGTGCGGCGCATGCGATGCCTTGTGCGGGTTCAGCGTGGTGATGTGCATCTCGAGTTCCTCGAGCGTGCGCGTGGGCTGACGTGTCACATAGCGGTACTGGCCCACGTCGGTGTCGCGGGCGGTGATGTCCTCCCATTTCCAGGCCGTGGAATCCAGCACGGCCTTGGCTTCGTCCGCCAGGGATACGCAGGCCAGGGTGGTCGAGACGGCAATGGCTGCCACGATGAGATCGCGCTTGTTCATGGAAAACCCTTTCTGAACGACATGGACAAGGACGCGGCCGAGCCTACCAATCCGCTACGTTTGGATACAATGCGCGCCCTGCAATCGGAGTAGTCACGTGGCATCGAAATTCGAAACCGCTTTCGAAAAAGTGCTGTTCGCTTCGCGCTGGATCCTGGCACCGATCTTCCTCGGGCTCTCGCTGGCATTGATCGCCCTGGGTTTCAAGTTTTTCCAGGAGGCGTGGCACGTTTTCACGCATCTTGCCGACATGGCCGAGTCCGACCTCGTGCTCACCGCGCTGGCCATGATCGACATCACCCTCGTGGGCAGCCTTCTGGTGATGGTGATGTTTTCGGGCTACGAGAATTTTGTTTCCACCATCGATGCGAAGGGCGGCGACTCGCTCAGCTGGCTGGGCAAACTCGATGCGGGAACGCTCAAGCTGAAGGTGGCAGCCAGCATTGTCGCCATATCGTCTATCCACCTGCTTCGCATCTTCATGCAGGTGGACAGCACCAAAGAAGTCAACGGAGAGATGGTCGACAAGTACACGAACTACCAGATCATGTGGTACGTGATCCTCCACATGACTTTCGTGCTGTCGGCCGTGCTGCTGGGTGTGCTCGACAAGATGTCCTTCTCCAAGCACCGCGATCATTAGGCCCGAGGTGGCCGACAGCTCCTTCGTCCAGGCGCTGAAGCTCGACATCGTCGGCTTCACCGGGCTGTCCAAGGATGCCCTGCACATCTACGTGGGGCTGGGCGTCTGGCTGCTGGCGGCCGCGCTGTTCCGCCGGTCCATCGCGACCCTGCGGCCGTGGCTGGCGGTGCTCGTCGTGGCCTGCGGCATCGAATGCTTCGACGCCTTGGACGACTGGCGGCAACTGGGCCGCTGGCGTTACATGGCAAGCCTGCACGATGTGGTGAATACCCTGTTCTGGCCAACCGTGCTGGCGCTGTTGGCCCGCTTCACGCGGCTTCTGAAATAGCGGCGCAAGAAAAAGGGCGGTGCCCCTGCGGACACCGCCCTCGATACAGCGATTCCTATCCAGCGGCCTTGATGGCGTTCACCAGTTCAGCGGCGGCCTTCTGCCCGTCGCCGTACAACATGCGCGTGTTGTCCAGGAAGAACAGGGCGTTCTCGATGCCCGAGAAACCTGCACCCTGGCCGCGCTTGATGACGATGACGTTCTTGGCCTTGTCGGCGTTGAGGATCGGCATGCCGTAGATGGGCGACGACTTGTCGGTGCGCGCGACCGGGTTCACCACGTCGTTGGCCCCGATGATCAGCGCGACATCCGCCGTCTCGAATTCGGCATTGATCTCGTCGAGATCGGCGATGAGGTCGTAGGGCACGCCAGCTTCCGCAAGCAGCACGTTCATGTGGCCGGGCATGCGCCCCGCCACGGGGTGGATGGCGAACTTCACGGTGACGCCGCGATCGATGAGCAGCTGGCACATCTCCCACACCTTGTGCTGGGCCTGCGCCACGGCCATGCCGTAGCCGGGCACCACGATCACCTTCGAAGCGAACGCCATCATGACGCCCACGTCGGAGGCCTCGATGGGCTTCATGGAGCCCTGGGGCCCGGTCGCCGCCGCGCCGCCGCTCGAGCCGAAGTCCGAGAACAGTACGTTCGCAAGCGAGCGGTTCATGGCCTTGGCCATGAGCTGCGTGAGCAACGTGCCGGCGGAACCCACGACGGTGCCGGCGATGATCATCGCGGCGTTGTTCATGACGAAGCCTTCGAAGGCCACGGCGAGGCCGGTGAGGGCGTTGTACAGCGAGATGACCACGGGCATGTCCGCGCCGCCGATGGGCAGCGTCATCGCGATGCCGAACACCAGAGCCAGCACGAAGATCAGCGTGACATGCATCGGATCCGCGCCATGGTGCAGAACCACAATAGCGCCGACGGCCAGCGAGCCCAGGAACAACGCGCCGTTTACGAACTTCTGGCCACCGAAGCGCACCGTTTTGTTCAGCACGCCCTGCAGCTTGGCCCAGGCGATCAAACTACCGCTGAACGAGATCGCACCGATGATGCCGCCGATGACGGCCAGCGTCATGACCACGTTGCTGTGATGCACGGGCGCGTCGGCCGCGTTGGCAAACGCCGCGCGATACAGCTCCACAGCCGCAATGGCCGCCGCCGCGCCGCCGCCCATGCCGTTGTACAGCGCGATCATCTGCGGCATGTCGGTCATCGCGACCTTCTTGCCGCTCCACCAGGCGATCAGCGAGCCCACGACAATGGCCGCGATGATGAGCTCGAAGTTGCTCATCCCCGGGTAGAGGAAGGACACGAGCGTGGCCACCGCCATGCCGGCGCCCGCCCAGACGATGCCGCTGCGCGCCGTCACCGGCGAGCTCATGCGCTTCAAGCCCATGATGAACAGCACGGCCGTGAGAAAATAGCTGATGTCGATCACCAGCAGCCGGGACGCGATGCCCGGCGTTTGCAGTACCTCGTCCATCAGTGACCGCCTCCGGTCTTCTTCTTCGCGCCCGAGGACTTGAACATCTCGAGCATGCGTTCGGTCACCACGTAACCACCCACGGCGTTACCGGCGGCCAGCAGCACGCCGACGAAGCCGATGATTTTCTCGAGCGGCGTCACCGCGCTGCCCAGCGCCACCATCGCGCCCACGAGCACGATGCCGTGCACGAAGTTGGAGCCCGACATGAGCGGCGTGTGCAGGATTACCGGCACCTTGGCGATGATCTCGTAGCCGCAGAAGGCCGCGAGCATGAAGATGTAGAGAGCGACTATTCCGGTCATGTCTGCTTAACCTTCCACCGCTTTGCGGGTGGCTTCGTGTTTGATGACGCCGTCGTGCGTGAGCACTGCGCCGGCGAAAACTTCATCCGCCCAATCGATGTTGAGCTCGCCGCTCTTGTCGATCGCCGGTTTGAGGAAGTTGAAGAGATTGCGCGCGTACATCTCGCTGGCGTTGTAGGCCCGATGACCTTGACGCCATTGGCGGTCACCACGGTTTCGCCGGCCTTGGTCAGCTCGCAGTTGCCGCCCTGTTCCGCGGCGATGTCGACGATCACCGAGCCGGCGCGCATGCGCTCCACGGCGGCCTTCGAGATGATCACTGGCGCCTTGCGTCCGGGCACCGAAGCCGTCGAGATGACCGTATCGACGGCGGCGATGCGCGCATCCAGCGCTTCCTGCTGCTTCGTCTTTTCCTCGGCGGTGAGCTCGCGGGCATAGCCGCCGGCGCCGTCCGCGCTGACGCCGGTTTCCACGAATTTCGCGCCCAGAGACTTCACCTGCTCGCGAGTGGCGCTGCGCACGTCATAGGCCTCGACCACGGCGCCCAGCCGGCGGGCGGTCGCGATGGCCTGAAGGCCGGCCACG
>JAQSWD010000013.1 GCA_029266835.1 Steroidobacteraceae bacterium
CGTCGCGGTAGAACACGTTGTCGCCGGCGATGTCCTCGATGCCGGGATCACAGGCCTGGTAGTTGTAGAACGCGCGGCCCGCTTTCATGTCCTCGGGTTTGAACGACACGCCGAAGTCGTAATTGAAATCGGACCCGTACGATGAGTAGAAGGGAATGCGCCAACCCATTTTTTCGCGCAGCTTGGTGAGCTCAGGCATGGTGGCGCGCGCCACGGCCACGTACGACACGTCGTGGTTCTCGAGGTGTGGCAGCAGACCATCGACGTGGTCGATACCCAGCGCGCAGCCCACGCATTGCAGTGGCTGTCCGGGGCCCTGCATCACGCTTTGCACCCACAATTGCGAACGTCCGCGGAACAGGTCTGCGAAGCGCACGCGGCCTTCGGCGGAATCGAACTCGTAATCCTTCTCGATCTTGACCCAGGGCAGGGAGCGGCGTTTCTCGGCCAGCGCATCGCGGCGACGCGTGAACTCCTTTTCCTCCACCAACAGGCGCTTGCGTTCTTCGAGCCATTCTTCTCGGCTGACGATCCGGGGCATGACGACTCCTTAGCGGGGTTTTCTTCTCTTCTTGCTGGTCGAACGGGGAAACAGCATTTCGACATGGCGATACAGGTGATCGATGCTGTCGAGGGCGGCTTGCCGGTCCTGCCTGGCCTTGGCCATGACAAACGCGCCCTGGACCACCGCCTGCATGAAAGTGGCGAGCGAGTCGGCGGTCACGCCGGCTGGATACTCGCGCAGCACGTCTTCAATCATGGCGCGCAGGAACAGCAGGTGATTCTCGATGCTTACCGCGCAGGCCTCACGAATGGCGGGGCTGGTTTCGTGCACCTCCTGGATCGTGGTGCCGGCGTAGCAGCTCCATTCCCGGATGTCGCCGGCGATCAGTTCCTTGCGGTAGGCCACATAACCCAGCAGCCGGTCCAGCGCGTCTGGCTGCCGGTGATACTCGGCCAGCGAAAACAGGTGTGATGCACCCTGGTCCCACTGGCGGGCCGCTTCGATGGCGAGGTCTTCCTTGCTGGCGAAATGATGGAAGAAACTGCCCTTGGTGACGCCGGCCGCCGCACAGACGTCATCGACACGGGTGGCCGCGTAACCATGGGCGCGCACCAGGTCGATGGTGGCGGTCAGCAGGCGGGTGCGGGAGTTGGCGGTCTCTCTGGCGGCGGCGGGCATGTCGACTCCATACCATCGGGTATGGCCAACCATACCGGGAGGTACGTAGGCGGGTCAAGACCGGGGCGCGGGTCTGCGGTACAGTCGCGGGCATGGAAGATCAACCAGAGCCATCGCAGGGCCGGCCGCCGGAGGGGCCGCTGCGCATCTGCGCGCGCTTCCTGCGGGCGCCGGATGCCGAAATCTTCGCCGCTCGCCTGAACGCCGAAGGGATAGTCGCGCATGTCATGGATGCGAACACCGTTTACAGCGACGGGTTCGCCGGCGGCTTCGGCACGGGCGGCATCCGCGTGATGGTGCCGGAGTCACAGATGCCCGACGCGCAACGCGTGCTCGCGGCATTCAACGCCGGCGAATACGCCATCGACGAGGACTTCGACCCCAACGGTTACAATAGTTAGGGTCGGGCGCGGGTCCGAATCAGTCCAGCGCCGCGAGGATGGCGTCGCCCATCTGCCGCGTCGTGAGTGCCGGGCGGCCTTTTTCCGCGATGTCCGCGGTGCGTGCGCCATCTTCGATGGCCTTGTTCACAGCGCCTTCCACCGCGAGCGCTTCGGTTTCGAGGGCCAGCGAGTGCCGCAGCAGCATGGCGACGCTCAATATGGTGCCCACGGGGTTGGCGATGCCCTTGCCGGCAATATCCGGCGCCGAACCGTGAATGGGCTCGTAGAGCCCGCGGCGCCCCTCACCGATCGAAGCCGAGGGCAGGACACCCAGTGAGCTGGCAAGCATCGCGCCCTCGTCGGTCAGGATGTCGCCGAACATGTTTTCGGTGACCAGCACATCGAAATCGCGCGGCCTTCGGATCAGGTGCATGGCGGCGGAGTCCACCAGCATGTGCTCGATGCTTACGTCCGGGAATTCCTGCTTGATCACGCGTTCGGCCACTTCACGCCACAGGCGTGAGGTTTCGAGCACATTGGATTTGTCGATGGAGAAAACCTGCTTGCGCCGCGAGCTGGCCAGGCGTCCGGCCACGCGCGTGATGCGCTCGACTTCCGCCACCGAGTAGCTGCACAGGTCCGTCGCCGTGGTGGCGGTGCGGGTCTTTTCGCCGAAGTAGATGCCCCCGGTGAGTTCGCGGACGAACACCAGGTCCACGCCATCGAGCACTTCCGGCTTGATGGCCGAGGAATCACGCAGCGCGGGATGCAGCTTGATGGGGCGCAAGTTGGCGTACACGCCGAGTTCGCGGCGAATGCGCAGCAGGCCCTGCTCGGGCCGCACGGGCGAGGAGGGCCCCCACTTCGGGCCGCCGATGGCGCCCAGCAAGACCGCGTCGGCCGAGAGGCACTCGTCGAGAGTCGCCTTGGGCAAAGGATCGCCCGTGAGATCGATGGCCGCGCCACCGAAGGGCGCCGCGTTCATCTGGAATTCGTGGCCGAACTTCTCCGCCACCCGCTCGAGCACGCGCGTGCCCTCGGCGACGACCTCGGGACCGATGCCGTCGCCGGCAATGACCGCAATTCTTGCTTTCATGAAAACTCTTTAGAGATGCGCGCTTTCGTAGGCGGCAATGGAGTCGCCCTTCGACAACAGGAAGCCGAGTTCATCGACTCCGTTGAGCAGGCAGTATTTCGCGAATCCCTCGAGCGGGAATTTCACGGCGGTGCCGTCAGGCAGCGTCAACGTGGTGCTCGCCACGTCGATGTTCAATTCCACATTGGGATTCGCCAGCAGCCAGGCATGCGTCTTTTCGTCGACGAGGACGGGCAGCAGCCCGTTCTTGAGGCAGTTGGTGCGGAAGATGTCGGCGAACTCGGTGCTGATCACGGCGGCGAAACCGAAGTCCTGCAGCGCCCAGGGCGCGTGTTCGCGCGAGCTGCCGCAGCCGAGGTTGCGGCCCGCGACCAGGATGGCGGCGCCTTTGGCTTCCGGCTTGTTCAGCGCGAAATCCGGCTTGGGATTTCCGTCGCCGTCGTAGCGCCAGTCGGCGAACAGGTGCTTGCCGAAGCCGGCCTTGGACGTCGCAGTGAGGAAGCGCGCCGGGATGATCTGGTCGGTGTCGATGTTGGCCGCGGGAAGCGCGACCGTGCGGGAGCGGATCTGGGTGACTGCGGGCATGTTGTTAGTGGGTGAATTCGCGCGGATCGGTGACGCGGCCACGGATGGCCGAAGCGGCGGCGGTTTCGGGACTGGCGAGCAGGGTACGCGCGCCCTGGCCCTGGCGGCCCTCGAAATTACGGTTGCTGGTGCTCACCGAATAGTGGCCGGCGGGCACGAGATCGCCATTCATTCCCAGGCACATGGAGCAGCCGCTTTCACGCCACTCGGCGCCGGCTGCTTTGAATACCTGGTCTAGGCCCTCGGCTTCCGCGGCGCGTTTCACCGACTGGGAGCCCGGCACCACCAGCATCTTCACGCCGCTGGCCAGCTTGTGGCCGCGAAGAACGTTCGCAGCCTTGCGCAGGTCAGACAGGCGGCCATTGGTGCAACTGCCGACGAACACGTTCTGCACGGGCACATCGGAAATGACCTGCCCGGCAGCGAGACCCATGTACTTCAACGCCTTCTCGAAGACGGCATCGCCGCTGGCCGGCACGCTGCCGGTGACCGGCGCCACCATTCCGGGATGCGTGCCGTAAGTGACCATGGGCACGAGCGAGGCGGCATCGATCTCCACGCTGCGGTCGAAAACGGCGCCGGCATCGGTGGGTAGTCGGGACCAGCGCGCCACCGCCTTCTCCCAATCGGCGCCCTTGGGGGCGCGCGGCGTCGCTTTCAGGTACTCGAACGTGGTCGCGTCCGGCGCGATCATGCCGGCGCGAGCGCCGGCCTCGATGGACATGTTGCAGATGGTCATGCGCTCGTCCATCGACATGGCTTCGATGGCCGCACCGCGATATTCGAGCACGTAACCCGTGCCGCCCGACACGCCGATCTTGCCGATGATGGCGAGGATCAGGTCTTTTGCCGTCACGCCCGCTGGCAGATGGTTGACCACGTTGATCGCGAAGGTCTTCGGCTTGCGCTGGAGCAGGCACTGCGTAGCCAGCACGTGACCCACTTCGGTGGTGCCGATGCCGAAGGCGAGGGCGCCGAAGGCGCCATGCGTCGACGTGTGGCTGTCGCCGCAGACGATGGTCTTGCCAGGCTGCGTGAGACCCAGTTCCGGCCCGATGATGTGCACGATGCCGCGCCGGCTGTCCTGCAGATTGAACAGCTCGACGCCGAACTCCTGCGCGTTGATCTCGAGCTGCTTCACCTGCTTCGCGGCCGAATCGACGGCGATCGGTACGCCGCCGAACACCTGCTCGGTGCGCGTGGGCGTGGAGTGGTCCATGGTCGCGAGCGTCAGGTCGGGACGGCGAAGCTTGAGGCCGCGATTGCGCAGCTCGGTGTACGCCTGGGGCGTGGTGACTTCGTGCGTGAGGTGCAGGTCGATGAACAGCACCGCAGGGGTGTCGGCGGTTTCGGGGACTACCACGTGGTCGTCCCAGACTTTCTGGAAAAGGGTTCTTGGGGTGGTCATGTGCTTGCAGGTAAGAGGGGACAGTCACCATTGTCCGGATGGAAAACGCGGACAGTCCCCTGGCTAGCTGGCGATCCGGTCATCCGGCTACGGCGGCTCTCGGGGCGTTCATGTCGACGTAGTCGAGCCAGCCGTGGCGGTCTTCACTGCGTCCCTGCACCAGCGCGAAGTAGGCGTTGGCGAGTTTCGCGGTGACCGGGCCACGCTTGCCGTTGCCGATCTGGATACCGTCGACCGAACGGATGGCCGCGACTTCCGTTGCGGTTCCCGTGAAGAACAGTTCGTCGGCGAGATAGAGCATTTCGCGCGGGATGGCCATCTCGCGCACTTCGATGCCCTGGTCCCGGGCCAGCGTCATGACGGTGTGGCGGGTGATGCCATTGAGCAGCGAATGTGCGACACCCGGCGTATACAACACGCCGTCCTTGATGAGGAACAGGTTCTCGCCGGCGCCTTCGCTCACGGTGCCGTCCGAGGACAGGCCGATGCCTTCGACGAAGCCGAGACGCTTGGCCTCGAGCCCGATGAGCTGGCTGGACAGATAATTGCCGCCGGCCTTGGCCATGGCGGGAATCGTGTTCGGCGCCACGCGCTGCCAGGACGAGATGCAGACATCCACGCCTTCTTCTTCGGCGGCGCCGAGGTACTTGCCCCATTCCCACGCGGCGATGGCCACTTCGACGGGGGGATCGATCTTCGGCACCACGCCGATTTCGCCATAGCCGCGAAAGGCCACGGGACGCAGGTAGGCGCCGCGCGCCAGGCCGTTCTGCGCGATCACTTCGCGTTGGCCATTGTTCAACTGTTCCGCGGTGAAAGGAATGTTGATTCGGTAGATCTTGGCCGAGTCGAACAGGCGTCTGGTGTGATCCTTGAGGCGGAAGATCGCCGGGCCGCGCGGTGTCTCGTAGGCGCGCACGCCTTCGAACACCGAGGAGCCGTAGTGCAGGGCGTGCGAAAGCACGTGCACCGTGGCCTTTTCCCAGGGGACCAGCTTGCCGTTGAACCAGATGTACTTCGTTGCAGGAATGGGCATGTCTGAAAACTCCGTGAACTTCTAGACCACGGCCTGCGCAACGCGTTGCGTGCCCGTACGGGCCAGCGTGGCGGATGCGAGCTCGATGCGGTTGATCACTTCGAGGAAGGCCTGTGTCGCGGACTCGACGATGTTGGTGGACACACTCGAGCCGCGGTAAGTGCGCTGATTGTACTCCACGTATACGAGCGCTTCGCCCTGGGCGTCTTCGCCCGCCGATACGCTTCGTACCTCGAACTTGCGCAATACGACATCCACGCCCGTGGCGTGTTCGATCGCCTTGAGTGCGGCGTCGACCGGGCCGTCGCCCGTGGAACGCATCTCGATCTCGCGGCCGTCGGCGTGCTTGAGGCGCACCGTGGCTTCCGCGGTCTTGGCGCTCTCGAAAGACGTGCGCAGGTTGAGCAGGGACCAGGGCCCCGACTCCGAATGTTCGGCCTGCAGCACCAGCGCCTCGATGTCGCCGTCGTACAGTTCCTTCTTCTTGTCGGCCAGCGCCTTGAACTCCTCGAACACGCGCGCGAATTCCACGTCGTCGAGTTCGAAGCCCAGTTCCTTGATGCGATCGCGCAGCGCGTGGCGCCCGCTGTGCTTGCCCAGCACCAGCGACGAACGCGACAGGCCCACGTCCTGTGGACGCATGATCTCGTAGGTACTGTGGTGCTTGAGCATGCCGTGCTGGTGGATGCCCGATTCGTGCGCGAAGGCGTTCTCGCCGACGATGGCCTTGTTGCGTGGGATGGGCGTGCCGACGATGTTCGCCAGCATGCGCGAGGTGGGGTAGAGACGGGTGGTGTTGATGCCCGTGTCGAGGTTGAAGAACGCGTCGCGCGTCTTCAACGCCATCACGACTTCTTCGAGCGAGCAGTTCCCCGCGCGTTCGCCGATGCCGTTGATGGTGCACTCGATCTGCCGGGCGCCGGCCACCACGGCGGTGAGACTGTTGGCCACGGCCATGCCGAGATCGTCATGGCAATGGACGCTGAGCCGGATCTTGTCGATGCCGCGCACGTTCTTGCGCAGGTATCGGAAGAGCTCGGCGAACTCGTCCGGCACCGTGTAGCCCACGGTGTCGGGAATGTTCACGGTGGTGGCGCCGGCTGCGATGACGGCCTCGACCACCTCGGTGAGGAAATCCAGTTCGGTGCGCGAAGCGTCTTCGGGCGAGAACTCCACGTCCTCGCAAAGTTCACGCGCGAACTTCACGCCTTCCACGGCCGTGCGGATGATTTCCTCACGCGCCATGTTGAGCTTGAACTCGCGGTGGATGGCGCTGGTGGCGAGAAACACGTGGATGCGTTTGTTCGCCGCCGGCGCGATCGCCGTCTGGACACGCGTGATGTCGTCGCGGTTGCAGCGCGCGAGGCCGCAGATGATGGGTCCCTGCACCTCGCGCGCCACCGCGTTCACGCTTTCCCAATCGCCGCGCGAGGCGGCGGGAAAGCCCGCTTCGATGACATCTACCCCAAGGTCCGCAAGCGCGCGCGCTACCCGGAGCTTCTCCGGTTGCGCCATGCTGCAGCCCGGCGACTGTTCGCCGTCTCGCAGCGTGGTATCGAATATCAGGACTCGATCACGTTGTGCGGGCATTGGGGTTCTTCCTGGTCGAAGATGGCTCTGTCGGGAGGTTGTTAGCGGCCTTGCTCCAGCCAGGGCATGCGGGCGCGCAGTTCCTTGCCCACCTTCTCGATCTGGTGATCCAGGTCGGCCTGCATGAGCCGGTTGTATTCCTTGCGGCCGCCGGCGTTTTCGGCGATCCACTGCTTCACGAACTTGCCCTTCTGGATCTCCTTGAGGATCTTGCCCATCTCTTTCTTGGTCTTGTCGTTGACCACGCGCGGGCCGCGCGTCAGGTCGCCGTACTTGCTTCCACCAGCGTCTCGAAGCCCTTGAGAATGAGGTCGGAGGTGCCGCCGCAGAGCACGGCCTGCTCGCCGAACAGATCAGTCTCGGTCTCTTCAGCGAACGTGGTCTCGAGGACGCCGCCGCGCGTGCCGCCGATGCCGTGGCCGTAGGCCAGCGCCTTGTCGAAGGCCTTGCCCGTGGGGTTCTGGAACACGGCGATCAGCGAAGGCACGCCGCGACCCTGCTGGTACTGGCGGCGCACGAGGTCACCGGGACCTTTGGGCGCGATCAGCGAGACGTCGAGATCCTTGCGCGGCTTGATGAGCTTGAAGTGGATGTTGAGGCCATGCGCGAACAGCAGCGAAGCGCCTTTCGGCAGGGCCTTCTCGACCTGGTTGTACAGGTCCGCCTGCGCCAGGTCAGGGACCAGCATCGCCACCAGCGACGCGCCCTTCACGGCCTCGACCGGCTCGGCGACCTTGAGGCCATCCTTCTTCGCCTTCTTCCAGCTCGCGCCATTCTTGCGCACGCCAACGACGACGTCGTGACCGCTGTCCTTCAAGTTGAGCGCGTGCGCGCGGCCCTGGCTTCCGTAACCCAGGATGGCGATCCGGGCTTTCTTGAGCGCCTTCTTGTCTACGTCTTTGCCCGAGTACAACTTCGTCATTGTCTGCTCCAGTGTCCTTCAAACGATCATGAGAAAAACCCCGCATCGGCAAGGCCGGTGCGGGGTTTTAGGTGAATGCTTGCTCGTGTGTTAGCGAGTCGAGCAGGCGTCCCGCACCGTACTCCCGATAAGGAGTAGCGGAAGGGATACCAGTACAAGGACTTCGCGCGCTTCAGCGCTGCGGTAGGTCGATGCGTACTGGAGGGTCTGGGCCTGCATACAATGCGCAGGATGACACCACGTGGCTTGATTCATTGTCAACGCGTACCGCACTGATCCATTAAACTTTTTCCGTGAATCACCTCCTCAGCGAATCCGATGCGCAGGGTGCCCGCCCGATCTGGCTGGTGGGCGAACAAGGGCTGCCTTCCTGGCTCGAGATGCAGCAAAAAGTCCTGCTGATACCGAGTTCCACGGGCGACGGCATCGCCGGAGTGGTGCTGGGCCTGGGCGCGACTCCGGACCTGACCGAACCCACGCTCTGGACTTCCGCCGGCCTGCCGGACCGGCTGCCGCCGGGTCGGTACCGTTTCGCGGGAAGTTTCAGCGCCGTTGGCGCCACCCAGCTCGCGCTGGGGTGGGAATACGGCGCCTACCGGTTTGCCCGCTACCGCAAGCCGCCGAGCGAATTGCCGTCACTGGTGGTTCCCGCGGGTACCGACCTCGAATACGTGCGCCTGGCCAGCCAGGCGCTGAGCGAGGCCCGCGACCTGATCAACACCCCCGCCAATGACCTGGGCCCGGCAGAACTGGGCGAGGCGGTGCAACGTCTGGCCCTGCAGCATGAAGCGGAGTGCCGGATCATTGTCGGTGAAGACCTGCTGCGGCAGAACTTTCCGCTCATCCACGAGGTGGGCAAAGGCAGCGCCCGCGAACCGCGGCTCATAGACATGCGCTGGGAGAAGCGGGGTGCGCCGCAGGTCACGCTGGTGGGCAAGGGCGTCTGTTTCGATACCGGCGGCCTGGATATCAAACCCTCCAGCGGCATGATCCTCATGAAGAAGGACATGGGCGGCGCGGCACTCACGATCGCTCTGGCGCGCATGCTCATGGATGCCGACGCGCCCATCCAATTGCGATTGCTGATCCCCGCCGTGGAGAACAGCATCTCGGGGCGCTCGTATCGTCCCAGCGATGTGTTGCGCTCGCGCCAGGGCCTGACCGTCGAGATCGGCAATACCGATGCCGAAGGGCGCCTGGTGCTGGCCGATGCGCTGACCGAAGCGGACAGCGAACAACCGGACCTGTTGATCGACCTCGCCACACTTACCGGAGCGGCCCGAGTCGCGCTGGGTCCCGAACTACCCGCGTTCTTTTCAAGTCCGCCGGAGCTGGCAGAACAACTGCGCCAATTCGCTGAACGTGAAGCCGATCCGATGTGGCCAATGCCGCTGTGGCCCGGATACGACGAAGATCTCGGGAGCCGCATCGCCGACCTTAATAATGTGTCGGCGTCGCCGTTCGCTGGTTCGATCATCGGGGCACTGTTCCTGAAGCGATTCGTCACGCGCACGCGCAACTGGCTGCATGGCGATGTCTATGCCTGGAATCCGAAGGAGCGGCCGGGCCGGCCGCTGGGCGCCGAACCACACACCGTACGCGCGCTGTACCGGATGATCCGGCAGCGCTTTGGTTAGAGGAGAGCGTTGATGTTCCGGCGCGCGGGGCCGGTGGAATCGCCGACAGCGGAAGTGGCATTCCGGCGCGAGATCGCACCCTGGACCTTGCTGGGCCTCACTCTGGGCCTGGTCGAGGGCGCCACGGCCGCGGTCCTCATCAAGAAGACCTTTGCCGATGCGGGTGACCCCTGGATGGTGAACCTTGCCGTCGCCTTCGTGAGCGGCGCACCGGCGTTGTCCAACGTGGTGAGTTTCGTCTGGGCGAACCTGGCGCATGGCCGCTCGCGCATCGGCCTCATGGTCGGGCTGCAGGCGGCATTCGCCATCCTCGTGGGGTTGTTGGGAGTGGCGCCGCGCGCGCTCGGCGGCCTGGCATTCGCCGTGGTTTCCATCCTGGTGGCCCGCGTGGTCTGGACCGGCCTGCTCACCGTTCGCGCCGCCGTCTGGAGCGCCAACTATCCACGCTCGGCGCTGGGCCGTTACACCGGCCGCATCGTCATCGTGAGTTCGCTGGCCGTGTCCGCCGCGGCCGCCCTGGCGGCCTGGACTCTGGACAAGGGTGCCTTCGATTCGCGCTGGTTGTTTGGCGGGGCCGCCGCGGCCGGATTGCTGGCGGCCTGGCTGTACCGCGCCGCGCGCGTGCGCCGGGAGTTCGCGTTGCTGGCCGAGGAGAATGCCGCGGTGGGGCGCAGCGAACCCTTCAGTGTGGGAATGCTGTTCGAGATCCTGAAAAAGGACCCGCATTTCCGCGAGTACATGTTCTGGATGGGCGTGTTTGGCGGCGGCAATCTCATGCTCACCTCGCAGCTGGTGGTGATCTTCAGCGAGCACTTGCATCTGTCGGCCAGTCTGCAGATCGCCTTGCTGTCGGTGGTGCCGCTGGGACTGCTGCCGCTATTCGTACCGTTCTGGGCGCGCATGTTCGACCAGGGCCACGTGGTGGAATACCGGGCGCGCCAGAGCTGGGTGCTGGTGGCCGCCGTCGCCGCGATCACACTGGGAGCCTGGCTGTATTCCATTCCGCTGCTGGGTTTCGGCTCACTCCTGCTGGCAGTCGCTTATGCGGGCGCCAACCTCGGGTGGAATCTCGGGCACAATGACTTCGCTTCGGTCGGACGCGCGCAGCACTACATGGGGGTTCACGTGACCCTCACGGGCGTGCGCGGCGCCATCGGACCCCCGGCGGGGATACTCATCTACCAGTGGCTCGAGTCGTTGCGGCCGGGCTCGGGGATCTATTCGCTGGTGTTGCCGTTGGCGCTGGTGACCGCCGGAGCAATGGGTTTTTCGCACATGCGGCGCGTGATGCGCGGCCTTGGTTAGTTAGAGATTCAGTCAGAGGGAAAGACGATGAAGAAGAAGAGTGGGGCGGTGGATCAGCGCAAGTATTCCAAGCTGGTGGTCGATGGCGTCAAGCAGGCCGCGTCCCGCGCCATGCTGCGCGCCGTGGGATTCCAGGACGCGGACTTCGCCAAACCGCAGATCGGCGTAGCATCCACCTGGGCCAACCTCACGCCCTGCAATATGCACATCAACGACCTCGCGGCGGAATCCATCGCCGGCGTCGACGCCGCGGGTGGCAAGGGTGTGTTGTTCAACACCATCACGGTGTCCGACGGCATCTCCATGGGTTCGCCGGGCATGCGTTACTCGCTGGTGTCGCGTGAAGTCATCGCCGACTCCATCGAGACGGTGGTTGGCGCTGAAGGCTTCGACGGCTTTGTTGCGATAGGCGGATGCGACAAGAACATGCCGGGTTGCGCCATGGCCATCGCGCGCCTCGATCGTCCCGCCGTGTTCGTCTATGGCGGCACCATCAAGCCCGGCCTCAAGCGCCGCGATATCGTGTCGGTGTTCGAAGCCGTGGGCGGGCACGCGGCGGGCCGCGTGTCGCAGGAAGAATTGCTGGACGTGGAACGCACCGCCATTCCGGGTCCCGGAAGCTGCGGCGGCATGTACACCGCCAACACCATGGCCTCAGCCATCGAAGCGTTGGGTCTGTCGTTGCCCAACAGTTCCGCGCAGGAAGCGGTGAGCAACTCCAAGCGCGATGATTGCAAACGCGCCGGCGCCGCGGTGGTCGAGCTCGTGAAGGCGGGCATCACACCGTCGCGCATCCTCACGAAGAAGGCTTTCGAGAACGCCATCGCTGTAACCATCGCGCTGGGCGGCAGTACCAACGCCGTGTTGCACCTGCTGGCCATCGCACATGCGGCCAAGGTCAGATTGGGACTACAGGATTTCACGCGCATCGGAAAGCGCATCCCCGTGTTGGCCGACGTGCGTCCCAGTGGTCGTTATCTAATGTCGGAACTCGTTGCGATTGGTGGAATCCAGCCGCTGATGAAGAGGATGCTCGATGCGGGACTGCTGCATGGTGACTGCCTCACGGTCACGGGCCGCACGCTGGCCGAGAACCTCGCGAACGTCGCCGACTATCCCCCAGGACAGGACATCGTCAGACCTCTGGATCAACCCATCAAGAAGGACAGTCACCTGGTGGTGATGTACGGCAACCTCGCGCCCGAAGGAGCGGTCGCGAAAATTTCCGGCAAGGAAGGACTGAGGTTCGCCGGCAGCGCGCGAGTGTTCGACGGAGAAGAGCGCGCGACCGCAGCGATCCTCGCGGGCAAGGTGAAGCCAGGAGATGTCGTGGTGATTCGCAATGAAGGTCCGCGTGGCGGTCCCGGCATGAGGGAAATGCTGAGTCCCACAGGCGCCATCATGGGGCGCGGACTCGGTGACAAAGTCGCGCTCATCACTGACGGAAGATTTTCCGGCGGGAGTCATGGGTTCGTGGTTGGACATATCTCTCCGGAAGCCGCGCTCGGTGGTCCCATCGGCCTACTTCGGGACGGTGATCGCATTGCGATTGACGCGGTGAAACGCACGCTGCAGATCGATGTGAGCGCAGCGGAATTGAAGCGCCGTCGCGCGAAGTGGAAGGCGCCGAAGCCTTACGCCACCAAGGGTGTGCTCGCGAAGTACGCGCGAAACGTGTCCAGCGCATCGCAGGGCGCAGTGACGGACTGACTGATCAAGTGAAGAGCGTTATGCAGAACCATTTTTCAAATAGACTTGGTCAAACAGAGTTGTTGTCAGGTACTTCGGCTGCGGTTACAGTTCGTCGGCTTCGGACCGGCGCCGAAGCTACAAATCAAATTCCTATGAACACTTGCAAGGCCATGCCCTGGAAGAAGGGGCAGGCCGGGGGACGGAACGAACGAACGGTTGCACTGGTCGGAAAGCTTGGTTACTTTCCGCCACCCGTTTGATACGCGCCGACTTTTTTTTCAATAGCTTTCACTCGCGAACCTCGGGAAAACATGCCCGCTTACGCTCAAGATTCAACTTTCTTTACTCGCCGCGGCATCGTCGTGGTGATCATCATTGGTCTGCACGTTCTTGCGGCATGGGCCCTGGCCTCTGGCCTGGCCCGCAAGGTCGTCGAAGTGTTGGCGCCGCCCATCGAGGCCGACATCGTCGAAGAAGTTAAGCAGGAGGAAGAACCGCCACCGCCGCCGCCGCCCGAAATGGAGCGTCCGCCGGTAGAGGTGCCGCCTCCGGAAGTGGCCATCGAACTGCCGATGGAAACCACCACCACGGCCATCCAGGACGTGACTGACAAGCCGCCGCCGCCAGCTCCGCCGCCGCCGCCGCGTGTTGCGGGTACATCCGCCAAGATGAGGAGCGCGGCCGATCCAGATCGTTTCTATCCCCCGGGCGCAAAGCGTCGCGAGGAGCAGGGGTCACCTGTCGTGCAGGCTTGCGTCGGTCCGAACGGCCGTCTGCTGCGCGATCCGGTGGTTGCCGAAACGTCGGGTTATCCCGAGCTTGATCAGGCTGCGGTGCAAGTGGCCAAGAACAGCCGCTATACCGCTGCCACGGACAATGGTGCGGCCATGGACGAGTCCTGCATCAAGTTCAAGGTCAAGTTCGTTATCAAGAGCGAATAACTATTCACGGTGAGGCGGCGCTAGGGGCGCCGTTTCGCATTTTTGTAATCGAGGAAATCATGCAAAACGCTGCTGCTGACGCTGTTGTTGTCCACAATCCATACGGCATCGAAGCCCTCTGGGGCCAAGGTGACGCCGTGGCGCGTGGCACCCTGATCATTCTGTTGGTCATGTCCGCTGTCTCTTGGTACATCATCTTCACCAAGCTCTGGGATCAGCGCCGTCTGAAGCAGGGTGCCAAGGTGGTCGAGAAGCAATTCTGGAGCTCCGGTTCCCTTAAGGAAGCCGTGGACCGCCTGCCGAAGGACAACGACTTCCGCGCCGTCGCCGAAGATGGCCTGCGCGCTTCCGCGCACCATGAAGGTCGCCTGACGGACCGCATCGACCTGCACGAGTGGGTGACGATGTCCCTGCAGCGTTCGGTCGACTCCGTGAACAGCAAGATGAGCAATGGCCTCGCGTTCCTCGCGACCGTGGGTTCCACCGCTCCCTTCGTCGGTCTGTTCGGCACGGTGTGGGGCATTCTGAACGCCCTCGTGTCCATCGGCGTGTCGGGCCAGGCGTCCATCGACAAGGTGGCCGGTCCCGTCGGTGAAGCTCTGATCATGACGGCGCTGGGCCTCGCGGTCGCCGTGCCGGCGGTCATGGGCTACAACTGGCTGCTGCGTCGTAACAAGACGATCAGCGAGAGCCTCCGCAATTTCGCCTCTGACCTGCATGCCTACCTCGTCGGTGGCGCGCGCGTGGCGCAGGGCCCCGTTGCTGGCGTGAAGAAATAAACCCCGGACCTCCGCGGTTTACGTTTCACGATAAGAGGTAACGCGTCATGGCAATGAGTGTGGGCCCGGCTGACGAAGATGAAGCCAGCGCCATTTCGGAAATCAACACCACGCCGTTGGTGGACATCATGCTGGTGCTGCTGATCATCTTTCTGATCACGGTGCCCGTGATCCAGAAGATGGCCAACGTCGAGATCCCGAAGGCGGTGAACCAGCCGACTCAGACCAAGCCTGAGAACATCACCATCTCGGTTGATGCCAAAGGCCAGGTCTACTGGAACGCCAGCGCGGTCACTGACCGGCAGGTGTTCTTCCAGAAAATCGTGGCCGAGGCTCGCAAGACGCCTCAGCCCGAGTTTCACATCCGCGGCGACGTTGCCGCGCGTTGGGAAGGCGTGGGTCGCGTGATCAACAACCTGCAGCGTGGCGGCATCGTGAAAGTCGCGTTCATCACTGAGCCGGACCGCGGAAGCATCCGCGTTACCCGCTGAGCAAGAGGTAGCTTTTCATGTCAATGAGTGTGGGCACTTCTGAAGCCGGCGCACCGATGATGGAGATCAACACGACTCCTCTCATCGACGTGATGCTGGTGCTCATCATCGTGCTGATCATGTCGATCCCGGTGATGACGCATAACACCAAGCTCGACATGCCGCAGACCAACAACCCGCCGCCGCCGGTCCGTCCGGAGGTCATTCAGATCGACATCGATTTCGATGGCACGATCGTCTGGAATGGCACGGTGGTGTCGGGTATTCCACAGCTCGAGTCGTTCTTCCGTTCCGCTCGGCAGGGAGCCGAAGCCGGTGGACGTCCGCAGCCGGAAATTCACCTTCGCCCTGATCGGCGTTCGCGATATGAAACCACGGCTCTCGTGATGGCCGCGGCGCAGCGTAATCGCATGCAGAAAATGGGCTTCGTGAATACCGCGGAGTTCAGGGACTAACGCAAGCTGCTGAAATTGATCAGAAACTTTCCGCCTTGAGGCGCATCCAACTGATTGGGTGTTTCGACGGTGGGCAATGTACTAAACGAGCCGCGGCCCTTCTGGTCCCGCGGCTCCTTTGTAAGGAGCGTCGGAAGTGTCAAAACGATGGGGACCCTCGGCTGCCAATGCAGCAATCGCCGCCTTTGCCGTTCTCGGCCTGGGTTTTGCCAATTCCGCGGCCGCACAGGCGCCGGAATGCAGTGGCAAGAACGCCCAGATCTCCAAGTCCATCAAGAAGCCGATGTCAGCAGCTTTCGATGCGGTGAAGGCTCAGAACTGGCCCGAGGTCTTCAACCAGGTGGCGATCGCGCAGGCTGATGCCAAGCCCAAGAACATGTACGACGAGTTCTGGATCCACAAGCTTCTCGGCAGCGCGAACGCGGGCCAGAAAAAGTACGCGGAAGCCGGTGCGGAACTCGAA
The DNA here is from genome assembly GCA_029266835.1 of Steroidobacteraceae bacterium. GTDB lineage: Bacteria > Pseudomonadota > Gammaproteobacteria > Steroidobacterales > Steroidobacteraceae > CADEED01. Next base: position 15,967 of record JAQSWD010000013.1, read on the forward strand.
CTGATCGCGGATTCCCCGTGCCTCTCCGACGAGGACCGCCTGGACAACGTGAAGCTGCTCACGCAGGTGTACTACCAGGTCGACAACTATCCCAAGGTCATCGAGTACGGCAATCGTGCTCTCAAGACGGGAGCTCCGCCGGATTTCGGGTTGTATGTCGGGCAGGCCTACTACCTGAGCAACGACTTTCAGAACGCCGCCAAGACGATGAAAGAAGTGGTGGCGAGCCTCGAGAGCCAAGGCAAGCCTCCGGGTGAACAGAACCTGCGCATCATCCACGGTGCTTGCGCGCAACTCGAAGACAAGGCCTGCGTCGCCGAGCAAGGCGAAAAGCTGGTCAAGCACTACCCCAAGCCCGAGTACTGGCAGAACGTGGTGGTCTCGATGATGCGTTCCGACGCCACGGACAATCAGATGCTCAATGTCATGCGCCTGGCCATGCAGGTGGGTGCCATGACCACCTCCGACCAGTTCATCGAAATGGCCGAGATTGCCCTGAATGCCGGCTTGCCGGGTGAGGCCATCACGGCCATCGATGCCGGCAAGGCCAAAGACGTCTTCAAGGACGGGCGCAAGGCCGACGTCGAGAAGATGCTGGAGCGCGCCAAGGCGGCCGCCGACACGGACAAAAAGTCGCTGGCCCAGCAGGAGACCGCGGCCAAGGCCAATGCCCAGGGCAATGCCGACGTGAAGCTCGGCGCCGCCTACCTCAGCTACGGTGAGTCGGCCAAGGCCATCGAAGTACTGAGCCGCGGCATCAGCAAGGGCGGCGTGCGCAACCCTGATGAGGCGGGAATTTTGCTCGGCATCGCCTATTTGAAGGCGGGTAACAAGCCCGAGGCCGCCAAAGCGTTCCAGACTGTGAACAAGGACCCGACACTGACGAAGGTTGCGAAGCTCTGGCTTCTCAACACGTGAAGGGACCCGACCCACGGAATGTTGCGGAGTATCAGTCAGTACCGACAGAAGGTTGAGTAGCTGCTTCTGTCTTGTTTGTCTTGCAAACCCCGGTGGCCGCTGAAACGATGAGGCCACACAGTGAATAGGAGCCATTCAGTGTCAATTCGATCGCGTTTCGGCGTCGCAGCGGCGGCGGTATTCCTGATGGCGGGTGCGAACTCGGCCTTTGCGCAGGGCGGCTGCACCGGTGGCGGCAAGATCAGCAAACAGATTGCCAAGCCCATGGACGCGGCGAACAAGGCGATCGCAGCACGCAAGTGGCAGGAAGTGCTTACGCGCGTCCGCGAAGCAGAAAACACCACTGGCTACATCAAGTCGGCCTTCGATCAGTTCAACATGACTGAGTTCAAGGGCTACGCCTACCATCAATTGAGCCAGTACAACGATGCCGCGCGCGAACTCGAGGCCGGCCTCAATTCGCCGTGCATGGCCGAGAACAAGAAGCCGGAACGCATCAAGGCGCTGGCCGGCTTGTATTACACGATGCGCAATTATCCGAAGGCGATCGAATTCGCGAACCGCGGCTTGAAGCTGCGTGCGGATCCGGAGCTGAAGGTCACGCTGGGCCAGGCGTATTTCCAGAGCGGCAAGAGCGCTGACTCCGCGCGCGTCATGAATGAAGTCATCGGCGACTTCGAAAAGCAGGGACAACGTCCGAAAGAGAACACCATGCTCACGGTACTGGCCTCCTGCCAGAAGGTGAACGACAACAATTGCGTCACGCGGTTGTTCGAGAAGCTGGTGGTCTATTACCCGAAGCCTGACTACTGGCAGAACCTGCTGGTGTCGCTCACGCAGAGCGAGTTGCAGGACGAGCAGAAGATCAACGTCATGCGCCTTCAGCAGAAGGTGGGCGTCATGAAGAAGCCTTCCGAGTACACGGAGATGGCGCAGATCGCGCTCGACCAGGGGCTCGCGGGTGAGGCACAGGCGGTGCTCGAAGACGCTTTCACCAAGAAGCTGTTCACCGACGAGCGTTCCGTCAGCCTGAATACGCGCCTGTTGACGAAGGCCAAGGCCACCGCGGCCACCGACAAGGCCGCGCTCGCCACGAAGGAAGCGGCCGCGAAGTCGGCCGCCACGGGCGACGACCTCGTGCAGGTGGGCGCCGCTTACCTGGGCTATGGCGACAACACCAAGGCCGTGGAATTGCTCAAGGCAGGCATTGCCAAGGGCAAGCTCACCAATCCCGACGAAGCCGGCATCCTGCTGGGTATCGCCAATCTGCGCGTGAACAACAAGGCGGAAGCCGAGAAGGCGTTCCGCACGGTCAAGGCGGACCCCACCATGGCGCGCATCGCCAAGCTGTGGTTGCTGAACACCTGATCAGCCACGCCTCGTGATCGAGAAGGCCGGGCACTGCCCGGCCTTTTCATTTGGCGTCGATCAGATGACGCCGCGAGTGCGTAAAGCCTCGCGCTCCGCCGCATCCAGTTTGAGCAGGCCGCCGTAGATTTCATCGTTGTGCTGGCCTAATTCCGGCGCCGGCGTTCGCACCGAGCTCGGGCTTGCCGAGAGCCGCGGCGCCACGTTCTGCATGCGAAGCGGTCCGAACGCCGGATGCTGAGTGGTGACGATGGCTTCGCGCGCGCGGAAATGCGGGTCCTCCAGCATGTCGGCAGTGCGGTAGATGAGCCCGGACGGAATGCCGAACTTCTCCAGCCGATCGAGAAGCTCGCGTGTACCCAGTGTCGCGGTCCACGCCGCAATCAGTGTGTCGAGTTCCTGCTGATGCTCGCCGCGCGCGGTATGGTCGCGAAACCGCGGGTCCTGCGCCAGCGCGGGAGAATCCATGGCTTCACAAAGCCGCGCGAACACCGTGTCCTGGTTGGCGCCGATCATCACGATGCCATCGCGAGTGGGATACACATTGCTCGGCGCGATACGCGGCAGGATGGGCCCGCTGCGTTCGCGCACATGACCCAGCTGGTCGAATTCGGTGACCAGCGACTCCATCATGCTGAGCACGGACTCGTAGATGGCGGCGTCCACCACCTGGCCCATGCCTGTCCGCTCGCGATGATGCAGCGCCGCCAGCGTGCCCATGCACGCGTGCACCGCGGCCAGAGAATCGCCGATGCTGATTCCCACTCGTGAGGGCGGTCGGTCGGGTTCGCCGACGATGTAGCGCAGGCCGCCCATGGCTTCGCCGATGCCGCCGTAACCCGCTCGCTGCGAGTAGGGCCCGGTCTGGCCGTAGCCCGAGACGCGCACCAGGATCAGCTTGGGGTTCAGCGCGGAAAGCGCGTCCCAGCCGCAGTTCCACTTTTCAAGCGTGCCGGGCCGGAAATTCTCTATGACTACGTCAGAAGAACGACATAAGTCTTTGAAAAGACGCTGCCCATCGGCCTGGCGAAGGTCCAATGTGATGGCCTTTTTATTGCGGCCGATGACTGGCCACCACACCGATGGCGTACCGCGCTTCTGCGGCCCCCAGTGGCGCATGGGGTCACCCTGGCCGGGTGCCTCGATCTTGATGACTTCGGCGCCCATGTCGCCCAGCAGCTGGCCACAGAAGGGCCCGGCGATGAGCGTGCCGAGTTCGAGAACACGAAGGTCGGCGAGCGCGCCGGTCGGGGGATTTTGCGTGCTGCTCATGGCGGCGGGTTTGTACCGAGGCACCGGCGGAGGGTCAAGCAGCGGTGAGACCAGCGGTGAGAAAGCGGGCCGCGATAGAATCCGCGCCATGTCAGGCAGCGTTGTCGCCACCAGAATCGGTACCGGTATTTCGTCCAGTATCTCGCCCAATATCTCGCCCAGTATCGAAATAGTCGAAGTGGGTCCGCGCGATGGTCTCCAGAGCGAAGCTCGCGTTCTCCCCACCGACACCAAGGTGGAGTTCGTGCGCCGCCTGGTCAACGCTGGGTTGCGGCGGATCGAAGTGGCGAGTTTCGTGAATCCCAAACGCGTACCGCAGATGGCGGACGCCGAAGCGGTTCTGGCGGCGTTGAAGGTCGGTCCTTCCGCGCGTTACATCGGGCTGGTGCTGAACCGCAAAGGATTCGACCGCGCGCTCGCCGCCGGATGTGCCGAGGTCGGCATGGCGATCGCCGCCTCCGAGACCTTCAGTCAGCGCAACCAGGGTTGCAGCGTGAATGAGGGCGTCGATGCCTGGCTGGAAATCGCCGCGGCGGCGCGCGCCGCGGGCGTCCGCGCGCAGATCACGATCTCCACCGCCTTCGGCTGTCCCTTCGAGGGCGAATTGCCGGCCACGCGAGTGCGCGAGCTGGCGCTGCGGCTGGCAGAAGGCCAGCCAGATGAGATGGCGGTGGCCGACACCATCGGAGTGGCGGTGCCCACTCAGGTCACCGAGGTCGTGTCGCAGCTTCGAGAGGCAATACCTTCCGCTCGCTTGCGCGCCCATTTCCACAACACGCGCAACACCGGGCTGGCCAATGCGTATGCGGCGATTCAAGCCGGCGTGCGCGCGCTCGATGCCAGTTGCGGCGGCATCGGCGGCTGTCCGTTCGCGCCGGCGGCCACCGGCAACATCCCGACCGAAGACCTCATCTACATGCTGCACCGGATGGGCTGCGACACTGGCGTCGATCTTTCCGCATTGCTCGAGACCAGCCGCTGGCTCCAGGAAGAACTGGAACACCCCGTACCGGGCATGGTCGTCAAGGCCGGCTTGTTTCCGGCGCCGCGAATCTGAACAACAGGGTGAACGCGTGATCCAGAATCGTTGGCGGCTCATTGCCGCGTTGAGCGTGCTGCTGTCTGCCTGCGGCAAACAACCGGTCGAAGAAGCAGTGAACAAGAATGATCGCAAGGCGGTCGAGGCCGTGGTCGACCAGGGCGGTAACATCAATGCCAGGACTTCCAGCGGAGACACGCCCTTGCTTCTGGCCACCCGAACGGGTCGCAGCAGTTCCGCGCAAGGCCTCATCGAAAATGGCGCCGACGTCAATGCACGCGACGAGGATGGCAACAGCGCGCTGCATCTCGCGGCCGCCAGTGGCATGACGGGCATCTGCGCGCTGCTCATCGATCGGGGACTTGCAGTCGACGACAAGGGCAAGGACGGCGCCTCACCGCTCTGGTTCGCCGTGGCGGCCGGGCGTCAGGAGACGGCGAAGTTCCTCGTCCGGCGCGGTGCCGACCTGCAGATGAAGGACGCCACGGGCATCAGCCCGTTGGACCTGGTGATTCAGACCGGTGATACGCGCTTCCAGGGCGACCTGGAACTCGCTGCCCGGATCCGCGCGAACTGATCCGATACGCAATTTTTTTCCAAGGAGATGACCATGGCGATCAAGGTTGGCGACAAGATGCCCGCGGGCACGTTCAAGACGAAGACCAAGGATGGAATCCAGGATCTCACCACCGATCAGCTCTTCAAGGGCAAGACCGTGGTGCTGTTCTCGGTGCCGGGCGCGTTCACTCCCACCTGCGATGCCAAACATCTGCCGGGATACGTCGACCAGTCCTCGGCCATCAAGGCCAAGGGCGTCGACACCATCGCCTGCATGGCCGTGAACGACGTGTTCGTCATGGATGCCTGGGGCAAACATGCCAACGTCGGCGACAACGTGCTGATGCTGGCGGACGGCAATGGCGACTATGCGAAGGCTCTGGGCCTCGAGATGGACGGCCGCGGCTTCGGCATGGGCACGCGCGGCCAGCGATTCGCGCTGGTGGTGAAGGATGGCGTCGCCACGCAAGTCGAAATCGAAGCGCCGAAGGAATTCAAGGTATCGGCCGCCGAGTACATTCTCGGAAAGCTTTGAGGGGGCGCGGGGAAGAGGGGACAGACTGAAAGTCTGTCCCCCAACGTTTCTATTTTCTGCCAGCCGCGATGAGCTTCTCGAGCTCCGGCACTATGGTGAACAGGTCGCCCACCAGCCCGATGTCGGCCACCTCGAAGATCGGCGCCTCCGGATCCTTGTTGATGGCGACGATGGTGCGCGCATCCTTGATGCCCGTCAGATGCTGGATTGCGCCCGAAATGCCGATGGCGATGTACAGCTCGGGCGCGATGATCTTGCCCGTCTGGCCCACCTGCATGTCGCTGGGGACGTAGCCCGCGTCGACCGCGGCGCGTGATGCGCCCACGGCGGCACCGATCTTGTCCGCCAGCGAATAGATGAGCTTGAAGGCATCGGTGCTCGCCAGCGCGCGTCCGCCGGAAATCACTTTCGCCGCGCTCTGCAAGTCTGGGCGATCGCCGCCCGCCGCCTCGAGGCTGACGAATCGCGTATGCGCGGGCAACGCGGCCTTCGGGGTCACACTTTCGATCTGCGCCGCCCCGCCGCCCGCCGCCGCTTCGAACGAAGCGATGCGGATGGTGGCGACGATCTTCGTACCCGCCGCGACTTCGACGGTGGTGATCGCGTTGCCGGCGTAGATAGGCCGCTTGAAACGCGTGGCGCTTTCCACTGCCATGATGTCCGATACCTGGGGCGCACCGAGCAGCGCCGCGACGCGCGGCATCAGGTCCTTGCCGAAGGTGGTGGAGGGCCCGAGCACGTGTGTGAACGGTTCCGCGACTTCGGCCACCTGCGGCGCGAGAGTAGCCGCCAGCGGATGTTCGTTGGCCGCGTGCGAAACCTCGAGCACGCGCGCAACACCGGCGAGCTGCGCTGCCAGCGCCGGCACCGGCGAACCCGGCGCGGCGAATACAGCGACGACGATTTCAGACGCGCCCAGCGAACCCGCCGCTTTCACGCACTTGGCCGTGGCCGCGTTGAGCCTGCCATCCGCATGTTCGGCCACGATGAGGACCTTGCTCATACCAGCCCCCGCTTGTGCAGTTCGGCGTGCAACTCCGCCACGTCCTTGACCATGATGCCGCGTTGCCGCGCGGGTGGTGGTTCGGTCCTGAGCACCTTGAGATGCGAGGTGCCCGCACCACCGGCCTCCGCCAGGGGAATGGTGGTCAGCGGTTTGGTCTTGGCTTTCATGATCTCGGGCAGCTTCACGAATCGTGGTTCGTTGAGGCGCAGATCGGTGGTGATCACCGCCGGCAGGTCCACTTCGAGAGTCTCGAGGCCCGCGTCGACTTCGCGCGTGACCTTGGCCTTGCCGTCCGCGATCTCGACCTTGGAAGCGAAGGTGGCCTGCGGACGATCCCAGAGCGCGGCCAGCATCTGCCCCGTCTGGTTATTGTCGTCATCGATGGCCTGCTTGCCGAGAATGACCAGCATCGGCGATTCCTTCTTCACCAGCTCGAGCAGCACGCGCGCGGCGGCCAGCGGCTCCAGCGGCGAATCCGCCACCACGTGCAGCGCCCGTTGCGCCCCCATGGCCAGCGCATTGCGCAAGGTGGCCTGCAGGTCCGCCGGACCAATGGTAGCCACCACGACCTCGTCGGCCAGCCCGCGTTCCTTGATGCGCAGCGCCTCCTCGATGGCGATGGCGTCGAACGGATTGATGCTGAGCTTGACGCCGTCGAGCACCACGCCCGAGCCGTCCGGCTTCACGCGGACGCGCACGTTGTAGTCGACGACACGCTTGATTGCGACGAGAATTCGTCGTGAATTCGTTGAAGTTTCCATGGGTTCGAGTTTAACGGGAGTCGCGCGCGTGTTCGAGGCTGGGCGGGAGGATTATTAGTACGTGTTTGCCTACGCGTTGCGCCGTATTGCCGGTCTCGTCCCGACACTGTTCGTCCTGGTCAGCCTGTCTTTTTTCATCATCCGGCTCGCGCCCGGGTCGCCGTTCGCCCAGGAGCAGCAGCTTCCGCCGGCCGTCCTCGCCAACCTCGAAGCGGCCTATGGCCTGGACGCCCCCTTGCTCACGCAGTATGGCCGTTATGTCGCCGGTGTGGCGCAGGGTGATCTGGGGCCATCCTTTCGTTACAAGGACTACCGGGTCAACGAATTGATCGGCACGGGCCTGCCGCTCAGCCTAACTATCGGGCTGGTCGCCGCGGTGCTGGCTTTCCTGGCGGGCGTTCCGCTGGGAATGTACGCCGCCTGGCGCGCCGATACCTTCGCCGATCACGCGCTGATGAACCTGTCGCTGCTCGGCGTGGTGCTGCCCGGATTCGTCGTGGGCCCATTGCTCGCATTGGTGTTCGGCATCTATTGGCCGCTTTTCCGCGTTGCCGGTTATGAACCGGGAGATGTGAGCTACCTCGTGTTGCCCGTGATCACGTTGGCGCTTCCGGTGGGCGCGTACGTGGCGAGGCTCACGCGCGGCAGCATGCAAGAGGTCCTGCGCTCCAACTACATTCGCACGGCCTGGGCCAAGGGGCTGCCTGCGCGGCATGTGTTGTTGAAGCATGCCTTGCGTCCGGCGCTGATTCCCGTGGTGAGTTACCTGGGGCCGGCCGTCGCCTTCGTGATCACGGGCTCGCTGGTGGTGGAGTCCGTCTTCGGGCTGCCGGGTTCGGGGCGCTACCTCGTGCAGGGCGCCATCGACCGCGACTATCCGCTGGTCATGGGAATGATCCTGGTCTATGGCGTGTTCACGCTGGTCTGCAACCTGGTCGCCGACCTGCTGTATGGCTGGCTGGATCCGCGCGTGCGGTTGGCATGAATCGCCGCGGACTGATCGCCCTGTGTGCGCTTGCTGCGCTGTCGTTGCTCGCGCTGACGGCGCCCTGGATCTCCCCGTACAGCCACGATTTCATCGACTGGCGGCATCAAGCCGTGTCGCCACAGCTCGTGGACGCGCACTGGCTGGGCACTGACCGGCTGGGACGCGACCTGTTCGCGCGCGGGATGCAGGCGTTGCGCGTGTCGCTGCTCATCGGCTTCGTCGCCGCGCTGGTCAGCGTGGTCATCGGTGTGGCCTGGGGATCCGTGGCCGGATACATCGGCGGCAAGCTCGACTCGGCGATGATGCGATTCGTCGACATCGTTTACGCATTGCCCTACGTCTTCATCGTCATCATCCTTTCGACGATGTTCGAACGGGGCAGCCTCGCGGCTCTGGTCATCGCCATCGGCGCGGTGGGTTGGCTGACCATGGCGCGCATCGTGCGCGGACAGACGTTGAGTCTGCGGCGCCGCGAATTCATCGACGCCGCAGTCGTGTCCGGTGTGCGGACGCCGCAGATCCTCTGGCGGCACATCGTGCCGAATGTCGCGGCCCCGGTGATCGCGTACGCCACGCTCACCATCCCGCAGATGATCCTGTTCGAGAGCTTCCTGAGCTTTCTCGGGCTGGGCGTGCAGGAGCCCTTCGCCAGCCTTGGCAGCCTCATCACCGAGGGCGCGCAGGAGATGGAGTCAGCCCCCTGGATGTTGTTGGTTCCGGCGACGCTGCTGACCGTCATGCTGGTGTCTTTCAATCTGCTGGGCGACAGTTTGCGCGCGCGGCTGGAGTCTCGCGATGGCTGAGGCTCTGTTGAAGGTCGACGATCTCTCGGTCTCGTACGACAGCGTCAGAGTCGTCGATTCCCTTTCGCTGGAGCTGGCTCCCGGCCGCTGCCTGGGCGTGATCGGGGAGTCTGGCGCCGGCAAGAGCCAGGCATTCCTCTCGATGCTCGGATTGTCAGGTCCGGAAGCACGCGTGCAGGGACGGGCAATGCTCAAGGGCGACGATCTGATCGCCAACGCGGTTCGCCTGCGTGGCCGGCGCGTGGCGATGATCTTCCAGGATCCGCTCACCTCATTGACTCCGCACCTGCGCATCGGCGAGCAGATTGGTGAATCGCTGCGCTTGCATCGTGGCATGGGGCAGGCCGGAGCCCGCTCGGAGGCGGCGCGCCTGCTCGACGCGGTGCGAGTGAACGATGTCGCGCGGCGGCTGACGCAGTATCCGCACGAACTGTCGGGCGGAATGCGGCAGCGGGTCATGATCGCGATGGCGTTGGCCAGCGACCCGGACCTGCTGATCGCGGACGAGCCCACCACGGCCCTCGATGTCTCGGTGCAGGCGCAGTTGCTGGCACTGCTGCGCCAGCTCGTGGACGAGCGCGGCATGGCGCTGATCGTGATCACGCACGATATGGGCGTGATCGCCGCACTGGCCGATGACGTGGTAGTCATGCGTGCCGGGCACATCGTCGACCGCGGCGCCGTGGCGGACATCCTGGGTGCGCCAGTGCATGAATACACGCGCGAGTTGATCGCGGCTACGCCGCGTATGGACGAGAGGGCTACGCCGCGTATGGACGAGAGGGCTACGCCGCGTATGGACGAGAGGGCTACGCCGGGTCCGAGCGCGCCGCAGGAGTCGGCATCATCAACGGCCGCAGAGGCCACGCTGGAGACCCGCGCAGTCGTGGTTCGGCACCGATTGCGAGCGCCCAAGCTGCTCTCGAAATCCTGGTTCTCCGGCCGCGGAGCGCCCCACCTCACCGCCGTCGACGCGGTGAGCTTGCGCGTGGCGGCGGGGGAGGCCCTGGGCATCGTCGGAGAATCCGGTTGCGGCAAGTCGTCGCTGGCGCGTGCGCTGCTGCGACTCAACGACGTCACGAGTGGCGAGATCGTCTGGCTGGGCCAACCGATTCAGGGACTGGCGGGAGGGGAACTTCGCGAGGTTCGTTCGGGCCTGCAGATGGTGTTCCAGGATCCGGTGGCCAGCCTCGATCCTTTGCAAAGCGTGGCCGACATCGTCGCCGAGCCCTTGCGCGCGCTGCGGCCGGAGCTCGGCGCGGCCGAACGTGAAGCCCGCGTGCGCGCCATGCTCGACAGTGTCGGCCTGGGTGAGGAGTTCTCGGCGCGCCGCAGCGGGGCATTGTCGGGCGGCCAGTGCCAACGCGTGGCGATCGCCCGTGCCATGGTGCTCGAACCCAAACTACTGGTCTGCGACGAGGCGGTGAGTTCGCTCGACGTCTCCATCCAGGCACAGATCCTGGATCTGCTCGCCGACATCAAGCGGCGTGGCACGGGCATCGTCTTCGTCAGCCACAACCTGGCGGTAGTCAGGCGACTGTGCGAACGCGTGGTGGTCATGTACCTGGGGCGCGCCGTGGAAGCCGGGCCGACCGACGCTGTGTTCGCGCAACCGCGCCATCCCTACACGCGCATGTTGTTAGATTCGGTGCCGCTTCTGGATCCGGCGCTCGAGCGGCGCCGCCTCGCCGCGCTCGTGGCTTCTGGTGGGCTCGCCAGGGGAGAGGGCCCATCCGCGGTCGATCGCCCGCCCGGCTGCGCATTCCATACGCGCTGTCCCGTGGCGCTGCCTGCTTGCGCGATGACGAACCCGGAGCCGGAGCACGTATCGGAAATTCACGAGGTGGCCTGCCTGCGATGGCGGGATATCGTGAAATCCGTACCGGTCTGACTGCGCAAGCGCGCCTGGTTCGCGCTATTCTCTTCACATGTCACAGGAAACCCAGATTCGCCCGAGTGAAGGCCTGCGCCACGTCAAATACGAGATTCGTGGACGCCTGGCCCGTCGAGCCCAGGAGCTCGAGCGTCAGGGCTACGAAATCATTCCGCTGAACATCGGCAACCCGGGTGCCTTCGGCTTCCGTACGCCGGAGACCATGCGTCTCGCCATGATCGAGAACATGGCCGTGGCCGAGGGATACTGCCATCAGAAGGGCATCTTCCCGGCCCGCGAAGCCGTGGTCATGCAGCAGCAGATGCGCGGCGTCACCGGCATGAGCGCCGAAGAGGTGTTCATCGGCAATGGCGTGAGCGAGTTGATCGATCTCTGCCTGCGCGCGCTGCTCAACGACGGCGACGAGGTGCTGATTCCCAGCCCTGACTACCCGCTGTGGTCGGCGGCCGTCACGCTGAACGGTGGCAAGGCCGTGTATTACCCCTGCCGGCCCGAGAACGATTTCGTGCCGGACCCGGAAGAGATCGCGAAGCTGGTCACGTCCAGGACACGCGCCATCGTCGTGATCAACCCGAACAATCCCACCGGCGCCGTGTACTCGCGCGAAATCTGCGAGGCCATCGCGCGCCTGGCGGAGTCGAAGAAGCTCGTGGTCTTCTGCGACGAGATCTACGACCAGATGACTTATGACGGTGTCGAACACGTGCCCATGGCCACGCTGGTGCGTGACACCGTGTGCTGCACGATGTCGGGCTTGTCCAAGATCTACCGCGCCTGCGGTTACCGCGTGGGCTGGGCCGCATTCTCGGGCAACCTGCGAGGCGCCGCGGACTATCTATCCGCGCTGGAGCTGCTGTCGTCGCTGCGCCTGTGCTCGAACGTGCCGGCGCAATGGGCCGTTCAGACCGCGCTCGGCGGCTACCAGAGCGTCCGGGAACTGCTGGCGCCTGGCGGGCGCCTGTACGAATCACGCCGCGCCATCGTCGATGCGACCAAGGCCAGCCGTTTCCTGCATCTGAAGGCCCCCAAGGGTTCGATGTACGCCTTCGTGCGCGTGAAGACCGACGAGCTGCCCGATTTCGACGACCAGAGCTTCGCGCTCGACCTGCTGGAGCAGAAGCACGTGCTGCTCGCGCCGGGCGCCAGTTTCAACGTTCCCTATCGCGACCACTTCCGCACCACGCTTCTGCCCGAGGCGGCGTTGCTCAGAAAGGTGTTCGTGCGCATCGATGAACTGCTGGCCGCGTACGCCAGTCGTCCGGCCGGCGACAAGGCGCGCGTGGTGCACGCCGAATCGCGCTTCAAGTAGGCCGCTGATCAGACGGTATTGAACGGGAAGAGACTTCCGGACCAGATCCGCGAGGGGTTGGCGAGGCGCGAGACCCTGATCTGCGCCACCGCCCAGCGCCAGGCGTTGCTGCGCGCCGCGTGGGCGGAATCGCAGCGCGACGCGGGCCTGTCCCTGTGGCAGACGCCTCGTATCCTCACCTTTTCGCAATTCGCTGAGCGCGCGCTCGGTGAAACCTGGGCGCAAACCGGGGCGCCCGACCAACTACTGCCCCCGGGCGCCGAATGGGCCGCGCTGCGCGAATGGCGGCGCGCCTCGGGCGGCACCGCCGAGGCGCGCGCGTTGCTCACCGCCGCGCGCACGCTCGGTGACTGGGGCATCAAGCGATCGCCGCAAGCCCTGGGCGGGTCTCCCGAAGGCGATTTGTTGCTGGAAGCCCTGCAACGCCTGGATGCGTTGCGCTCGAATGGCCGCAAGCCGCTGCGCGAGTGGTTAGGGGACATTCCGCCGGGCAATGAGCCACTCATGGCTGCCGGCACGGGCAACCTCGCGGCCGCGCCGCGGGACGCCTTGAGGCGCTGGCGGGCGCGCGTGATCGAACCCGCCGCCGCGCAGGCACCCGTGGCGATGGCCTGCGCGGATGACGACGACCACGAGCTGGAGCTCATCGCCGCATGGTGCCGAAGACACCTCGAAGAAAACCCCGCGCGACGGCTGCTGATCGTCGACGCCAGGCTGCGCCAGCGACGCGGGCTTTACGACCGCATCCTCTCGCAGACCCTGTCGCCTTCGGAGTGGTTGACGGCCACGCCGCGTGCGTTATCGAATGTCTTCGCGATCGAAGGTGGCCGTCCGCTGGCGGACTTCCCGGTGATCGCCCATGCCTTGCTCAGCCTGCGGCTGCTCACCGGCCGTCTGCGATTCGACGAAGTGGTGCACTGGCTGCGACTGCCGTTCCTGGATGGCGCCGACCGGCTGGCGAGCGCACCCGTGGAAGAATTGCTTCGCAAGGGCCGTATGCTCGAAGTCACCGGCGAAGAACTCGCCCGTGAACTGGAGCGTACCCCCTCGATACCCGCCATCGCGGTGGCCGGCGCGCGATTGCGCCAGGCGCTGAATACGCTGTCCGGCGAACGGCGTGCCGCCGCCGAGTGGTCGCCGCGGCTGCTGCAGGCGTTGCGCCAGTTGGGTTGGCACGGTTCGCGGACCCTGCGCAGCGACGAACAGCAGGCCGTCGCGCGCTGGCATGCTTTGCTCGACGAATACGCGGCGCTGGGTGCCTGGCTGCCTCGATGCAGCGCGGCGGACGCGGTCGGCACGCTTTCCGACCTGGCCGCCGAACGGAATTTCGATCCGGCCACCGTCGCAGCCCCGGTGACCCTGAGCGATTCCCACGATGACCCGGTCGTCCGCCATGACGCGATCTGGGTGGCGGGCCTCGATTCGGCGCAATGGCCGCCGCCACCGCGTCCCGACGTTTTCATCCCGCTGCGGCTGCAGGTGGAAGCTGGCATCCCCTGGGCCAGCGCGCTGGCACAAACGGCGGCGGCGCGGCGTTCTTTGACGGCGTGGCGCGTGGCCACGCCGCAACTGACCGTGTCATGGGCGCGTCTCGAGGGGGATGCGCATCGATCGATCTCGCCGCTGCTGGCGCGAATCGAGGGGCAAACTACCGCAGCGACGCCGCGGGTGTTGCCGACGCTGGCTGCTCAGCTTCGTGGCGTGGCGCTGGAGACCTTCGAAGACGTGCAGGGCACGGCCGTCGATACCAGCCGCACCGTCGCAGGCGGCGTCAAGCCGCTGACCCTTCAGGCGGAATGCGGCTTCCATGCCTATGCCGAAGTGCGTCTGGCCGCGGAGGCGCTGAAAACGCCGGCGCCGGGCCTCGACGCGCGCGAGCGAGGCATGTTGTTGCACAAGGCGCTGGAGCTCGTGTGGATCAAGCTCAAGGATCACTTCCATCTGAAGGAAAGTTTCGGCCTGCGCAAGCCCCTGATCGCCGATTCCGTGGAAGCGGCGGTTGCTTCGGTTTTCCGCGGCTACGTGCCGGTAGAACTGCGCCTGGCCGTGGAACGCGAGAAGTACCGGCTCGAGCGCCTCATCGAATCGCTGTTGCAGGCAGAGCAGGGGCGGCCCAACTTCGACGTGATCGCGCTCGAGGCGCGGCGCGAGATCAGCATCGCCGGCGCACGATTCGAGATCCGGATCGATCGCATCGACTCCATCGAGGGCGGCGGCCTGGCCATCCTCGATTACAAGTCCGGGCGGCCGCGCGCGCCGCGGTGGACGGGCAGCGAGGTGCGCGATCCGCAGCTTCTGTCCTATCTACTGGCGGAGGCGGGGCGCAATGTGCAGGCGCTGGCGAACGTGTCCCTGGCCAACGACCGCGCGAAGTTCACGGGCAAGAGCTCGCGGTCGGGAATCCTGCCGGGAGTGAAGGGACTGCCGGGACTCGACCCGAAGAAAGTGCCAGCCGAGGAAATCGACCGCGCCTGGAATGCGCAGCTCGAGGAATGGCTGCGCGGCCTGGCGCAGATCGCGACGGAGTACATCTCGGGGCACGCTCCCGTTCAGCCGGCAGCCGATGTCTGCCGCCTGTGCCATCTCACCGTATTGTGCCGGCGCGTGGAGCTGTCCGATCCTGAAATGGCGGGCGCGGAGCAGGACCATGACTGATCTGGCCACCATC
Source organism: Steroidobacteraceae bacterium (assembly GCA_029266835.1). Lineage (GTDB taxonomy): Bacteria > Pseudomonadota > Gammaproteobacteria > Steroidobacterales > Steroidobacteraceae > CADEED01. The sequence continues at coordinate 31,086 of JAQSWD010000013.1, forward strand.
GACGCACGGGCGCGCGAACGGGCGCTGGATATCGGGCATTCGTTCATCGTCCAGGCGCCGGCGGGCTCGGGAAAGACCACCGTGCTGACGCAGCGATACCTGAAGCTGCTCGCCGATGTGGAGCAACCGGAACAGGTGCTGGCCATCACGTTCACGCGCAAGGCCGCGGGCGAGATGCGCGAGCGAGTACAAAAGGCATTGGCGGGTGAAATCCAGGTCAAGTCACCGGCGGACGCGCTCACGCTCGAACTCGCCACGGCGGCCCGCGATAATGCCCTGCGGCGCGGCTGGGGCATCGACGACAGCGCGGCGCGGCTGCGCATCCAGACCATCGATGCCTTCAACGGCTACCTGGCCAATTCGCTGCCCATCACCTCGCGCAATGGCTTCGGGCGCGGAATCGCCGACGACCCGGCGGATCTCTACGTGCTGGCGGCGCGCGAAACCCTGCGCGATGCCGAGTCGAATGATGCCAGCCGGGGCGACCTCGAACGCATCCTGCGCAGGCTCGACGACAACTGGATGGGCCTGGAAAGGCTGATCGCCGGCATGCTGCCGCGCCGTGCCGAATGGCTGCCCAATCTGCCGCAGCTTTCGGGTGAAGAACTGGTGCCGCGTATCGAGAAAAGTCTCGAGGCCATCGTTTCGGACGAGTTGTCGCGCGCGATCGCCGGGTTCTCGGCTGACTTCATCATCCAGGCGAGCGCATTGGCGCGCTTCGCGGCGGCAAACGTCGACCCGCGCGCGAAGCCCGACATCGCCAGCTGGCGTGACGCAGACGATGCGTTGACCGGGAACATCGCGGACCTGCCGCGCTGGCGGGGCATCGCCAACCTGGCGCTGACCGCCGAAGGCACGCCGCGCAAACAGCTCACGAAGAACGATGGAATTCCCGCGGGTGATCCGCTCGGCAAGGCTCTGAGGGACGATTGGCTGGCGCGATTGCGCATCGTGGATGAGTCGCAGGAGCGCGCGCTGGTGGCCATCGGCGCGCTTCCCGATCCGCGCATTCCCCCCGAAGCGCGCGACGCCCTTGATTCGCTGTCACGCCTGCTGCTTCAGGCAGCGACGATGCTGCAGGTGTTGTTCGACCAGCACGGCGAATGCGACCACACCGAGATCGCAGGCGCGGCGCGGCAGGCGCTGACACAAGACAGCAACCCGACGCCCCTGGCCGAGCGCATCGGCGTGCACCTCAAACACATCCTCATCGATGAGTTCCAGGACACTTCGCGCGATCAATATGAACTGCTGGTCACGCTGACCCGGGACTGGAGCAACGGCGACGGTCGCACGCTGTTCCTGGTGGGCGATCCGATGCAATCGATTTATGGATTTCGCAATGCCGAGGTGGGGCGCTTCGCCACCGTGCGCGCCGCCGGTCTCAACCAGCTGCATCTCGAGTCGTTGACGCTGCGCCGGAATTTCCGGTCCGCGCCGACGCTGGTGCATTGGTGCAATGAGACTTTCGCGCGCGTATTCCCCCGCACCGACGACGTCCGCCGCAGCGCGGTGCCGCACCTGGCGAGCGTCGCCGGGCGGGCGAATATCGAAGGCCAGCCTGTGATGTATCGGGTCGAGGAGGACTGCGGTCCCGAGGCCGAGGCCGAAACTGTCGCGGACCTGATCGCCGGTCTGCAGGCGACCAGCCCCGGCGAAAGCATTGCCGTGCTCGCGGGTGCGCGGCCACATCTGCGCGATATCCGCACCAGCCTGAACGCACGCCAGATTCCTTTCATCGGTGTGAACCTGGAGCCGCTGGCCGACGTCACCGTGGTGCGCGATCTCGAAGCGATCGCGCGCGCTCTCGATTCATTGCTGGATCGCGTGGCCTGGCTGGCGGTGCTGCGTGCGCCATTCATCGGCCTGACGTTGCCGGACCTCACGGTGGTCAGTGAGGCGGCAGGCAAGAACACCATCTTCTCCGCGCTCATGAGCAATTTCCCCGGGCTCTCGCATGACGGTGCCCAGCGCCTGATGCGGGCGCGGCCGGTGTTGCTGGGCGCATGGCTGGAGCGCGAGCGTGAAAGCCGCGCACACCTGGTCGAGCGCACCTGGCTCACGCTGGGAGGTGCCTCGGCTTGCGCGCAGGCGAGCGAACTGCTGCAGGCTCGCCGTTTCCTTGCCGCGCTCGATGAAGAAGATCGCAAGCGCCTGCGCGGCCGTCCGCTGGACCTGGGCGCGGTAATGAACAAGTTGTACGCCGTGGATCCCGCGCAGCCTGGCGCGGTCTCGCTCATGACCATCCATGGCGCCAAGGGACTGGAGTTCGACCATGTATTCATCGTGGGAGTGGGGCGTCGTGGTCGCGGCGACGATGCCCGCCTGCTCAACTGGCTGGAACTGCCGCGCGAAGATGGTGATGACCACCTGCTCATGGCGCCGATACGGTATCGGGGCGGCGAGGACGAGACCGACGACGCCATCAATGCCTACCTCGGGCTGCTTCACAAGGAGCGCTCGCGCGCCGAGCGTACGCGCCTGGCTTACGTGGCGCTGACGCGCGCGAGGCGGTCGCTGCATCTGTTCGCGCACCCGATCGCCAAGGAAGTGGACGGTGAGCGCGTGTATCGCGCGGGCACGAATACGCTGCTCGACAATCTCTGGCCGGCGCTGGGCGCAGACATCGCGGCATTCACCGTTGTCGGCGCTCCGTCTTCCATGGAAGAGAGCATCACGCCGCCCCAGGCGCGGCAGCGGCTTCCGCGACAGGTGCCAGCGGCGACGCCGCCACCCGACGTGCTGGCGCGCGGCGAACTCGTGCCCCTGGGCGCTGAAGAAGACATCGAATTCAGCTGGGCCCGCCAGACGGCGCGCCGAGTGGGCACTGTGGTGCACGAGGCGCTGGAAAGATTCGGCCGTGGGCCGTTGCCGTCGCTGGCCGAAGTGCCGGCTCTGCGCGCCCGGATCATCTCCCGCCTGGAGGCGCTGGGCGTGGACCCCGACAGCGCACTCGACGGCGCGGAGCGGGCGCTGCGCGCCATCGCCGCCACGTTGAGCGATCAGCGTGGACGCTGGCTGTTCAACCCGGCGCACACGGAGTCGAGTTCCGAACTGGCTCTCTCGGGCGTGCGCGGTTCGGACATCGTCAACGTCATCATCGATCGCACTTTCGTCGATGCGGACGGCACGCGTTGGGTGGTGGATTTCAAGACCAGCCCACACGAAGGCGGTGACCGCGAGAGTTTCCTCGAAGAGGAAGTGAAGCGGTATCGCGGGCAGCTGCAGCGTTACGCGCAGTTCGCGCGCAACCTGGGTCCGCAACCGGTGCGTGCGGGTCTGTACTACCCCTTGTTGGGCGAGTGGCGCGAAGTCCCCGTCTGACGCGACGGCCTGGCTAGAAGGAATTCTCGAACTGGAACTCGCTGCGGCCCGAGGCATCCGGCGGCACCCCGTAGGTGATCTCGCGCACGATGCCTTCGGCCTGGGCCGTGCGCCCCGTGATGAAGCCCTTGATCACGTAGGTGTTGGGCGGCGTGAAGGTCACGGTGCCGTCCACGGCAAAGGGACCGCCGGTGTCCACCAGTTGGCCCACGCTCACCCCATTGGCCTGGGTGCTGCCATCGAAGGTGAGGCGGTACGAGCCCAGCTCGAGAAGGCGCGGAGAAATCTGCCGGAAGTCCCGCAGCTCGACATTGCCCAGCAGCTGGCGCGGTACGCCGCGCGCATCGAGCACCACGCGGTCGAATTGCGCCACCACCAGGCCACGCTGGTCGCGCGGAAATTGCTTCACGAACGCGGGATCCATCGGAAATTGAGCGCTGAGCCCGGTGATCTCGCCCGCGCCGTCGAAGCCCATGTCGAGGTTGGCCCGGACGGTCGCCAGGCCGCCACGCAGATCGACGTCACCCGACAGGCGGCCGGTGAGCGCCTTCAGCGGCGAGAGATTCCAGGTGGCGTCACCGAAATTGCCGCCTTGCGCGGTGAGCCCCAGGCATTCGCCGTGCCAGATGGAGCCGCCGAGCTCCCCGCACCCCACCTGGGGTGGCAACCGCGAAGCGAACCACCCGGCGGGTAGATAGAGGACCAGCACGGCCAGGAACACGAGGGTTCCCGCGATGATGGTGAGGATCAGCGTGCCGCGATTCAATTTTCAGCCGGCCTTGAGAACCAGGCCGGCGTTCACCAGGCCCGCTTCACCCGCGAACTCGAACTCAGCCGTTTCGACGCGGATGCCGTGATTCTGCGAAATGCGCGCCAACCAGGCCATGATGCCGTCGAAGGGCGCGCGTTCGAAACGCACGCGCAGCGCCTTGTCGCCCGTCGGCTGCGTGCTCGCCAGCGATTTTCCCAAGCCGCTTTCGCGCGCGGAACTGTCGACCAGCACCACCAGATTTTCATTGGTGGCCACTGCGCCGGGACCGGGACCCGCCGCGGCGAGCTGCGGAATCGCACTCTGAATGAAGCTGAGGTCGCCTTGCTTGACCGTGATGCGTTGCTGCGCCTGGGCGATATTGCGATTCAGGGGCAGAACGACCGCCAGCACCAGCAGTACCACGGCAACCACGCCCCCCAACAGGACCATGCGCCGTTCGCGCTCGGCGAGATTTTCGTACCACGCGCGCATCAGGCACCCGCCTTGCGGATCTGCAGGCGGCCACGGTAACTGTCGCCGCTCGCCGTGAGGTCCTTGATGTCCGCCTGCCAGCTCGCCGCACGCAGTTGCTGGCCGATGGCGTCGAGGCTGGCGGCATCCGGGGCGATCACGCGCAGGTCGAGCACGCCCTCACGATAATTGATGCCTTCGATGGTGGTGCTGGGCGCGGCATTACGCGCGACCGCGAGCGCGGCCAGCGCCGGGAGCAGGGCGCCGCCGCCTCCGCTGCGGACTTCGTCGAGGCGCTGCGCGATCCGTCGCCGTGCGTCAGTGGTGTTCTGCGCACCGGGCATGGCAGCACGGAAAGCGTCCTCGATGCTGGCGTTGAGCGTGGCTTCGGTTTTCTTCAGGCGCTGCAACTCGAAGAATCGTGATCCCAGATGCAGGCACAGCAACACGCCCGCGAGCACCGCGGCCACGCGCCAGGCGCGCCAGCCTTGTTCCATGGGCGAACTGACCGCCATCGAGCCCTGCAGGATGTTCACCGCGTCACCGGTGGCGGCGGCGGGCGCCAGCACGCTCAGCGGGCCGTGAGGCAGCAGTTGCACCTTCACTCCCGTGAACCGGTCGCGCCAGGCATCCACGGCCTGTTCATGAGCCTGCCATTCGTCGTGGCCGGCGTAGATGAGCAGGCCCGGCGCGGAGGCTTCGAGCCCCGGGATCGGCGCCGGCTGGCTGGCCAGCGCGATTTCGAAGGCATCGTTGATGGAGAGCGCCGGCATCACCAACGGTGCGCCATCCGCCGAACGCAGCGTCAGCGAGTCGCCATCGAGCAGGGCGATCATCTGGCCCGGCATGGCGGGCAGCAGCGAGGCCTCCGAGTAGATGGCCGAAGGATTGAGACCCGCGGCGCGCAATTCCGCCAGGCGCTCGTCGATGCGTGCACGCGCGATCACCACCACGGGCACGCGGCCGGTGGCGGAATCGCGCTCGCCCAATGCGAAATGGAGGTTCTCGATTTCGTCGGCGACGCGTTCTTCCAGCGCGTAGGGAATCACCTGCGCCAGCTTGGACGCGGACTTCGCTGGCGCGTCACTCTCGGTGACCAGCGCCTCGTTGGCAGGCAGGATGACGGCAACCTTGCGGCCGGTACTCATGGCCGTTGCCTGCGACAGCTCGCCCGAAACCGGATTCACGATGACGTGACCGTCGGAGTTGCACACCATCCATCGAGGTGCGGCGCCATCGCGCAGTTGAATGATCAGCGACTCCATGATTCGACTACTCGCTTCCAAAGCTGCGCTGAACAGTACGCACGCGGTTGCTGTCTTCGCGATAAAGGACACTGTACAAAACGAACTCCGCAGTGCCAATACGGATGTTGGTCCGAAGACGGAACCATGACGATTTCTCGTTGTAATGCGGATCGGCCAACGGCCATTTACTCGGATCCGAAAAGCTGGTTCCCAGCAGGCCCTTGTCCGGCCAGCAACCCTTCTTGCGATTGAGATCCAGCGGGGCGTTCTCCCACTGTGACTGCCCGTCGTTGTTGTTCAAGTCCAGCAGCTTGCCGAGGGCCGTGCAGGGATTCATGTCGACATACCAGGGTAGCGCGGACACGAAAGGCGCAATCCTCGCGTAGTTCTCGGCGCCGAACCCTGGCAGGGCCAACAGCTCGGATGTATGCATGATGAGCGTGTTGGGCGGCCGGTAGGGCGGCGACTGCGTGAGGTACAACGAATCCTCGCCACCGCCGCTGGGTTGCGGCGTGTTGTCGGTGTCCAGCCAGTCCACCAGCAGATCGGCGTAGCGCTGGTCGATGTTGAGGCTGCGCAGCAGTTCGGTGAAAACCTGCACCTGGCGCGGGTCCGCGACCAACGAATTCGTCTGCGTGTCCCACATCACGACGGAATTGAGGTTGAAACGCGACGTGAGGTCTTCGATCTGGCCCTGCACCCAGATGCCCGTGCCTTCGATTTCGGTGGGAGGCAAGGGCTGTGCCCAGTCGCGATGCAGTTCCGTGCGGTTGTTGCTGGCGTCGTCCTCGAGCAATACCGCGGCCAACGCTTCGCCAGCCATGCCGGCCTGCAGTGCCTGCTCGAGCGTGAAGGTCGCGGCGGCGCGCCTCGCGGCCATTGCCTTGTCGTAGGTGATGGCCGCCGCCACGGTGGTGGCGATGGCGAACATCACGATGGCGACCAGCAGCGCCACGCCGCGCTGCCTCGATCGACCGGAACTCACGCGTGGCTTCATGTCGGGATCTCGAACACGCGCAGCACGCGCCCCCAGTCCTCGAGCACGATGGTGAACTCGATGGCCAGCGGTCGGAACAGTAGTTGGTCGGTCTGCAGCGGATTTGCGCCGCCGCTGGTCATGTTGGGCGGCCAGTCGGTGCGCCAGTTGCGCGAAGCGGGGTCCAGGAAGCGCATCTCGACGGATTCAACCTTGGACAGCAGCACGCGCCGCCGGGGTTCGGTGTTCAGCGCGGGATCCACCGACAACCAGTGCTCGCGCACCAGCGAATGATCCACCGCGTTGTAGCGATAACGAACCCGTTGCTCGGCCGGACGTGGTACGCCGGCCGGGTTGCTCCAGCCGGCACGGCTGAAAGTCACGAGGATTTCTTCGGCGCCGGTGCCCACGATGGCGGGCATGAGCTGGCCAGTGCCGCCGGTATCGCGCGCCGGCCGTGCGACGACTTGCGCGAAGTCCTGGGCCACCACGCGCATGCCGCGCTGGATCTCGGTGATGCGCGCCTGCGAGACGTTGATGGAATCGCGGTCGCGCAGTGCCTGGTTGATGGCGCCGTATCCGATGGCGAACATGACGGCCGCGATGAAGATCGCGATCATCACTTCGACGAGGGTGAAGCCGCGCGCGCGCATCAGTTCGTCGGCGCTCCGGTCTTGGGTGGAGGCGTGGGCGACCCGCCCGGCGGGCCACCCGGCGGCGATCCACCGGGATCCAGGATGAAGGAGACGGCTATCGGTGCGCGTCGATCGGACCGCGAGCTGCTGACGATGCCGGAAACCGTGGTGGTCCACGCGATGTTGCTCGTGCCGGTGCCGCTCGACGTGGACGGTGACAGCTTCTGCGTATTGTCCTGCGCGACCATCTTGCGGTCGTCGACCAGTTCTCCCGTGGGATGGGATCGCACGTCGATGCGCCACATTCCTTCGAAGGGCAACTCGGTGACTTCTTCCTCCCACTCCCAACGCATGCCCGCCATGGTGGTGCTGCCCTTGCGCTTGCCTTCGCCCGGCATGTTCTGATCGATGCGCACTTCGGTGAGGCGGTTCAGCGCCACCCATTCCGCCAGCGTCTTCTCCTTGAGATAGATCACGTTGCTGGCCGACGAGGTGACCGAGCCCAGAAGGGCGCCTGCCGAGAGCGCGACGATGGCCAGCGCAATGAGCACTTCGAGCAACGTGAAGCCGCGTGCGCGAGCGGTGCGTGCCGGCCGGAGAGGTGAGGCGCGCAAGGTCATCGGGAGGTGTTGGCGCGTTCCGCGGCGGTGAGCAGCTTGTCTTCGCCGGGCAGCGCCAGGCGGATGTTGGTCTGCTCGTCGGTGGCGATGACCGCCACCGCGCCGCTTTCCTGGCGCGTGAGCCGCCATTCGAACGACGAGAGGTCGCCATTGCTGAAGATCATGATCTGCGG
>JAQSWD010000130.1 GCA_029266835.1 Steroidobacteraceae bacterium
GCGGGCACTAACCACTTCTTGATCATTGTCGGTCTCCGGAGGACGGGTCTGGCGTGATTCTCCCTGCGCCAGAGGACGTGTACCTTGACCCAGATCAGGTGAGCCTTCGATACGGAGTCGAACTCATGGGGAGGCGGTGCCCGTACGCAATACTGCGTATGCAGGTATTGCACGCCCGCTCGTCAGGCCGGCGCCAGCTCTTTTCGCAAGAGTCGCCGCGCGACCGGCAGCACCTGGTTCTCGTAAATATTCGCCGCTTCGGCGGCGTCGAAATCCGCGTGCTTGCGTTTCTTCACGCCATGCGCGCCGAGCACCAGGTGCTCATCGGGTGCCAATCCTTCGCGCGCGAGACAGGCGCGGGCGCAGGCCAGCACGCACCCGTCGAGCGCCAGGATCTTCCGGCCGCTGCGCGCGGTCTTCACCAGGCCCGGCACACCTCCGCCGACGCCCGCGATGCAGGACATCTCCGCGATTCCTTCGCGGTCGAGCCGAATCGCGAGATGGTTGGCCATCTGCGCGGCGCTGGAGCAGCCGGAACACGAATAGACGAGTGGCGGCCTGTCGGTCACGTCAGCCATTGCACGAACCCGAGGGGATGATGAGCGCGCGCGACGCTCGCGATGAACAGATAGACGGCCAGCGCCGCCAGGAAACAGTACAGCCGCACTGCGCGGGTGGCGCCGCGTTTGAGCGCGTAGCTGCCCAGCACCACGTACACGACCAGCAGCAACACCTTCACCGTGAGCCAGCCATGCACGAACGGATACTGGTGCAGCACGGTGGCCAGCATGAGCGCCGCCGTGAGCAGAACGGTGTCGATGGAGTAGGTGAGATAACGCAGCGGCGCCCACATCGGCCACCTGGCGCCGGCCAGTACGCCGACTCCGCGACAGGCGAACAACACGCCGCTGATGATGATGGCGGCGACGTGAACCAGCTTGATTTGTGGATAGAACTCGATCATCGCGAATCGGGGACATCCTTCATTTTCGTGTCACGGTGACGGCCGAGTGCGGCGGCCGATTGTGACAGCAAAAAGAGGGATGTCCCCATTGCCCATTACTCACTCGCGGGCCGTGGCGGTGCCGGGCAGCGCCGGTTCCCTGGCGCGCTTCGGCGCCACCCACAGCCGGAACACGAACCACGCCAGGCTCAGCGCGCCGACGCTGAAGATCACGTCGCCAGGCACGCGCATCCACACCAGCATCTGGATCAGCGGCTTCTGCATGAACTCGGCGGAGCGCGCATACCAGTAGCCATGGTCGATGGCGGCATTGAGCTGCAACACGCCGATGGGCAGCAAGGTGAACAGCGCCATGCCTGCGAGGCCGATGTTGAAACTCCAGAACGCGGTGTTCAGCACCTTTTCGTTCCAGGCCAGGTGTGGCTTGAGCCCGCGCAGGCAGAACAGCATGAGCCCGATGCCGAGGAAACCGTACACGCCGAACAGTGCGGTGTGTCCATGCAGCGGCGTGAGGTTCAAACCCTGCATGTAGTACAGCGGCAGCGGCGGGTTGATGAGGAAGCCGAACAACCCGGCACCCACGACGTTCCAGAACGCCACGCCGGTGAAGAACAGGATGGGCCACTTGTAGCGCTGCATCCAGGGTGTCGCCTGGCTCATCTTGTACGTGTGATAGGCCTCGAAGCCGATGAACGCCAGCGGCACCACTTCGAGCGCGGAGAAACTGGCGCCCAGCGCGATCACCGCTGTCGGAGTGCCGGTGAAGTACAGGTGATGCAGCGTACCCAGCACGCCACCGCTCAGGAACACGATGGTTGCGAAAAGCACGGCCGTGGTCGCGCTCGTCACGCGCAGGAGCCCGAGCCGCGTGAAGAGAAACGCGATCACGGCCGTCGCAAACACCTCGAAGAAACCTTCCACCCAAAGATGCACTACCCACCAGCGCCAGTACTCCACCATGGAGATGTGCGTGTGTTCGCCCCACATGAGGCCGGCGCCGTAGAACAGGCCGATGCAAACGGTGCTGGCGAACAGCAGCGCGACGATGCTCTTGGGGTCGTCTGTCTGATGCTGGCCACCCCTGCGCATGGCCGGCCACAAGGCGCGGCCCACCAGCGTCAGCCAGATGCCGAGCCCCGCAAACAGGAAGATCTGCCAGAAGCGGCCGAGATCCACGTATTCCCAGCCCTGGTGGCCGAACCAGAAGTTCCTGGCCAGGCCTAGCTTCTGCATCACCGCGAACCACTGGCCGGTAAAGGCGCCCACAACAATGATGATGAGACAGGTGAACAGCACGTTGACACCGAGCCGCTGGAACCTGGGCTCATGCCCGGAGATCGCGGGCCCGATGTACAGGCCCATGCCCAGCCAGGCCGTGGCGATCCACAGCACCGCCAGCTGCGTGTGCCAGGTGCGCGTGAGGGAGTAGGGCAGGATGTCGGCAAGCTGGAAACCATAAGCTTCCTGCCCTTCGACCTGGTAGTGCGCGGTGATCGCGCCCAGCAATATCTGCGTGAGGAACAAGGCGATCACCAGCCAGAAATATTTGGCGGTGGCGCGCATGGAAGGCGTCACCTTCACCAATGCCAGCGGGTCCGTCTTCGGCAGATCGGCGATGGGTTCGTCCTTGTGGCGCGCGTGGTGCCAGCCTAACAAGGCGATGCCGGCTATGAGGAACAGCACGCTGAACACCGTCCAGGTGAGCAGGTGCCCGGGCGGCGTGTTGCCCACGAGTTCGTCGTGCGGCCAGTTGTTGGTGTAGCTGATGTCCTTGCCCGGGCGCTCGGTCACGGCGGCCCACGCGGACCACCAGATGAACGCGCTGAGCGCGCGGCGATGTTCGGCATCGGTGACGGTGCCGTTCTTCATGGCGTAGGCCTTGCGCAGCTCCAGTGTCGCCGGGTCGTCACCGAACAGGCTCTGGTAATGCGCGGCGACCGTCTCGATGGCGACGGCGCGATCGTTGGAGACCGCAAGCTGCTGCGTGTTCGCATCGAAGCTGTTGGCGCGGATGCGCGGCTTCAGCCAGGCCTGCAGCGCGGCGCGCTGCTCTTCCGGCAGTTCCGCGAAGGCAACGCCGTGCTGGCGCTGCGCGACGATGTCCAGCCACGCCACGGCCTCGCGATGCAGCCAGTCCGCGGACCAGTCGGGCGCCACGTAACTGCCGTGGCCCCAGATGGAGCCCAACTGCTGTCCGCCGGTGGACTGCCACACCTGCCGTCCGCGCTCGATGTCGGCGCGCGTGTAAAGCGTGCGGCCTTCGGCCGTTACCACCGCCTCGGGTATGGGCGGCTTCACGCGGTGGATTTCACCGCCCACCCAGAGCAGGACGGCGAAGGACGCCACGAGCAGCGCGGCGAGGGACAACCAGAGTTTGCGGGTCGGATTCATGTTCCATCTCCTGAGATGGGCCATGTTTGTCCGCCGCGCGTCTGGACACCCTGATCTGGATCAGGTGTCGGCCAACGCCGACGTCCCAAAAGCACCAGCGCCAATGCGGAATCTTTCCGGCAGAGCGGGGAATGCCCTAGGGCTGAAATTCAGAGTCATGGACTTCGACCCGGGTGAGGATCACGAGGCAAGGCAATTGGCGTTGATCCGTGAGCAGCGCCCGATCGTCGCGGCATTGCGCTCGATGGGCTATCCGATCGATTTCCTGTTTTCACCGCCTGCCGGGCCGTTGAGCGACGCGGCCCGGGCGCTGCTCGAGGAATTTCTCGACACGCCGTTGTCGCTGGAAACCAAACTCATGATCAGCGACCTGATCGAAGCGACCGGCGGCAGCGTCACTCGCGAAGGATATGCCGCGCCATCTCGCCCAGCTTCGAAGGATCGGTGATCTCGATGTCCCGGCGCTCCACGCGCACGATGCCCGCGTCCTGCAGCCGCGTGAAGCCGCGGCTGACGCTCTCGGAGGCCAGCCGCAGGTAGTTCGCGATGTCGGTTCGCGTCATCGCCAGGTGCAGTCGCGTCGGCGAAAACCCGCGCGCGGACTGGCGCCGCGACAGCGCCACCAGAAACGCGGCCATGCGTTCATCCGCGGTGAAATTGCCAGCCAGCAGCGCGGCCTTGCCGATGTCCTCGCTGAGCAGTTTGAAAAGCTGCTGCTGCAGGCCCGGCACCTTCGCCGCCAGCGCCGCGATGTTGGGGAACGAGAAGCGGCACAACTCCACGGAATCGAGGGCCACGGCATTGCAGGGGTACTTGGCCTGAGAAATGGCGTTCAGGCCGATGATCTCGCCCGGCAGGAAGAACCCCAGCACCTGCTCGCGGCCTTCCGCGTCGTTCACATAGGTTTTCACCGTGCCCATGCGGACCGCGGCGATGGCTTCGAAGGCATCACCTTCGCGGAAAATGTGCGCGCCCTCGGCGAAAGGCCCGACATGTTCCACCAGCACGTGCAGCTCGCGCAGCCGCGACTTGTCGAAGCCTTGCTCGAGACAGGCCGCGGAAAATGCGCAAGTGCTGCAGAAGTGAAACGCGTCGCCGTCATCCGCCGCCGCGGGCGTTGCGCGGCGGCCGGCTTTCACCGGTGCGCTCACGGACGCGGCCTGCGCGCGGCCGGGGTCGTCAGACCACGCGGGAGTGTCGTGGACGCTCGGCCAGCGCCGGTGATGGCAGATAACGATCGAAGCACATGGCGATCATACGCAGCAGCAGCCGGCCGCGCGAGGTGGCGGCGATGCGCTGCGGGTCCACGTCCACCAGGCCGTCGTGCTGGAGCGGCACCAGCTGTGCCAGCGCGTCCGCGAAGTATTCCTCGAACACCAGGTCGTACTTCTGCTCGATGCGCCGCAGATCGACCTCGCCGCGGCACATGATCTGCTGGATCACCTCCGCGCGTATGACGTCGTCCTCGCCGAGCTCGATGCCGCGCCAGGTGGGCAGTTCCCCTCGATCCACCGCGACTTCCCAGGAGGTGAGATCGCGGAAATTCTGGCTGTAACTGTCGCCCACATGGCTGATGGAACTCACGCCCAGGCCGATGAGGTCGCAGTCGGCATGCGTGGTGTATCCCATGAAATTCCGGTGCAGATTGCGGTTGGTCAGTGCGCGGCCGAGGTCGTCCTCGGGCAGCGCGAAATGATCCATGCCGATGTGCAGGTAGCCCGCGGCCGTGAGCTTGTCGATGGCCAGCGACAGCAACTCCACGCGTCGCGCCGCGTCGGGCAGTTCTTCCGTGACGATCTGGCGCTGCGCCTTGAACACCTCGGGCATGTGCGCATAGCCGTAGATGGCGATGCGGTCGGGCCGCGCATTCAGTACGGTGTCGAGTGTGTGGCCGAACCCTACGGGATTCTGCTTGGGCAGGCCGTAGATGAGATCGACATTGACCGATCGAAACCCGTGCCGACGGCAGTCGTCGATGACGCGCATCGTCTGCTCCACGCTCTGCTCGCGATTGATGGCGAGCTGGACGGTGCGGTCGAAATCCTGCACGCCCAGGCTGGCCCGGTTGAAGCCCATGCATGCGTAGGCTGCGATGTCGCCGTCGCGCACGGTGCGCGGGTCCAGTTCGATCGAGAAATCACGATCGGGCGAGTCCGACACGCGAAAGTATTTGCCGAAGGCATCGAGCAGCTGGCCTAACTGTTCGGCCGTGAGGAAGTTGGGCGTGCCGCCGCCGAAATGCACCTGCATCAGCTGGCGCGACCGGTCGAACAGCGGCGCCACCAGCTCGGCTTCGCGTATCACGCGTTCCACGTAGGGCGCGGCGCGGCCGAAATCGCGCGTGATGATGCGGTTGCAGCCGCAGTAGAAACACGGCGAAAAACAGTAGGGCACGTGCACGTACAGGGACAGGTCGCGCGGAATGGGTTCTTCGTTGCTGCGGCGGGCGTGACGGCGGAAATCCGCTGGCGTGAAACCCGGCTTGAACTGCAACGCGGACGGGTAGGAGGTGTAGCGCGGTCCGGGGCGATCGCAACGGGCCAGCAACGCGGGTTCGAAGGTCGTGGTCATTTCATTCAACCTTGCCTGCCGTCGACCCGCGGGGACATCAGGAGGGGCCCGTATATCCATACGAAGATCAGGAAGGCGAGCGTCCATGCGAGGCCGGAAACCGTGAGTGTCAGCAGGTAATGCTCGGGCACCCACGCGCCGCCGAAGACGCGCACCAGGCCGCCGAGCGTGATCAGCGCATAGGCCACCGTGATCGGCCGCGCCACCACCAGCGGGCGGCCCGTGTGTCCCAGCGAAGCGCGCGTCATGACCGCGAGGATCATGGTGCCGAAAGCGCCATAGGTGATCGCGTGCTGCCACTTGGCGGCGAAGTCCAGGCCTCCCAACAACCACGCTGCCTGCAGCGCGAGACCCAGCGGAATCCACGCATAGGCCACGTGCAGCACCCACATGATGGGCTCGCCGCGCACTCTGAAACTGCGCCAGCCCGCGAGCCGCACCGCGTGCGCGACCGCGGCGAGGGCGGCCAGCGCACCCACGATGCGCACATCGGCGGAGAAAAGTTCGCCGAGTGCGATCAGCACCACGCTGCCAATGGCCGCGGCTTCGACCCAGCCACGCGTGACCGGCATGACTTCGACGCCCGCGCGCCGCAAGGCGTTGCTGGTGAAGGCCGGCACGATGCGGCCGCCGATCACCACTACCAGTATGAGCACCAGGCCAATGCCCACACGCGCGGCGCCGGCGCCGAGCGCGATGTCACCGGTCTGCACCGCCCGCATGAATGCGGCATCGATGAGCCAGAGCAGCGTGATCACCGCAAGGATGGGCAGGTTGCGATTGCGCGCGCGCACCACCGGCGGCGCGAGCAGCACCAGCAACATCGGCAGGAAGGAGAGCTCGAGCGTGGCCGCGAGCCAGAAGGGCACCGCATCCATCAGCGCCATCATCACGCGGCCCGCCAGCCACAGGGCCACCATGAAGATGAGCGGGCGTCCCGCGAAACCTCGCGAACCCGTCCAGCTGGGGACGGCCGTGAGCAGGAATCCCGCAATCGCGGCGGCGACGAAACCGAACAACATTTCGTGCGCGTGCCAGTACACGCCGGGCAGGCCGCCGAAGGGCACGCTGGCATGCGCGAAGCGGAACAGCCACAGCGGCACGATGGTCAGCGCATACAGGCCGCAGAGCAGGAAGAAGGGCCGGAAGCCGTAATCGAACAGCGCGAAGCGCTGCGGCGGGGCGGCGGAGAGTTCAGTGGGTGCGGAGATCGACATGGCGAGATCGTCGCCGGTTGCCGCGTCACGCGCCCTGATCTGGATCAGCTCAGGCGCGCCGCCTCGCAAACCACGCGTGGATCAGCCCCGCCTGGTGGAACTGCGTGGGCACATCGAAGCCGCCGGCCTCGATGATTGCAGCCATCTCCGCCGGCGGCAGCATCGCGACATCCCTGTTCCACGCTTCGCGCATTTTCGTGCGCGCCTCGGGCGCAATGCCCGCGCCCGCCATCATGTTCATCCAGACGCCCACCAGCGCCTCGTGCTGCGCAGTGCCCGCCTCGGAAGCGAGGTCGGAAGTCGCGAGGATGCCACCGGGGATCATCCTGGCGGCAATCGCCCGAAAGAAATCCACGCGCACTTGTTTGTCGAGGATGAACTGCGACCTCATGGAATTCGCAACGCGAAAAGAAGCCTTCCTGCCTCGCGCGCTCGCGGCACAGATCGAGCATCGCCCCCGAGGGTTCGACCGCGACGAATCGCGCGCGTGCGAAGCGCTTTGCCAGGTGGCCCAGCTCCGCGCCGGTACCGACGCCCACGGTCAGGATGCGCGCATTCTCCGGCAATTGCGCGAACACCGCTTCCAGCAGGAAATGCAGGCTTTCTCGGATCGGCGCGAGCCGCGCCCACTGCTGGTCGTAGCCCGCTGCCTGCTGGTCGAACGCGGCCTTGAGTTCGTCGGCTTTCATTCGACGGGCATGATGCCACGCCAAACCTGCGGTCAGGAGATCAGCGCGAACTCCGCGAGCAGCAGGGTGAGAAAGCCCGCCACCGCCAGCAGCGCGTGGCCCGCCACCAGCGCGGAAGGCAGTCGCTGCTTCCTGGCGTGATGACCCAGCAACACGAAGCCGCCCAGCGCCGCGACCACCAGAAGCCCGAGAGCCAGGCCGAACTTTCCGCCAAAGCCGGTCTTCACCAGCGCCAGCAACAACACCACCAGGCCCGAGGCCGCGAACAATCCATGCAATGTGGCCAGCGCCGGCTTGGGTGGGCTGAAGCCGCGGAAATGCATGACGGCCATGGCAAGGCCGGCAACCGCGGCGATGACGAACAGGATCAGCGATAGTTGGATCATCACGAACTCCGGGACTGAGAAAAGCCTCACTACCGGGTGAATGCATCTCGCGGGCCTCGCGTTCCCGCAAGGGCAGCTCAGCCTTCTGTTCGAGCCTTCAGGCGAACCAGCCGTGAAAACCCAGCGGCGTGGTGTAGGGCACCCAGGCCGTGGCAATCGGCCCCTCTTCGACGCGCTCGGCGTCGAGCACCGCCAGGCCGC
>JAQSWD010000131.1 GCA_029266835.1 Steroidobacteraceae bacterium
GGCGGCGGCAACTAGCGGCATTGGCAGCGACTTTAGCAGTTGGGCCCCCGCAGGACGAGTTGCGGCTAGAATACCGCCTCTTTTTCGCCACCCCTTTCTCATGTTCAAGGCCAGAGTCTGAATGAACCTCCACGAGTACCAGTCGAAAGAAGTGTTCCGCGAGTTCGGCATTCCCGTCCCCGCGGGCAAGGCCGCCAGGAGCGCTGAAGAGGCCGTAGCGGCCGCGCAGTCGTTAGGCGGCAGTTTGTGGGTGGTCAAAGCCCAGGTGCATGCCGGCGGACGCGGCAAGGCCGGCGGCGTGAAACTCGCGCGTGACCTCGACACCGTGCGCAGCGCCACCGCCGACATGCTCGGCCAGCGCCTGGTCACCAAGCAGACCGGTCCCGAGGGTCTGCCCATCGAGACCGTGTACGTCGAGAGTGGTTCGGAAATCGAGCGCGAGATCTATCTATCGCTCACTCTGAATCGCGAGAAGAGCCGCATCGCCGTCATCGCCTCGTCGGCCGGCGGCATGGACATCGAGGAAGTGGCCGAACACGAGCCCGAGAAGATCCTGCGCGTGGACATCAGCCCGACGGCGGGCCTGCAGGGCTACCAGGCGCGCAAGCTGGCTTTCGGCCTCGGCTTCAAGGGCCCGCAGGTCAGCCAGTTCCAGAAGATCCTGTCGGCGCTGTATCGCATTTATCTCGAACGCGACGCATCGCTGCTCGAGGTGAACCCGCTGATCGTCACCAAGGCGGGTGATCTCGTGGCGCTGGACGCCAAGATCAACATCGACGCGAATGCCGTGTTCCGCCAGAAGAAGCTGGCCGAGTACCGCGATCCCTCGCAGGAAGACCCGATCGAGCGCGAGGCCAGCAAACACGACCTCAACTACGTCTCGCTGGACGGCGACATCGCCTGCATGGTGAACGGCGCCGGCCTCGCCATGGCCACCATGGATCTCATCAAGCTGCACGGCGGCAACCCGGCGAACTTCCTCGACGTGGGCGGCGGCGCCACTGCGGAGCGAGTCACGGAGGCGTTCAAGCTGATTCTCTCCAACAAGAAGGTGAAGGCCATCCTGGTCAACATCTTCGGCGGCATCGTTCGCTGCGACCTGATCGCCGAGGGCGTGATGATCGCGGTGAAGCAGGTGGGCGTGGCCGTGCCTGTCATTGTCCGCCTCGAGGGCACGAACGCCGACCAGGCGCGCGAGATGCTGGCGCACAGCGCGCTGGCCATCACTCCCGCCACCGATTTGACCGACGCCGCCACCAAGGCCGTGTCGCTCGCGAAAGGTAAGTAAGAGACATGAGCATTCTCGTCAACAAGAACACCAAGGTGATCGTGCAGGGCTTCACCGGCCAGCAAGGCACCTTTCACACCGAACAGAGCATCAAGTACGGCACCAAGGTCGTGGGCGGCGTCACGCCGGGCCGCGGTGGTGAGAAGCACCTGAACCTGCCTGTGTTCGACACCGTTGCGGACGCGGTCGAGAAGACCGGCGCCACCGCCAGTGTCATCTACGTGCCGGCCGCATTCGCGGCCGACGCCATCCTCGAGGCGGCCGACGCCGGCATCGAGCTGGTGGTGTGCATCACCGAGGGCATCCCCATCAACGACATGGTCAAGGTGAAGGCCACGCTGACCAACACCGGCACGCGCCTCATCGGGCCCAACTGCCCGGGCATCATCACGCCGGGTGAATGCAAGATCGGCATCATGCCGGGCTTCATCCACAAGAAAGGCCGCGTCGGCATCGTGTCGCGTTCCGGCACGCTGACTTACGAGGCCGTGTTCCAGACCACCAACAAGGGCCTGGGCCAGAGCACCTGCGTGGGCATCGGCGGCGACCCGGTGCGCGGCATGAACTTCGTGGACGTGCTCGAGCTGTTCGAACGCGATCCGCAGACCGAAGGCATCATCATGGTGGGCGAGATCGGCGGTACGGATGAAGAAGCCGCGGCCGACTTCATCAAGCACTACGTCACCAAGCCCGTGGTCGCCTATATCGCGGGCGTCACCGCGCCTCCGGGCAAGCGCATGGGCCATGCCGGCGCGGTCATCGCCGGTGGCAAGGGCACCGCGGCCGACAAGTACCGCGCGCTGGATGCCTCCGGCGCGCGCACCGTGAAATCCCCCGCCGATCTCGGCAAGGCCATGGTCGAAATGCTCGCGAAGAGCCGCGCCAGGGCGGTGAAGAAGCCGATCGGGCCGAGCGTGTTGATAATCGAGCCGAAAGGCTCGTCGTCAAAGCAGCAGCCGAAAGGCTCGTCGTCAAAGCAGCAGCCGAAAGGCTCGCCGTCAAAGCTGCAGCCCAATCGCTCGTCATCGAAGAAGCAGGCACCGAAGAAATCTTCGAAGGTGAAGGCGAAGGCCGCGCGCAGGCCGGCGAAAAAAGCCGCGAGGCCCGTGAAGAAAAAGCCAGCCAAGGCAGCGCGCAAGAAGTAAGCCCGCGCGGTGAACGCTCCCCATAAGCGACTGCGGCTCGCCCTCGGGCAACTGAACCTGCTCGTCGGCGACATCGCGGGCAACGCCAGGAAGATCGTCGCAGCCGCTGAACGCGCCTGCGGCGATCTCGACACGGACTTGCTGGTGCTGCCCGAACTCACGTTGAGCGGCTATCCACCGGAAGACCTGCTGTTCCATCGCGGCTTCCGCGTGGCCATCGACAAGGGCATGGAGACGCTGCGCGGCGCGCGCGCGAGTTGCGGGTTCCTGGTCGGCTTTCCCGAGTACGCGGGTTCGCAGATCTTCAATTCCGCGGCGCTCATCGAGGGCGGCGAGATCCGCGCCACGCATCGCAAGAGCTGCCTGCCCAACTACAAGGTCTTCGACGAGAAGCGCTACTTCCAGACGGGCAGCCAGCCGACGGTCGTGGATTATCGCGGGTACCGCATCGGCATCCTGGTCTGCGAGGACATCTGGGAGCCCGAGCCGGCGCAACTCGCGAAGTCCGCGGGCGCCGAGATGTTCGTGGTGCTGAACGCCTCGCCCTTCGAACTGCACAAGCAGCGCAACCGCGAGGACATCGTCCGGCGCTGCGTGCGGGATCTCGGCCTGCCGGTGGTTTACGTCAACATGCTGGGCGGCCAGGACGAACTGGTATTCGACGGCAATTCCTTCGTCATGGATGGCACCGGCAAGGTGGTGATGCGCGCGCCGCCGTTCGAGGAAGGCCTGTACGAAGTGGAGTTCGAGCGCGTGGACGGGGTCGTGCGGCCAGTGCCGTCCACGGTCGCGCCCGAGCTCGGCGATGCCGAGAGTGTCTATCGCACGCTGGTGCTGGGCGTGCGCGACTACGTGGGCAAACATGGTTTTCCGGGCGTGGTGCTCGGCTTGTCGGGCGGTATCGATTCCGCGCTGACGCTGGCCATCGCCGTGGACGCGCTGGGCAAGGACAAGGTGCACGCGGTGATGATGCCGTCGCCCTACACCTCGCAGATGTCGCTTGATGACGCGAAGGGCCAGGCCAATCTGTTGGGCGTGAAGTACAGCGTGCTGCCCATCGGCGACATGATGAAGGCCGCGGAGCACACGCTGCGCGAGGAATTCGCCGGCCGCGAGCCCGACACCGCCGAAGAGAACATACAGAGCCGGTGCCGAATGGTGCTGCTCATGGGCATCTCCAACAAGACCGGCAAGATGCTGCTGACCACCGGCAACAAGAGCGAAATGGCCGTGGGATACGCGACGTTGTACGGCGACATGGCCGGCGGCTTCGCGCCCATCAAGGACTGCTCCAAACTACTGGTGTACCGGTTGGCCGAGTATCGGAACTCGGTCGCGCCGGTGATCCCGGAGCGCGTCATCACGCGACCGCCGTCCGCGGAGCTGCGGCCCGACCAGAAGGACAGCGACTCGTTGCCGCCCTATGAAATCCTCGACCCCATTCTCGAGGCGTTCATCGAAGACGATCTCTCGGTGGACGAGATCTGCGCCCGGGGTTTCGAACGCGCCACCGTGGTCCGCGTTCTCGATCTCGTGAAGCGCAACGAATACAAGCGCCGCCAGGCGCCGCCGGGCGTACGCGTGTCGCGCAGAGCTTTCGGGCGTGACTGGCGCTATCCCATCACCTCCGGATACCGGCGGTAGCTTCACGGTGCCGGGTGGGGAAAGTGGGGAAAAGCATGGCTATCCGCGGTCGCATTGAGCGTCGGCACTTTTCCCCACTTTCCCCACCCGGCACCGTTTTGCTCGCGCTGCTTGTCGCGACGCCGGCCATGGCCGATATCCGCGCCGAAGTCGACTCCATCTACCCGCAAATGCAGGCGCTGTATCGCGACCTGCATCAGAACCCGGAGCTGTCCAACCAGGAAGTGAAGACCGCCGCGAAGCTCGCCTCCGGGCTGCGCGCGCTGGGTTTCGAGGTGACCACGGGGATCGGCGGGACGGGTTTCATCGGCGTGATGAAGAATGGCCCGGGGCCGACCGTGGTGTTGCGCACCGAGCTCGACGCATTGCCGGTAACCGAGGCCACGGGACTGCCGTTCGCCAGCAAGGTGCGCGTCAAGGACGCGAGCGGTGCGGAGGTCGGCGTCATGCATGCCTGCGGCCACGATGCGCACATGTCGGCCTGGATGGGCACGGCCACGCTGATGGCGCGTTCGAAATCGGGCTGGCGTGGCACGCTGGTGCTCGTGGGTCAGCCGGCCGAGGAACTCGGCGTGGGCGCCAGGGCGATGATGGCGGATGGCTTGCTGAAAAAGATCCCCAAGCCCGATTTCGCGCTGGCCATTCACGATGACTCGCGGCGGCCAGCGGGCGAGGTGGGCTACCTCGCGGGCCCCATCATGACGAACGTCGATTACCTCGACATCACCGTGCATGGCCGCGGTGGCCATGGCGCCCGGCCCGAGACCACGATCGACCCCGTGGTCATCGCCAGCCGCATCGTCGTCACCTTGCAGACCATCGTTGCGCGCGAGAATTCGCCCTTCGACCCGGCGGTGGTGACGGTGGGAGCCATCCACGGCGGCACCAAGCACAACGTCATTCCCGACGAAGTCAAACTGCAGCTCACCATCCGCAGTTTCACGAACGAAGTGCGCGACAAACTGATCGCCGCCGTCGAACGCATCGCGAAGGCCGAAGCGCTGGCCGCAAATGCGACGAAAGAGCCCACGATCACACGCGCCATCGTTGCCCAGGCGCTGGTCAACGACCCCGCGCTCACCGCGCGCGTGTCCACGGCGCTGATTCGTGAGCTGGGAGAAAACCAGGTGAAACAGGCCGAGCGCGAAATGATCGGCGAGGACTTCACCGAGTGGCACCTGGCCGGAATTCCGTCGCTGACCCTGCGCGTGGGTACCGTGAATCGCGAGAAGTTCGAGGCCGCCTCGAAAGGTGGCGTGCCCCTGCCGTCACTTCACTCGGCGGTGTTCTCGCCCGATGCCGAACCGACGATCAAGTCGGCGATCGCCGCGGAAGTGATCGCCCTGCGCGAGCTGCTTAAGTAGCGGCCACTCAGCTCGACAACCAGAGCTTGTACCATTTGCGCTTCTCGCCCGACTTGCGGCCTTCGCCGATCTCGCCCTCGTAGTTCGCCCGGTACACGGCGCGCGTCTGCGCGGCGAGTTCCTTGAGTTCCATCTTCTCGTAGCAGATCACCAGCAGCTCGAGCGCCTGGCGTACGGCCGGGGCGCCGTCGTATTCCTCGATCGTGGTCTTGGCGCGCTGCGCGGCCGCGACGAAGGCGCCACGGTCCACGTAGTAACGGGCCACCGCGATCTCGTAGTCCGCCAATCGATTGCGCAGGTAGACCATGCGGCGGCGCGCGTCATGCGCGTATTCGCTGTTCGGGAACTGCTCCACCACCGTGGCGAAGGACGTGAACGAGCGGCGCGCCTGGGTGGGCGGGCGTTCATTCAGGTCCACGCGGAACCAGCGCTCCATGAAATTGGGCATGCGCTCGAAATCGGTGAGACCCTTCAGATACCACGCGTAGTCGATGCGCGCGTGCGTCGGGTTCTCGCGGATGAAGGTGTCCGCCGCGTCGATGGCGGAATCGGACTCGCCCGCGCGGTAGTAGGCGTAGATGACGTCGAGACGCGCCTGGCGCGACTCTTCGGCGAACGGGTAGCGCGCCATCAGCGCTTCATAAATGCGGATGGCGAACGGGAAATCGCCCTGGTTGCTCGCCCGCTTGGCGCGCTGGTAGACCTGCGCGGGGTCGGTCATCGGCCCATCGCGGCCTTCGCGCGATTTGCAGCCGGTGACGGCGGTGAGGGTAATAAACAGCAGTGCCAGCAGCCCGGCGGTACGCATTGATCGCATGGAAGGGGTCGTCTCTCTTGCCGGTGTGTGGGCCAGGGTCTTATTTGCCAGGGATTATTTGAAATCGTGGCCGGACGCGGGAAGTATACCGGCCCGAACCCATCGGACCACACTCTTGCCCCCCAAGTTCCAGACCCATCGCATCGAGTTCCCCCCGGATTTCGCCGGCAAACGCCTGGACCAGGCCCTGGCCCAGCTGCTGCCGCAGTACTCGCGGTCGCGTATCCAGCGCTGGATCGAGGAAGGGGCCGTCCAGGTCAACGGCCTGCCTGTGAAGGCCCGGGACCTTGTCGTGGGTGGCGAGACCGCCCGGGTGGAGGCACGACTGCCGGAGGAGACCGCCATCAAGGCGGAAAAGCTGCCGCTCGACATAGTGCACCAGGACGCCACGGTAATAATTCTTAACAAACCACCGGGCGTGGTCGTGCATCCGGGCGCCGGGAACCCCGGCAAGACCCTGCAGAACGCGCTGCTGGCGCACGACGCCAGGCTCAAGCGCGTGCCGCGCGCCGGGCTCGTTCATCGCATCGACAAGGACACCAGCGGGTTGTTAGTCGTGGCGCGCACGGTCGAAGCGCAGACCGCTCTCGTGGCCGAGCTTGCCGAGCACGAGATCGAGCGCGAATACCTCGCGGTGTGCACCGGCGCCATGACCGGCGGCGGCACGGTGGACAAGCCCATCGACCGGCACCGTTCGCACCGGCTCAAGTTCGCGGTGCGCAGCGACGGCCGCGAAGCGGTAACGCATTACCGCATCGAGCGGCGCTTCAGGCAACACACGCTGGCGCGCGTGCGGCTGGAAACCGGTCGCACTCACCAGATCCGCGTCCACATGGAGCACATCGGCTACCCCATCGTCGGCGACCCTCTGTATGCCGGGCGCAAGCGGTATCCCAAGGGCGCGACACCCGAGCTGCGCGAGATGCTGGAGAAGTTCGGCCGCCAGGCGCTGCATGCGGCGAAGTTGACGCTGACGCATCCGAAGACGGGAAAGCGGGTGACTTACGAGGCGCCGCTGCCGGATGACATGCAGAAGCTCATCGACATGCTGACGCGCGACACGGAAGAGAACGCGTGAAGTCGCATTCGCTGCTCGACTTCGAGTGGCGGCTGCCGCCCGGCGTGCGCGCGGCATTCACCACGCGGCTGGGTGGAGTCAGTGCCGCGCCATGGGATTCTTTCAACGTGGCCACGCACGTAGGCGATGACGCGGCTCACGTGGCCGCGAACCGCGCGCGGCTGCGTGAGTTGTTAGGCCTGGCCGCCGAGCC
>JAQSWD010000014.1 GCA_029266835.1 Steroidobacteraceae bacterium
CCTGGGCGTGCTCGGGTACCGGCGCTGCGACACATCGGGCGAAAGCGAGACCAGCTGGACAGGGTGGATAGGCTGGGGGTTGTACGAGAAGGATGGCGCGGTGCAGGACGCGCTCTGGGTATGCCGTCCCTACAACGGTGAGCCGGCGGCGTCGGGCAACGGTGGCATGGTGGCTTTGTGGGCAAAGGACTGGTGTTCGGTCAACCGGTTCCATGACGCGGCCATGGCCAATGGCGGCGTTTCCGAAGGCGCGCCGGGACTGCGCCTGCTCTACAACCCGGATTTCTACGCGGCGTATGTTCGCGACCCGGATGGCAACAAGCTGGCCGTGGTTTGTCGCGGCTTCACATCCGCGGAAGGGCAGTGACGCGCAACGTCCTGGCTCGGCGAAGACTCTTTTCACCGTCCCCGATGCACGCCATGGCCGCTTGGCGCTAGCATCCACGTCTACATCACTCCCAAGGATGACCCATGTATCGGCGCATCACCGCACTGGTCCTTTCCGCCGCGATTTCGATGGCGGCGTCGTTGTCCGCAATGGGCGCGCCCGCCAGGACGGCGCCGATGCCCGCTGTGGACATCCCGTACCAGAAGTTCGTGCTGGATAACGGCCTGACACTGCTGGTGCACGAGGACCACAAGGCGCCGGTGGTGGCGGTCAACCTCTGGTACCACGTGGGCAGCAAGGACGAGCGCCTGGGCCGCACGGGTTTCGCGCACCTGTTCGAACACCTGATGTTCAACGGGTCCGAGAATTACCGCGACGACTACTTCAAGGCGATGGAAGCCGCCGGCGCCACCAAGCTCAACGGCACCACCTGGCTGGATCGCACCAACTACTTCCAGAACGTGCCCACCTCGGCGCTGGACATGACGTTGTGGATGGAGTCCGACCGCATGGGACACCTGCTGGGCGCCATCGACCAGAAAGTGCTCGATGAGCAGCGTGGTGTGGTGCAGAACGAGAAGCGGCAGCGCCAGAACCAGCCCTACGGCAAGGTGTCCGAAGTCATCACGCAAAGCACCTGGCCCGCCGGGCATCCGTACTCCTGGGAAACCATCGGTTCGATGGAGGACCTCAATGCGGCCTCGCTCGAGGACGTGAAGGAGTGGTTCCGCTCGTACTACGGCGCGGCCAACGCCGTGCTGGTGCTGGCCGGTGACATCACGGCGGCCGACGCCAAGTCCAAGGTCGAGAAGTATTTCGGCGACATTCCCGCCGGCCCCACGGTCAATCACCAGCAGGCCTGGGTGGCCAAGATGTCGGGCGAGCGCCGCTCGGTGATGCAGGACCGCGTGCCGCAGGCCCGCATATATAAGGTATGGAATATCCCCGGCTACAAGACGCGCGACTACGCCTTGATGGACATCACCGGCGACCTCCTTGCTACTGGAAAGAACAGCCGCCTGTACAGGCGGCTGGTTTACACCGATCGCAGCGCCACCGCGGTCGGCGTGTTCATCGGCCCCTTCGAGATCGCCTCGCAGATCATGATCTTCGCCACCGTCGCGCCGGGAAAGGATCCCGCCGAAGTGGAGAAGGCGTTGGACGAGGAACTGGCCGCGTTCATTGCCAAGGGCCCGACACCGGCGGAAGTCGAGCGCATCAAGACGACTAACTACGCATCGTTCGCGCGCGGTATCGAGCGCATCGATGGCTTTGGCGGCAAGTCGTACATCCTGGCCGAAAGCATGGTGTACGGCGGCTCTCCCGACTTCTACAAGACGCGTCTGGGTTGGGTGGCGAGCGCCACGCCCGCGGACCTGCAGGCGGCCGCGAACCGCTGGATGTCGGATGGCGTATTCGTGCTCAATGTCGAACCCGCGCCCGAATACAAGACCGTGGCATCCACGGTCGATCGTTCCAAAGTGCCGGCGACGGGCGAGCCGCCGTCCCTCAAACTACCCGGGCTGGCGCGCGCGAAGCTCTCGAATGGCCTGGAACTGGTCGTGGTCGAGCGCCACAACGCACCTGTAGTGGATTTCACGCTGATGGCGGACGCGGGCTTTGCCGCCGATGCCTCGGCCAAGCCGGGTACGGCTCGGCTGGCCATGCAGATGATCCAGGAGGGCACGAAGACGCGCACCTCGCTGCAGATCGCGGAGCGCGCCGAATCGTTGGGCGCCACCATTGCGGTGGGTTCCAATCTAGATCGCTCGTTCCTGAACATGAATGCGTTGAGCGCGCGTCTCAGCGAGTCGCTCGATCTGTATGCCGACGTATTGCTGAACCCGACTTTCCCCGACAAGGAACTGGAGCGTCTGCGCGGTCAGACGCTGGCCACGATCCAGCAGGAGAAGGCGCAGCCGGCGGCGATGATCAATCGCGTGATGCCGAAGCTGATCTACGGCGAAGGCCATGCGTATTCGAACCCGGCGTCGGGCACCGGCACCGTGGAAGCGGTGGGCAGTCTCAAGGGCGCCGAACTCGCGGCGTTCTACAAGCAGTGGGTGCGGCCCGACAACTCCGTGCTGCTCGTCGTGGGTGACACCACGCTGGCACAGGTCCAGCCGCTGCTGGAGCAGCGCTTCGGCGCCTGGAGGGCGCCCGCGGAGCCCAAACCCACCAAGAACATCGGCGACGTGGCGCTGGCCGCGAAGCCGCGCGTGTTCCTCATCAATCGCACGGGCGCCGAGCAATCACAGATCGTCGCGGCCACCGTCGGCCCGACGCGCGCGGACCCGGATCACATCCGGCACGTGGTGCTGGATGCGCTCGTGGGCGGCAACTTCGTCTCGCGCCTCAACATGAACCTGCGCGAGGACAAGCATTGGTCGTACGGCGCGGGCACGCGGCTCACCGACGCCATCGGCCCCGGCATGTGGCGCGCGGGCGCCGGCGTGCAGACCGACAAGACGGCGGAGTCGATGACCGAGATCCTCAGGGAACTGCGCGAGGTGCTGACCACCAACAAGCCGACGGAGAAGGAAATCCAGTTCGCCAAGGACAGCATCGCCATCGCGCTGCCGGGCCAGAACGAAACCGCGGACGAGATCGCGGGGTCCTATGGCGAGATCCTGACCTTCGGTCTCAAGGACAGTTACTGGAATGACTTCGTGGGCGAAGTCACTTCGGTGACCGTCGACGACATCAACAAGTCCGCGGGCAAGCTCATCCGTCCGGAGGCGCTGACCTGGGTGGTGGTCGGTGATCTCGCGAAGATCGAGGCCAAGGTGCGTGCGCTGAATTTCGGCGAGGTCACGGTCATCGATCCGGATGGCAGGCCGATAGCACGATGACCGGTTGAAAAATCGAAAGCTCAGCTCGTGGAAGCGCCCGCGACTTCCACGAGCTCCGAGTAATCCTTCAACGCCGCGTTCGCGGTGATGAACCATAGCGGTTCGGCCATAGCCTGCGCGACCAGCAGCCGGTCGAAGAAATCGGTTTCCGGAACCCGTTTCAATGAAGCCGCCGCGGCCGCGGCGCGTACACGCACCGGCAGTTCGAGGAAGCCGCTGGCCCTGATTCCCCGCGCCACTTCCGCGGTATCGGCCTCCAGCAACCCGGCCGCGATCTTGGCCTCGCACTCGACGATGGACGCGGCGCTGACGTAAACCTCGTCGGCCGCGTCGATGCGGTCGCGGATGGCCTTGGTGAGCTTGCGCGACTCGGCCAGCCACCAGAGGAACACCTGCGTATCGAGCAGAAGGCGCATGCCAAACCCTTGGTGACGGCGGAGTAGGGGAGGGCGCCCGGGCTATAGAGGCGTCAGCGCTTCGAGCGAGCGGTCGAAATCGTCCGCGATGCGCAGCTTGCCCTTGAGAAGCCCCGCGCGGCGTGGCGAGTCATCTCGCCCCAGCGGCACCAGCCTCGCCATGGCTCGACCACCTTTGGCGATCAACACCTCGTTGCCATTGGCTACGTCTTCGACCAGCCGGGACAGGTGGGTCTTCGCCTCGTGGATGTTTATCTTTCCGGGCTTCACAGTGAACTTAGTTTAGTTTAGTCTACTTGGAATGGGGAAGTTCTTTTCGGCGTGCGCCTTCGGTGGTCAGTCATGAAATGGCTCGCGGGCGCATTGGTCACGGTGGTTCTGCTGCTGCAGTACCGCCTGTGGCTGTCGGACGACGGCGTGCGCGAGCTCTCGCGTCTCAGTGATTCGGTCGAGCGCCAGAAGGCGGAAAACGCCGAGCTCGAAGAGCGCAATGGGCAGCTGGTGGCGGAAGTGGCCGACCTCAAGGCCGGCATGGCGGCCATCGAAGAGCGCGCCCGATCCGAGCTGGGAATGATCGGCCGCAATGAAACCTTCTACCAGGTGGTGCCGAATCGTCCGCGCACGGCGCTGCCCACGCGTCCCGAGGTCCGCACCCAGACCGCCGCGCGATAAGATTCGCGCCTCATGCGATATCACCTGATCATCCCGGCCGCCGGCAGCGGGCGGCGCTTCGCCGCGTCCATGCCCAAGCAATACGCCACGCTGGGTAGTTCGACGGTCATCGAGTACGCAATGGCGCCCTTCGAAGCGGACGTCGACTGCGCCAGCATCACCATCGCGATTTCGGCGGACGATGAACTCTGGCCGGCCCTGGCCGTGCGGCATCCGGGTGTCACCTCGGTCACTGGGGGCGAGCAGCGTGCGCATTCGGTGCGCAACGCATTGCGTTCACTGGCCTCACATGTGCGCGCAGACGATTGGGTGTTCGTACACGACGCCGCGCGGCCCTGCTTCACTGGCGCAGATCTCGCGAAGCTCAAGTACGCATTGGGTGATCACGCCGTCGGCGGGCTGCTGGCGGTGCCGCTGGCCGACACGCTCAAGCGCGGCGGCGGCGACCCCGCGCAGGTGCTGGAAACGCTCGACCGTGAGGGGCTGTGGCGCGCCGCGACGCCCCAGGTGTTCCGCTTCGGCGTGTTGCTGCCAGCGCTGAATGCCGCTCTCGAGTCGCAAAGAGTTCCCACTGATGAAGCGCAGGCCGCGGAGTGGGCGGGACACAAACCCCGGCTCGTGACCGGCCGCGCGGATAACATCAAGGTCACCACGCAGGATGACCTGGCGCTGGCGACGGCCATTCTCGCCGCGCGCGAGAGCCTCATCCGGACCACGCCACACGAGGATGGATGATGCGAATCGGCACAGGTTTCGACGTGCACGCCTTCGGCCCCGGTGATTCCGTGGTGCTGGGTGGCGTGCGAATCGCGCATTCGCGCGGCGTGGTGGCGCACAGCGACGGCGACGTCGTGCTGCATGCCCTCTGCGACGCCCTGTTGGGCGCGGCCGGTCTGGGGGACATCGGTATGCATTTTCCCGACACCGACCCGGTGTGGAAGGGCGTGCAAAGCCGCCGTTTCGTCGAGGCCGTGCTCGAGATGCTCAGCGTGCGCAAGTTCCGCGTGGGTAATGTGGACATCACCGTGCTGGCGCAGGCGCCGAAGCTGTCACCGCATCGCCTCGACATCCGGCGCTCGATCGCGCAGATGCTGGGCGTCACCGACAACCAGGTGAACATCAAGGCCACCACCACCGAACAACTCGGGTTCATCGGCCGCAACGAAGGGCTCGCGGCGCAAGCCGTGGTGTTGCTCGAAAGCGTGCCCTGAGAAGATCGAATGATCCCGGACAGCTGGCGCCAGGCCGCACTTTCACCACCGACGGCCTGGGGCGGCGGCCCCATCGCGACGGGCGTACTCCGCGCATCGCCGGAGGATTTCAAGGTCGACGAGATACTGGGCTTCGACGCATCGGGATCGGGCCCACATGCGCTCCTGCGCGTGCGCAAGCGCGGCGCCAACACCGAGTGGGTGGCGCGCGAACTCGCGCGGGCCGCGGGCTGCAAGCCCTTCGAGGTGGGCTTCGCCGGACTCAAGGATCGCCATGCCATCACCACCCAGGCCTTCACCGTGCCGCGCGGCAAGCGCGCCGCGCAGGATTTTCTTTCGGTGAATGGCGAGGGCTTCGAAGTGATCTCGGCTGCCGAGCATCAGCGCAAGCTGCCTCGCGGTGCGCTCGAGGGAAACCGCTTCGAAATCATCGTGCGAGAATTCCGCGCCGATCCGGCGCAGGTGGATGCGCGGTTGGCGGCCATTGCCAAGGGTGGCGTGCCAAACTACTTTGGAGAGCAGCGGTTCGGACGCGACGCCGGGAACCTGGTGGCCGTGCTGAATGAAGCGCAGAGAGTCGCGACTCGCGGTGAGTCCGGCGGTTCGCGAGTGCGTGGCCGTGGCTCGCGAAACGATCAGGGTGGCTTCATGCTGTCGGCGGCGCGAAGCCTGGTATTCAACGCCGTCCTGGCCGAGCGCGTGCGCCGGGGCACCTGGAACCAGTTCGTTTCCGGCGACGTCGCCAATCTGGACGGCCGTGGTTCGGTATTCGCGGTCGAAGAGGGCGATGGGTCTCTCGCACCCCGCTGCGAGTCGCTCGAGATTCATCCCACCGCGCCGCTGGCAGGCGAGGGCGAATCACTGGCGAAGGCGGAAGCACTGGCGCTCGAACAAGCCATCGCCGCGGCATTTCCCGAGGCGCTGGCGGTGATCGCCGGGGCACGCATGAATTCGGAGCGGCGCGCGTTGCGCATCCGAATCCGGGCGCTCGACTATGAGTATTCGGGTGACGTGCTGACGCTGCGGTTCGCCCTGTCGGCGGGAAGTTTCGCCACCACGGTGCTTCGCGAGATCGTCGCGGGCGCCACGGGAGAATGAACATGCTCGACATCATCGACCACGATCGGATCCGGGAAATCCGGCTGGCGCGGCCACCGGTGAATGCACTGACCAACGACCTGCTGCGCGCGCTGATCGATGCCATGAACGCCGCAAGGTCTTGCGAGGCAATTGTGATCACCGGTCAGCCGGGGGTTTTCTCTGCGGGGCTGGATGTTCCCGCCATCCTCGGAATGGATCTGCCCGCGATGACGGAGCTGTTCAACACGCTCTGGCATGCACAGCGGGCCATCGCGCTGTCTCCGGCGCCGGTGGTGTTCGGCATCACCGGGCATTGCCCGGCGGGCGGCACGGTGCTGGCCATCCACGCGGATTATCGGGTGATCGATCCCGCCACCGCGCTGCGCATGGGGCTGGTCGACGAAATCTGCGAGGCCTCGCAATGTGTTTCGCGCGCGCTCGACGTGGCGCGCGAACTCTGCGCGATGCCGCGCGAGGCCATGTCGCGCACGCGCCAGATGGTGCGCGAAGACCTGCACGAGTTGTTCGGAGCGCCCGCCGACGCGGATCAGCTGTCGCGGGAATTCGCGGCGATCGGCGCGGAGATGTTCAGCGTGCCAGCGACCCGCGAGCGGCTTGCGAAGATGTTCGCGCGCAAGAGGTAGGTGCCGGGTGAGGAAAGTGGGGAAAAGTCCTTTTCCCCACTTTCCTCACCCGGCACCCCCCAGCAGCACGTTGATGGCGCCGGTGCCGCCGTCGACGCGGCGCGCGGATGTGAACGCCAGCACGGGGCCGGTCTTGCGCAGCACCATGTTCACGGCGTTCTTGAGCACGGGGCCGCGATTTCCCGAACCGTGCCCCTTGCCGTGGATGATGCGCACACAGCGCAGCCGCCGCCCGAGCGCTTCGGCCAGGAATTCGCGCAGCGCGGCCTTGGCCTCTTCCACTCGCAGGCCATGCAGGTCGCAGACGTCTTCCACGCGATACTCGCCGCGCTTGAGCTTGCGCATCACGCCGTTCTGGATGCCTTCACGGCGGAAGGAAATCTCGTCGCCGGAATCGGTGAACTCCGCTTCGCCATTGCCAGCGCCAAAACCCTGCAGGCTCTCCACCAGCACCATGGCGCGGTCGGCCGCGGTGAACCGGGCACGAGCCGGCGGTTTGCGTTTCGAAAGCGGAGCGCGCGCGCGCGGCGCGAGGGGCTTCACGTCGCTCACCGCGTCGCGAAACAGATCTGCTTCCGCCTTGTCGCTATCTGGGGCGCGCTTGCCGTTCAAGCTACCTCCGCGTTGAACCATTGAGTATATTGCCCGCCGGTGCGAATCCTCTTATCCAATGACGATGGCTACCGCGCGCGTGGCATTCACGCCCTGCGGGAGACGCTGAAAGATCTCGGCGATATCACGATAGTGGCGCCCGATCGCAATCGAAGCGGCGCCAGCAACTCGCTGACCCTGGAGATGCCGCTGCGCGTCGAGCAGGCGGACGCCGACGTCTACTTCGTCCAGGGTGGCACGCCCACCGATTGCGTGCACCTGGCGATCTCGGGTTTGTTCCCCTTCGAACCCGACATGGTGGTTTCCGGCGTGAACGACGGTTCGAACCTCGGCGACGATGTGTTGTATTCGGGCACGGTGGCCGCGGCCACCGAAGGGCGGTTTCTCGGCAAGCCAGCCGTGGCGGTTTCTCTGCACACCGACGGCCTGCGCGGCGACGCCGTGCGCCATTTCGCGACCGGCGCCCATTTCGGACGGATCATCGCCGAAAGGCTGGTGAAGACTCCGCTGGTGCTGGCCATGAGCCGCGCCACCATTCTCAACGTCAATGTGCCGAACCTGCCGCTCGACGACATCAAGGGCATCAGGGTGACGCGCCTCGGAAATCGCCACCGCTCCGAAGCGGTGCTGCGCGCCGAGGATCCGCGCGGCCGGCCTGTCTACTGGGTGGGCCCCGCCGGTGCGGGCCAGGATGCCGGCCCCGGCACGGATTTCGACGCCGTGGCCAATGGCTACGTGTCGGTCACGCCTCTCACCGTCGACCTCACCGACCGCGACGCACTCGACCCGCTGCGCGATTGGCTGGGCGCGTGAGATCTGCCCGATGAGCGGCCCCACTCACGGCCGATACGCCGGCATCGGCATGACGTCCGCGCGCACGCGCGACCGGCTGATCCAGCGGCTGCAGGAGCAGGGCATCCGCAATCTCGCGGTGCTGGATCGAATTCGCAATGTTCCGCGCCACATCTTCGTCGACGAGGCGCTGGCGTCGCGCGCGTACGAGGACACGGCGCTGCCCATCGGCCACTCGCAGACCATTTCGCAGCCCTACATCGTGGCGAGAATGACCGAGGCGTTGATCGAGGGCGACCGCAAGATCGGCAAGGTGCTGGAAGTCGGCACGGGTTGCGGATACCAGACCGCGGTACTCGCGCCGCTGGTGAAGAAGGTCTACTCCATCGAACGCATCGGGCCGCTGCACAAGCGGGCCAAGGCCACGCTCAAGGAGCTCGGCGTCAAGAACGTGATGCTCAAGCACGGCGATGGCTTCGAGGGATGGAAGTCGCAGAAGCCTTTCGATGGGATCCTGGTCGCCGCGGCGCCGCTGTCGGTGCCCGACGCGCTGTTCGCGCAATTGGCCAACAAGGGCAGGCTCATCGTTCCCGTCGGGCCCGAAGGTGCGCAGCAGCTCATCCGGTTCACGCGTCGCGATGACCACATCGATCGCGAAGTCCTGGGGCCGGTGGCCTTCGTGCCCATGTTGGGTGGCCTGACCTGAACACGCTGCGCTCTGGTATTCGAGTAATTTCTCGAATACGCTTTGCCGTGTAACTTCTTGTTTTGCCTAATAACCTGTTCGGACTTTCCGTCGCCGGTTGTCAGCCCCATACGGGCAGGGCTTGTCAGTCAGGATTTAACATGTTTTTATGTCGCCGCTCGCCGACATCGGACCGGATCATGAACTCTGAAGGGTTCCGCATGAAGGCACAGGGGAGAACGGGGAAGTCGCGGAAACAAGAAGAACAAGCCGTCAAGAAGAAAAAGAAATTCGCCAGTAATTCGAGTCTGTCAGCTTCGAACCATTGGCCTCGCTAAACAACTTTCTCCCCCTGTGTCTTCTTGCGGAACCCTTCGACGGGCCGCAGGCGGACTAACCGCCATATAACGGGCCAGGCAACAGGATTGCCGCCAGCACCTTCCGCTCCTCGCTGACCAGCACGTTGTACGTGCGGCATGCGGCGCCGATTTCCATGACCTCGATGCCGATCTTCCGCGAGGAAAACTCCGCACGCATGGCGGCGCTGGGGAATTGCTGCCGCGCGCCCGTGGACAGCACCACCACCTCGGGCTTGAACTCGAACAGTGGCGCAAGGTGATCGAGCGCCAGCGTCGCCACGTCGCGCGGCGCCCAATCCCGGATCAAGGTGTTCGCGCCGATGATGCAGCTCGCGCGCAGATCTTCCTCGCCCACGGTGACAAAGTCGGCGCCGTAACGGCGGATGAGATTGAGGCCCCCGGGCGAGTGCTGAGTGAACTTCATGGCTTCGATACGATAGCGTCATGCGCCGCCTCACGCTGATCCTTTCCGATCTCTATCTGCCGGCGGAATCCGCCGGCGGCTCGGTGCCGCGCACCTACGATCTGCCGGCGCTCGACTGGCTGCTGCGCATGGCGGATGTGCAGCGCATCGGCGACTGGCGAGACTGGTTGCGCTCGCTGGCGGGCGGCCCGGACGCCGACCTGCGGCTCGGAACCATCGCCTCCCGAGTGACTCGCGCCGATGCGACGTCGGACGAATGGCGGGCCGACGCCTGGATCGCGACCCCCGTTCACCTGGAGGCGCGGCTCGATCATGCGCGACTCGTGGATGGCGGCTTGCTTCGCATCGATGATGTCGAGCGCCTGCGATGGTGCGAGGAGTTCGGCCGCGTGTTCGGTCCGTCGTACACGCTGCGACCCGGAGGTGACCGCGCCTTCCTGTTGTCAGGCATCGCCCCTGTCGCGGTACACACGGTGGACCCCGCGCGGCTCCTGGGCGCCGAGATCGGGCCCGCATTGCCCGGCGCCGAAGCACCGGAGTTGCGCAGGCTCTGGACCGAGATCGAGATGTGGCTTCACGGCTCGGAGTTGAATAACGCGCGTCAACGGTCCGGCAAGCGGCGCATCACGGCGCTCTGGCTCTGGGGCAACGAGCCAGGCCCGCGCGGCGGAAACCGCGGGGATCCCGCCGACTATGACTTCCAGGGTGGCGACCCCTTCATCGGCGGCTTGGCAGGTCACACCGGAACCGACGCAACGGCCGACAGTTTTTCAGTGCTGCGTGTCCTGCGGAACCACGCGGTGGTCGAGTTCGCGCCGTTGACCGGCGGGCAACAGGAAACATTGCCCGCGCTGGAGACGCGCTGGTTCGCGCCCGCGCGAGCCGCACTCGAAGAAGGTCGACTCGAATATGTGCAAGTGGTCGCCAATGACCGGCTGTTCACCGTACGTCCGCGCGCGCGCCTGAAATTCTGGCGCCGCCGGCGCGGCTGGCTCGAATCTCTCGCATAATTGCCTGATGGAAAACTTTCGATGGAATTGAAAATCGCGCGGCGCGGTTGTCCCGGCGAGGTGGGCGATGCAACCCTGCATCCCGTACTGCGCCGTGCCTACGCGGCGCGCGGCGTGCGTGACAGCGCCGAGCTCGCGCTGACGCTCGATCGCCTGATGCCCGTGGGCACGCTCGAGGGCGTCGATGCCGCCGTACGGCTCATCCTCGAACACCGCGAGCGCCGCATCATCGTCATTGGTGATTTCGACGCCGACGGCGCCACCAGCACGGCGCTGATCGTCCGCTGCCTGCGCGCGTGGGGTTTCGCATCCGTCGATTTCCTGGTGCCGAACCGTTTCGAGTTCGGCTACGGGCTCACGCCGGAAATCGTGGGGTTGGCGGCGGAACGTTCGCCCACCCTCATCGTCACCGTCGACAATGGCATCTCCAGCAACGCCGGCGTGGCCGCGGCGCGTGAGCGCGGCATCCAGGTGCTGGTGACCGATCACCACCTGCCGGGACCGGTGTTGCCGGAAGCCGATGTCATCGTGAATCCCAACGTGTCGGGCAGCACCTTCGGCAGCAAGGCGCTGGCCGGCGTGGGCGTGGCGTTCTACGTGATGGCGGCCCTGCGCCGCGAGATCGACGCGCGCGGCAACGTGGTCATGCCGCCGGTCACCGATTTCCTCGACCTCGTCGCGCTCGGCACCGTGGCGGACCTGGTGCCGCTGGACACGAACAATCGTGTGCTGGTCGCGCAGGGCATTCGCCGCATCCGCGCCGGTCGCGCGGTGCCGGGCATCCGTGCATTGCTGTCCATCGGCAACCGGTCGATGGCCACCGTCACGGCGGCCGATCTCGGCTTCACCCTCGGTCCGCGGCTGAACGCCGCGGGCCGGCTCGATGACATGTCCATCGGCATCCGCTGCCTGCTGGCGGAGACCGACAGCGAAGCGCTGGCGCTGGCCACGCGTCTCGACCAGCTCAACGCCGAGCGCCGCGAAATCGAAGCTCGCATGCAGGTCATGGCGCTGGCGGCGGTGAGTCACTTGCGCGAACGCGAAGAGGAGGGGCCGACGCGTCAGGGTGTCTGCCTGTTCGACCCCGATTGGCACCAGGGCGTCGTCGGCCTGGTCGCGAGCCGCATCAAGGATCGCATCCGCCGCCCGGTCATCGCGTTCGCGCGTGCCGGTGACGGCCAGCTCCGCGGGTCGGCACGATCGGTGACCGGCATCCACATCCGCGACGTGCTGGATGGCATGGCGGCGCGCCACCCGCAACTCATCAGCCGCTTCGGCGGGCACGCGATGGCTGCGGGGCTCTCGCTCGAGGAAGCCAACCTCGATGCGTTCGCGCGCGCCTTCGACGAGGAGGTTTCGCGCTGGCGCGATCCGGGCATTCCCGCGAACCATGTCGAGACGGATGGCGAGCTCACCAGCGAGGAGATCGCGCTCGAGACCGCGCAGGCTTTGCGTGAGGGCGGGCCCTGGGGCCAGGCGTTTCCGGAACCCTGCTTCGACGGCCGGTTCGCGGTGAAGAACGCGCGCGTGGTCGGCGAGAAACATCTCAAGATGTGGGTGACATCCGGCGACGGCGCGCGCAGCTTCGATGCCATCGCCTTCAACTTCAAGGGCGCCGACGAGAATCCGCCGCTGCCGGCGGGCGACGTGCACCTGGTCTACCGCCTCGACATCAACGAATACAAGGGAGAGCGCCGGCTGCAACTGCTGGTGGATCACGTGCTGCCATGACTAACTACACCATCCGGCCCGGCGACCCGTTGTCCGCCGAGGCGCGCGCGTTGATCGCCGAACTGGACGCCTTCAACACGGCGCTGTATCCGGCCGAGAGCAACCACTTCGATTCCCCGGAGACGCTGGCCGCAGGCGCTGGCATTTTCCTGGTGGTGGAACAGGACGGCGAAATCGTCGGTTGCGGCGCCGCCAAGCACTGCGGCGGCTGGGCCGAGCTGAAGCGCATGTACCTGAAACCCAAGGCCCGCGGCGGTGGCATCGCGCTGGCCATGCTGGTCAGGCTGCTGGACTGGGCACGATCGGAAGGGCTGCCGTTGGCGCGCCTGGAGACCGGCAATGTGAGCGTCGGCGCGCTGCGCTTGTATCGCCGCGCCGGGTTCAAGGAAATCCCGGCGTTTCCGCCCTACCGGCCCGACCCCCTGTCGATATTCATGGAGCGCGCGCTCAGGTAGGATGCGCGCCCCCATTGCCGGGATCCCTATGCCTCTCGAACTTGGACAATTGAAGCGTCAACTCGCCGATCTCAAGGAACGCATCAGTTCCTTGAGGGGGTTTCTTTGAGTACGACATCAAGAAAGAGCGCCTAGAGGAAGTCAGCCGCGAACTCGAGGATCCGGGTGTCTGGCAGAAGCCGGAGAAGGCCCAGGAGCTTGGCAAGGAGCGCGCGCGGCTCACCACCGAGCTGGCCGACATGGACAAGTCCACGGGCGGCATCGACAGCGCGATCGAACTACTCGATCTCGCAGAGAGCGAGAACGACGAAGGCATGGCGCGCGAAATCGAACGTGACGCCGAGAAGCTGGAAGTCGACGTCCGCAAGCTCGAATTCAAGCGCATGTTCCGCGGCGAGATGGACTCGCACAACGCCTTCGTCGACATCCAGGCGGGCGCGGGCGGCACCGAGGCGCAGGACTGGGCGCAGATGCTGCTGCGCATGTATCTCAAGTGGGCGGCGCAACGCGGCTTCGACGCCGAGGTCATCGACTCGCAGGCCGGTGAAGTCGCGGGCATGAAGAGCGCAACCGTCGAGATCAAGGGCGAGTATGCCTATGGCTGGCTGCGCACCGAGACCGGCGTGCATCGCCTGGTGCGCAAGTCGCCGTTCGATTCGGGCAACCGCCGCCACACCTCGTTCGCGTCGGTGTTCGTTTCGCCCGAAGTCGACGACGACATCAAGATCGACCTGAATCCGGCCGACATCAGCATGGATGTGTATCGCTCCAGCGGCGCTGGCGGCCAGCACGTGAACAAGACCGAATCGGCGGTGCGCCTGACGCATGGTCCGTCGGGTATTGTGGTCGCCTGCCAGAACGAACGCAGCCAGCACAAGAATCGCGCGACGGCCATGAAAATGCTGAAGGCCAAGCTCTACGAGCTCGAAGTCAACAAGCGCAATGCCGCGTCGAAGGTCCTGGAAGATGCCAAGAGCGACGTGAGCTGGGGCAACCAGATACGCTCCTACGTGCTCGACCAGTCGCGCATCAAGGATCTGCGCACCGATGTCGAGATCGGCGACACCAACAAGGTGCTCGACGGGCACCTCGACCCCTTCATGGAAGCTTCGCTCAAGGCGGGACTGTGAACCAAGGCCCTGACAACCCCGGTGGCGGTGATGACGGTCAGTCCCCGCAGGACGAGAACAAGCTCATCGCCGAACGGCGCGCGAAGCTCGCCGAGTGGCGCGAGCAGGCCAGGGCAAAGGGTGTACCTGCGTTCCCCAACGATTTCCGCCGCGACGTGCTGGCCTCGCTGCTGCTGGCCGAATACGGCGAGAAGCCGGCCGAGTGGTTCGACGCCAATCCAGTGACCGTGCACGTGGCCGGCCGCATGATGACCAAGCGCGTCATGGGCAAGGCCAGCTTCGCGAAACTGCAGGACCGCACCGGCCTCATCCAGATCTTCCTGCAGCGCGACTCGCTGGGCGAGAGCTACGAGGCGTTCAAGAAGTACGACGTGGGCGACATCCTCGCGGCCGTGGGTACGCTGTTCAAGACCAGGACGGGTGAGCTGTCGGTGCGCGTGGAAACATTGCGCATGCTCACCAAGTCCCTGCGTCCTCTGCCCGACAAGTGGCATGGCATGGCTGACGTCGACATGCGCTACCGCCAGCGCTACGTGGATCTCATCGTCAACGAGCACAGCCGCAAAGTGTTCGCGATGCGCAACCAGGTGTTGCGCTACCTGCGCGACTTCCTCGATTCCATGGGTTTCATGGAAGTCGAGACACCCATGCTGCAGAGCATCCCGGGCGGCGCGGCGGCGCGGCCATTCAAGACGCACCACAATGCGCTGGACATGGACATGTACCTGCGCATCGCGCCGGAGCTGTTCCTCAAGCGCCTGACCGTGGGCGGCTTCGAGCGCGTGTACGAGATCAATCGCAACTTCCGCAACGAGGGCGTGAGCACGCGGCACAACCCCGAGTTCACCATGCTGGAGTTGTACGTGGCGTACGCCGACTATCACGACCTCATCGTGATGATCGAGCGCGCCATGCAGGGTCTGGCCGACGTGGTGCTGGGCACTCGCAAGGTCACCTACCAGGGCCGCGAGTACGATCTCGACCGGCCCTTCACGCGTATCAGCGTGCTGGACGCCGTCGCGAAGTACACGCCCGGCGGCATCGACCTGGCGCGCGCGCGCGACGTCGCCTATCTACGCGAGCTGTGCACGAAACACGGCATCACGTTCAAGCCCGGCGACGGTGCCGGCAAACTGCAGATCGAGTTGTTCGAGAAGTTCGCCGAAGACTCGTTCATCGACCCGACTTTCGCGTTCGCGTATCCGGCCGAAGTCAGCCCGTTGTCGCGCGCGAACGATGCCGACCCCTTCCTCACGGACCGTTTCGAGTTCTTCATCGGCGGGCGCGAGATCGCCAATGGTTTCTCCGAGCTCAACGACGCCGAGGACCAGGCCGCCCGTTTTCGCGCGCAGGTGGAGCGCAAGGACGCCGGCGACGACGAGGCCATGTACTACGACCATGACTACGTGCGTGCGCTGGAATACGGCATGCCGCCCACGGCAGGTCTGGGTGTAGGCATCGACCGCCTCGTGATGTTCTTCACCGATTCTCCTTCCATACGCGACGTGCTGCTGTTCCCGCACATGCGGCCGGAGTCCTGAGCGGTGCCGCCGCGAACCGGAGCGCCGGGTTCGCCCGGCGCTTCACCCATAGGCGTGTTCGATTCCGGCGTGGGCGGGCTCACGGTGCTGCGCGCGCTGATCGCCTCGCTGCCCGGCGAAGATTTCCTTTATCTCGGTGATACCGCGCGGTTGCCCTATGGCACCAAGAGCGCCCAGACCGTGGCGCGATATTCCGTGCGCGCGGCCGAAGCACTGGTGAAGCGCGGCATCAAGGCGCTGGTGGTGGCATGCAACACCGCGTCGGCCAGCGCGCTGCCCGCATTGCGCGAGCGCTTTCCCGAATTGCCCGTGATCGGCGTCATCGAACCCGGCGCGCGCGCCGCCTGCGATGCCAGCCAGAGCGGCCGCATCGCCGTACTGGCCACCGAGGGCACGGTCCGGGGTGGCGCGTATCTCGATGCCATTCTCGCCATCCGTCCCGATGCGCATGTCACGCAGGTGGCCGCGCAGATTTTCGTGGCGCTGGCAGAAGAGGGCTGGAGCGAAGGAGAGGCGGTGGATGCGGTCACCGAACGCTACCTCGCGCACCTGGATGCGCGCATCGACACGGTGGTTCTGGGCTGCACGCATTTTCCGCTGCTGGCGGCCGCGATCGCCCGCCGTGTCGGGCCGTCGCGCCAGGTCGTGGATTCCGCAGCCACCACGGCGCGCGCCGCGAGCGAGGTTCTCGAGTCGAGGCAGCTGCGGAATTCCCCGCTGCGCACGGGCGAAGTGCGATTGCTGGCCACCGACAGCCCTGAGCGATTCGCCCGTGTGGGACAGCGATTCCTGGGTTCGGCCATCGCCGAACGCAACGTGGAAGCAATTGACCTGTAGCGGCTTTCCATAACTCGGTAGACTTGGCGCGCCCGATGGTCGCCCAAGACCACGGAAAACCGCGACAAGAAGAAGGGAAGGTAGATGAGAGAACGGTCAGGAGTTGCACACGATCGCGCCGTGATGCCCATGCGTTTCGGGTTCGCGGACACCTTGTCCGGCCAATTGCATTTCCGCGCCTGTGGCGCCGGCCCCGATATCGTATTGCTGCCCTGGCTGCCCGCGAGCGGGCGCATGTACGAACACGTCATGGTGCACCTGGCGCGCGCGGGTTTTCGCGCCATCGCTTTCGATATCGCCGGCACCGGCCGCTCGCACAAGAAGTGCCGCAACTGGACTGTCCAGCAATACGCGCAGGATGTGCTCGAAGCCTGCGGCTCCCTGCACACCGTGCCCTACACCGTGGTCGGCGGACGCTTCTCGGCATCCATCGCCGTGGAGATGTTGCTGGCCCAGCCCGCGCAGGTCACCGGCGCCGTGCTCGACGGAGTTCTCGGACTCGCTCCCGAGGAGATCCGCAAGATTTCGCCGCCCACCGCCGGCCTGAATCCGAAGCTGGCTGGCGACGGCGCCTGGCAGGCGTTTCCATTCGAGACCATCGTGCGCACGCTGAAGGAATGGGATCCCGCGTTCGAGCTCACGCAGGAAACGCTGCCATTGGTGTACGAGTACGTGCGCGATTATCTGGAGCTCGGATACGACGCCATCGTTGCCGGCGCGGAAGCCGATGCGAGGAAGGACAAGCCCGCGTACGACGTGCTTGCCCGGCTGGGCGAAGTGTCGCAGCGCGTGCTCATCATGACTTCCGATGCCGACGCGCTGACGCCGGCCTACAACCGGGCGCTGGAGCGGGCACGCAGTTCTCGCGGGCACAAGTTCGCGGGCAGCCATCCCGTTCTGACGCCGGCGCGTGCCGGCGAATACGCGCAGACCGTCGTTTCGTTCGCGCGGCGTTAATCGGGCAACGCGTAGGGCAGGGGCAATGGGCCGCTGACCTGCACCAGCGAGGAGTCCGCTTCGGCCGGTTCCGACTCGGCAGGTAGATAGTTGCCCACCGCGAGGATTTCCTGCCCGCCATCCACCGCCGCCACCCGAACCACGTTCAACGAGCGGCCATCGGGTCCGCGCGCGGTGTCGCCCGGCGCCAGCGGCTTGGCGCCGGAATTGAGCCAGCGCTGCATGCGCCGCTTCACGCGCCCGCGGTAGTGAGCCCGGGCGATCACCTCCTGTCCCGTGTAGCAGCCCTTGTCGAAGGCGATCGCGCCTAACAAGTCGAGGTTGAGCATCTGCGCGACGAAGGCCTCGCTGGTGGCGGCGTAAACCTCGGGAATCCCGGCGCGCACGGCGGCCAGTGCGTCGTCCGCCGGAGTGTCGTCGCCCGGCTCGATGCGCACCTTCGCGCGGAGCACGTATTTCTTCAGGCGCGCGATCACCGTATCGGCCAGTTCGCGCGGCAGCCGGGCGATGAACTCATCGGCCGCGGTGCGCGATATCGCCAGCAGCGCGATGGCGCGGCCCTGGGGGTTGTGCAACCCGGCCAGCGTCTGAGCGC
Organism: Steroidobacteraceae bacterium; assembly: GCA_029266835.1. Taxonomy (GTDB): domain Bacteria; phylum Pseudomonadota; class Gammaproteobacteria; order Steroidobacterales; family Steroidobacteraceae; genus CADEED01. The sequence goes on from JAQSWD010000014.1 coordinate 18,392, forward strand.
CTACTGACAGAACTTCGACATCGGCAGAAAGTTGACCCTGCAGGAATTTCGCCGCGTCCGGGCCGCGAAACACGACCGTCGCCAGTCTTTCGTGCATGCTCATCTTTGTTTTTGCAGGGTTTTCATGTGGTCGAAGCGGTGCAATTCTGGCAGAATTCCCAGCCGTGCCGAACGTCCATTCCGTCGAGAAACCTGCCGCTGGCGCCACCGATGTGCGGCCTGTCGCGGAGGTTCCAACCCCCGACGCCGTACCCGTCCCCGAGATCGGCGGCCCCAAGGGGCCCGAGCCCACGCGCTTCGGCGACTGGGAACGAAATGGCCGCTGCGTCGACTTTTAGGAACCGTCCCTGATGCCCCCGCGACCTTTATCTCCGCATCTTGGCGTGTACAAGTTCATGTACACGTTATCGCTGTCCATTCTCCATCGCATCACCGGGGTGGCGGCGTCCGTCGGTTTCCTGGTGCTCGCCTGGTGGCTGATGGCGCTGGCCACGGGCCATGACGCCTATGACCGCGCGATGCGGCTTCTCGATACGCCGCTGGCCAAACTACTGCTGGTCGGGTTCACCTTCTCGTTCGTCTATCACTTCTGCAATGGCATCCGTCACCTGGTCTGGGATACGGGCCGCGGCATGGAACGCGCACAGGCGCGGCGCAGCGGTTACTTCGTCATTGTCGCCGCGCTGCTGCTGACTGCATTGGCGGTCTGGCTGGGCTGCCGCGCCTTGGCGGCGGTGCCGGGCGGGGTGGCCCCATGAGCCTGCGCTCACCGCTGGGCAAGGTGCTGGGCCGCGGCTCGGCCGGTGAGGGTGTCGGGCACTGGTGGGTGCAACGGGTCACCGCCGTCGCCCTGATTCCGCTGACGTTGTGGTTCGCATGGTCGCTGCTGGGCCTGCCGCTGCAATCCTACGATGCCGTGCGCGGGTGGTTAGGCCAGCCCTGGGTGGCGGTGCTGGCCATCCTGCTGGTGCTGACGCTGGCCTGGCATTCCAAGCTCGGCGTGCAGGTGGTCATCGAGGACTACGTGCACGGCAAGGGCGCCAAGACCACGATGTTGCTGCTGTCGACTTTCGTACACGTGGCCGCCGCCGTGGCGGCGGTGTTCGCCGTGATGCTGCTGGCCTTGTCGTGAACCGAGTCTGAAAACGAATCTGATGACCAAAGAATACGAATTCATCGATCACACCTATGACGTCGTCGTCGTCGGAGCCGGGGGTGCCGGGCTGCGGGCGACGCTGGGACTGGCCGAAGCCGGCCTGTCCACCGCATGCATCACCAAGGTCTTCCCCACGCGCAGCCATACCGTGGCGGCGCAGGGTGGCATCTCGGCCGCGCTCGGCAACATGGGTGAAGACGACTGGCGCTTCCATTTCTACGACACCATCAAGGGCTCGGACTGGCTGGGCGACCAGGACGCCATCGAGTTCATGTGCAAGGAAGCGCCGGCGGCGGTCATCGAGCTCGAGCATTACGGCGTTCCGTTCTCGCGCACCAGCGAAGGACGCATCTACCAGCGGCCCTTCGGCGGCATGACCACGCACTACGGCAAGGGCACGGCGCACCGCACCTGCGCGGCCGCGGATCGCACCGGCCACGCCATGCTGCATACGCTGTATCAGCAGTCACTCAAGAACAACGCCGAGTTCTACATCGAGTACTTCGCGCTCGATCTCATCATGCAGGATGGCGCCTGCCGTGGCGTGGTCGCGCTCGACATGGCGACGGGTCGGCTGCATCGCTACCGCGCGCACACCGTCATTCTGGCCACGGGTGGCTATGGCCGCGCTTACTTCTCGTGCACGTCCGCGCACACCTGTACCGGTGACGGCGGTGGCATGGCGCTGCGCGCCGGACTGCCGATGCAGGACATGGAGTTCGTGCAGTTCCATCCCACCGGTATCTATGGCTCGGGTTGCCTGATCACCGAGGGTTCGCGCGGCGAGGGTGGTTACCTCACGAACTCCGAAGGCGAGCGATTCATGGAACGCTACGCGCCCAATGCCAAGGACCTGGCGTCGCGTGATGTGGTGTCGCGCTCGATGACCATCGAGATCCGCGAAGGACGCGGCGTGGGCCGGCACAAGGATCACATCCATCTGCATCTCGAGCATCTGGGCCCCGAGGTGATCCACGCGCGCCTGCCCGGCATCGCCGAGACCGCGCGCATCTTCTCGGGTGTGGACGTGAACAAGGATCCGATCCCCGTGTTGCCCACCGTGCACTACAACATGGGCGGAATCCCCTGCAACGTTCACGGCGAAGTGGTCACGTCGAAATCAGGCAATCCGGACACCGTGGTTCCAGGCCTGATGGCGGTCGGCGAGGCCGCGTGCGTATCCGTGCACGGCGCGAATCGCCTGGGTTCCAATTCGTTGCTCGACCTCGTGGTGTTCGGTCGCGAAGCGGGCCGGCATGCCGCCAGCATCGTGAAGCCGGGCCAGAAGCAGGCGCCGCTGCCCGCGGATGCCGGCGACTACGCCGTCACGCGTCTCGACCGTTTTCGCAATGCCAAGGGTTCGCGCGGCACCGCCGAGATCCGCCTCGAAATGCAGAAGACCATGCAGCGCGACGCTGCGGTATTCCGCACGGGCTCGTCGCTGCAGGAAGGCGTGACCGCGCTGGCGAAGACTTACGCGTCTTTCGCCGACGTGCGCGTCGCCGACCGCAGCCTCATCTGGAACACGGACCTCATCGAGACCATCGAGCTGGACAACCTGCTGGGCCAGGCCACGGCGACCATTGTCTCCGCCGAGAACCGCAAGGAATCCCGCGGCGCGCATGCGCGCGAGGACTTCAAGGATCGCGACGACGTGAACTGGCAGAAGCACACCCTGTGCTGGGTGGACGAAGCTGGCAGGACGCGCATCGAATACCGCCCGGTGCACATGAACACGCTCACCAGCGATGTGCAGCCCATTCCGCCCAAGGCGCGCACTTATTAATCGAGAGACCGATGGTTGAACTGACGCTCCCCGCCAACTCGAAGATCGACAAGTCCGCCGGCAAGCGGCACGCCGCACCCGCGGGTGCGAAGAACGTGCGCACCTTCGTCATCTATCGCTTCGATCCGGACTCCGGCGCGAACCCCCGCATGGACCGGTTCGAAGTGGACATGGATACCTGCGGTCCGATGGTTCTCGACGCACTGATCAAGATCAAGAACGAGGTGGATCCCACGCTCACCTTCCGCCGTTCCTGCCGTGAGGGCATCTGCGGCAGTTGCGCGATGAACATCGGCGGCACCAACACGCTGGCCTGCACCAAGGCCTGCGACGAGGTGAAGGGCGACGTCAAGATCTACCCGCTGCCGCACATGCCGGTGGTGAAGGACCTGGTGCCCGATCTCACGCAGTTCTATGCCCAGTACGCGGCGGTGAAACCCTGGCTTCAGGCGCGCACGCCCGCGCCGCCGGATCGCGAGCGCCCGCAATCCAAGGAAGACCAGGAGAAGATCGATCGGCCATCGGCCTGCATCCTGTGCGCCTGCTGCAGCACTTCATGTCCGAGCTACTGGTGGAACAGCGATCGCTACCTGGGGCCCGCGGCATTGCTCGCGGCCTATCGCTGGATCGTCGACTCGCGTGATGAAGCCACGGGTGAACGTCTCGATGACCTGGAAGATCCGTTCCGCCTGTATCGCTGCCACACCATCATGAATTGCACCGAGGCCTGCCCGAAGGACCTGAACCCGGCGAAGGCCATCGCCGAGATCAAGAAGATGATGGTCGAGCGCCAGCACTGATTGAGCGTCGAGCTGCGAAAACTTCAATGGCGCTGCCGCCGCGGCATGAAAGAGCTGGATCTGCTGCTCGTCCGTTATCTGAATACACACCACTTCGACGCGCCCGCCGCACAAAGGCAGGCTTTCGAACAGTTTCTTGAGTTGCCCGATCCGGAGATCGCGCGATATCTCGTTGCAGGAGATGTACCCGACGATCCGCAACTCGCCGCGCTCTGCCGCTGCATCACTGAATCGAATTGAATTCGTTCCATCGCGTCGCGCTGGCGCCGCGTGGATGATCTGGCTGTCGATGGCGGTGACGCTCGTTCTGATGTCCGGTATTCCCGGGCTCTTCAAGGCATCTCTTGCCGCGTTGATCGCCGTCGCGGGCGCCGGCTCGGTGAGACGCTTCGTGTATCTGCGGGGGCGGCATGCGCTGCGGGCGTTGGAATGGCCGGGAGAAGAGCCCGTGTATTTCGTCCACCTCGGGGGAGAAGCCGGCGGGCAGCGGCTCGCGGCGATTCCTGATGACTGCCGGCAATATGGAATCCACTGGTGGCTACTGCGCTTCCGGACGGCAGAAGGTGTGAGGCAGTTGCTCGTGGACACCCGGTTGCAGGAACAGCAGGCCCTGCGGAGCCTCGCCCGGCGTCTTTTCCGCCATTCGGGCCCTGCTGAGGGAGTGGCCGCGGCGGTCGGGCGGACGGGAACTGATACCATCCGGGCCAAGGTTTGAAGTGCATCACGTGTCGTTCAAAAACATTCGGTCAGCCCCGCCCCGGGATGCAACTTTCGGGGGCGTTCAGGGTCTATTCAGCTCACAAGGAGCCGAGGTGCTCCTGTGACGGCTGAAGAAAGTGATCTGGTTCTCGTCAAACGCGTTCAGCGCGGAGACAAGAGTGCGTTCGACCTGCTGGTGCGCAAGTACCAGCACAAAGTGGTGAAGCTGGTATTGCGATACGTTCGCAATCCGGCGGAAGCGGAAGACATTGCGCAAGAGGCCTTCATCAAAGCTTATCGGGCTCTCCCGCAGTTTCGGGGCGACAGCGCCTTCTACACCTGGATGTATCGCATAGCCATCAACACCGCCAAGAACTCTCTCGCGTCACGTGATCGCAGCCCGATCCGTTACGACCTGGACCTGACCGACCCCGAGGAATCGCACGGCGTGCAGACCAAGCTTCAAGATCCCGATACGCCGGAGGGCATGGCCCTCACGGAAGAAATTCGCGGCATCGTGAACTCTGCCATCGATGCGTTGCCTGAAGAACTCAAGACGGCCATCGTGCTACGCGAGTTGGACGGCCTGAGTTACGAAGAGATCGCGGCCGCGATGGAATGCCCCGTCGGAACGGTGCGTTCGCGAATTTTTCGAGCGCGCGAGGCCATCGACAAGCGCCTGCGCGAAGTTTTTGAAGGCGGCCTGGGCCGCACAGAGGAAATGGTATGACGGAAGAGCGCGACAGTCAGTTATCGGCCATGTTCGATGGCGAACTGCCTGGGGGCGAATGCGAATTGCTCGCACGACGCCTGACCCGCGACGACGCCCTGCGGGCGCAGTGGTCGCGGTACTCCATGATCGGCGCCGCGCTGCGGGCCGAACGTGGTGTGGCACTTCATGATCGAGTGGCGCTTCGCGTCCAGTCAGCCATCGGCAAGGAAGCCACATACGGGCAGGGCACTGACGCGGGAATGGACGATGCGGCGGTCGACGCCGCTCGCAGCTCCACCGGCATCGCCGCCTCTCGCGCTTCGCGCCAGCGCTGGATGCGTTTCGGTACGCCGCTCGCGGGCGCCAGTATCGCCGCCGGCGTGGCCGCGGTTTCCATCTTCTGGCTGCGTGGCGCTCAGGAACCTGTCGCGGACGTCTTCCAGGCCAGCACCACCTCTCCCACCACGATCATTCTGACTCCGGAATCCTCCGGCACCCCGGTCGCCGTGAACAACACGCCCGACCTGGCCGCGTCGGACGACGTGCCGGGCCTCTACAGCACTCCCGCTCCCAGCTCCGCCACCAGCATCGCGCCGCCCGCGCGCCTGGCGAATTACGTGGTGGCACACAGTGAATATTCGGGTCCGCTCACGCGTCGCATGGCCCTGCTGGGCATCGTCGGCGCAGAAGCAGGGCTCGAGGCCGACGACAACCCGGCCGCGCCGGGCGCCGCCACGGAGGATGTCGATGCGCCTTGATTCGCGCCTTCCGACGAGGAATGGTCGTTCGCGTCATCACGTCGCGGTGATGGCGAGCCTGTCCCTGCTGCTCGTGGCGGGCATGGCATCGGGTGCCGAGCCCAAGGAATGGCTGGAGCGCATGAACAAGGCGCTGACCACGCGCAACTACGTCGGTGTATTCACCCACGTGCGCGGCACTCGCGCTGAAACTCTCCGCATCATCCACCGTGTGCGCGGGCGCGACGTTTCCGAGCGCCTGCTGTCGCTGGATGCCTCGGGCCGCGAGTTCATCCGCGAAGGCGACGAGCTCACCTGTTACTTCCCCGACAAGCGCACCGTGCTGGTCGAGCGCCGCGCACCCGACGGTCCGTTGCTGGGCGCATTGCCGTCGCTGGCCGAAGGTGATTCGCAGGTCTACGAAATCCGCGGTGGAGAGCGCGAGCGCATGCTGGGCCGGACCACCCGCGTAGTGGCCTTGCATCCGCGCGACGAGTACCGCTACGGCTACCGCCTCTGGATCGATGAGCAGACCTCGATGCCGCTGAAGACGCAGCTCTGCGATCAGTCCGGCCAGGTCATCGAGCAGATCCTGTTCTCGAGCATCGACCTGCCCGAGCGCATTCCCGATTCCATGTTCAAGCCGCAGGTGGATGCATCGAGCTACCGCTGGCTGCGTGCCGATCGCCGGGTGGCCAGCACCACGCCCGCTTTGTGGGATGCCATGCGGCTGCCCCCCGGCTTCCGCATCGCTTCGCGCGCCAACCAGTCGCTGCCCGGTTCCAGCGAGCCCGTGGCTCACCTGGTGTTCACCGATGGCGTCGCCTCGGTGTCCGTGTTCGTCGAGCCCCGCAAGGCGGATGCCCGGTCGGCGGAAGGCCCTGCGCGCGTGGGTTCCTCGTCTGCTTTCACGACGGTGGTCGACGATCACCAGGTGACGGTGGTCGGGGAAGTGCCACCGACCACCGTGAAGTTCATCGCCACCCAGGTGAAATCGACGTCGCCCCGTTCCTCATCGGGCCAGGCTTCGGCCACCCAAGGTCTGGCCATCTCGCCGCAACGGCCGAAATAGCCCGCGGCGACCGCAGACCATGACCCTGCCCGCCGGCCTGGTCGTGCTGAGCCGCGCCGGTTGCCACCTCTGCGAGCAGATGCTCGAGGAACTGGCCGCGCTCGAGCTCGCAGGGCGGATTCCGCCCGCCAGCATCCTTGATGTCGACTCCGACCCGGCCCTGGCCCGGCAATACGGCCTCAAGGTGCCCGTCCTGCTGCTGGATGGCAGCGTGATTTGCCATTACACGCTGAATTCCCAAGAACTTTTGCGGCTGGTGAGCCGCCCTCCGGCTATACTTCCGCGCTAATTTTTTGCCGTATCAGGGTTGCGCCGTCGCGCATTCCGCGCGGCAGGCTGACCTCGCCCGAGCCCTGATGGAACGCATCCGCAATTTTTCGATCATCGCCCACGTCGATCACGGCAAGTCCACGCTCGCCGACCGCTTCATCCAGATTTGCGGCGGCCTCGAAGCCCGCGAGATGCAGGACCAGGTGCTCGATTCGCTCGAACTGGAGCGCGAGCGCGGCATCACCATCAAGGCCCAGTCGGTCACGCTGTATTACACGTCGAAGAAAGATGGGCAGCGCTACCAGCTGAACCTCATCGACACTCCCGGGCACGTCGACTTCTCCTACGAAGTGTCGCGCTCGCTGGCCGCCTGCGATGGCGCGCTGCTGGTAGTCGATGCCACACAGGGCGTGGAGGCGCAGAGCGTCGCCAATTGTTATACGGCCACCGAGCTGGGTCTCGAAGTCGTGCCGGTGATCAACAAGATCGACCTGCCTTCCGCCGAGCCGGCGCGCGTCATCAAGGAGATCGAAGCCGTCATCGGCATTTCGGCCGACGACGCACTCGAGGTATCCGGCAAGACGGGGCAGGGCGTCGAAGAACTGATCGAGCAGCTCATCGAGCGCATTCCCCCGCCCAAGGGTGATCCGAACGCGCCACTGCAGGCGCTGATCGTCGACTCCTGGTTCGACAACTACGTGGGCGTGGTCACGCTGGTGCGCATCTTCAACGGCACCGTCAAGGTCAACGACAAGATGCGCGTGATGTCGACGGGTCGCTCCTTCAATGTCGACAAGCTCGGCCGATTCACACCCAAGTCCGTGGCCGCGCGCGAGCTGGGCCCGGGTGACGTGGGTTTCATTATTGGCGGCATCAAGGAAATCGACGGTGCGCCCGTGGGCGACACCATCACGCTCGAGCGTCAGCAGGCGGCGGAGCCGTTGCCCGGCTTCAAGCAGGTGAAGCCGCGCGTGTTCGCCGGCATGTTCCCCATCGCCACCGACGACTACGAAAAATTCCGCGACGCGTTGTCCAAGCTGCGGCTCAACGATTCGGCGCTGCACTACGAGCCCGAAGTGTCCACGGCGTTGGGCTTCGGATTCCGCGTGGGCTTCCTGGGACTGCTGCACATGGAAATCGTGCAGGAGCGGCTCGAGCGTGAATACGAGATGGACCTCATCACCTCGGCGCCCACGGTGGTCTACGAGGTGACGACCACCGATGGCGAGGTGATCAGCGTCGACAACCCGGCCAAACTACCGCCGGTGGACAAGATCGCCGAGCTGCGCGAGCCCATCATCCTGGCCAACATCCTGGTGCCGCCGGACCATGTGGGCGGCGTGTTGCAGTTGTGCGCCGACAAGCGCGGCGTGCAGAAGAAGATGCTGTACCTGGGCACCCAGGTGTCGCTGCAATACGAACTGCCTCTGGCCGAGGTCGTGCTCGACTTCTTCGACCGCCTCAAGTCCACCAGCCGTGGTTATGCGTCCTTCGATTACGACTTCAGCCATTTCCAGGTGGCGCCGCTGGTGAAGCTGGACGTGCTCATCAATGGCGACAAGGTCGACGCGCTGGCGTTGATCGTCCACAAGGACAGCGCCTACGATCGCGGCCGGCAGCTGGTCGACAAGATGCAGGAGCTGATTCCGCGCCAGATGTTCGAAGTGGCGGTGCAGGCGGCCATCGGCAGCCATGTGATCGCGCGCGCCACGGTAAAGGCGCTGCGCAAGAACGTGCTGGCCAAGTGTTACGGCGGCGATATCTCGCGCAAGAAGAAACTGCTGGAGAAGCAGAAAGAAGGCAAGAAGCGCATGAAGAACGTGGGGCAGGTCGAGATCCCCCAGGAAGCGTTTCTCGCGGTGCTCAAGGTCGGGAAGTAACCACTCATGCAAGACATCGTCGAGCTGATCAAGAACCTGGCGGTGCCGGCAAGCTGGCTGGCGGTGCCCGTGGGCCTGTGGTGCGCCATCGACAGCTGGCTGCTGGCTCCGAAGCGCGCGCTCGCGGCCGGTGTCGTGAATCCGCCCGCTCCGGTTCCGGTGCGCATCGCCTACCTGGTCTTGCCGTACCTCGTGGTGGCGGTCGTCTTCCGTCTCATCACCGCGGAGTCACTCGATTTCAGCCTGGTGTTGCTGCTGTTGTCGCTGGCTACCGGTGCCGTCTGGGCGCTGGACCACTTTCTGTTCCGCAAGCCACGCGAAGCTGCGGCCGCCGCGGCCACTCCGCCCCTGGCGATCGGCGAACCGGGCACCGTCGATTACGCCCGCAGCTTCTTCCCCGTGGCATTCATCGTGCTCGTGGTGCGTGCCTTCATCTTCGAGCCGTTCCGCATTCCGTCGGATTCCATGATGCCCACGCTGCTCGACGGCGATTTCATCGTGGTGAACAAGTTTGCGTATGGCTTGCGCTGGCCGGTGATCAACGAGAAGTTCGTCGACGTCAGCACGCCCCAGCGCGGCGACGTGGTGGTGTTCCGCCATCCGCCGAACCCCAGCATCAACTACATCAAGCGCCTCGTGGGGCTGCCCGGTGATCGCATCGAGGTCCACGACGACCACCTGGTGATCAATGGCGAAACCATCGAGCTGCGCAACGGCGCGGTCTTCGAGGACAACTGCTACGCAGGCGTACGCATTTTCGAAGAGACGCTGGGCGAGCGCACCCACCAGGTGATGTCCTGCCGCTCGGAAAGCAGCCTGATCGGCGCGCCGTTGCCGGACTGCGATCGCAAGCGCATGCGCCGGGAAATCGGCGGCTGGATCTGCCGCGAAATGCCGCCGGGCGGCCGCGACCACGGTGACTACAAGTTCGAGGTCATACCGGCTGGCTACTACCTCATGATCGGCGACAACCGCGACAACAGCGACGACAGCCGTGGCTGGGGGCTCGTGCCTGACAAGAATCTGGTCGGCAAGGCGACGAGAATCTGGTTCAATTTTGACCCTCAGCGTTCCAGCTGGATCAACTGGCGCCGTATCGGTGACGGGATCCAGTAAAAGGTCATTCGGGAGGACGTATGCGTAAACAACGTGGCGTGACGATGATTGGCTGGGTGATCCTGCTGATTCCCATGGCGCTGGTCCTTTACGCGGGCATACGCGTCGGGCCGGAGTACTTCAATTACTACAAGGTACTGACCGCCATGAAGGAGACCGCGAAAGCGCTCGAATCGGACGAGACCCTGACTCCGCAGGCCATCAGGGGCGCGATCGAGAAGCGGTTCGATACCGGGTATGTCGACAGCCCGAAAGCCGATGAAATCGAAGTTGCCAAGGTGGAAGGAGGCTGGAACATGACGGCGGCCTATCAATCCGAGGTGCCCATGTTCGGCAATCTCTTCCTGCTCATCGATTTCGACAAGACGATCAAGATCGAAACCAACTGATGCGGTCGCACTCGTGGCTCTGAGTTCCCCCAGCCAGGCGGATACGCTCACCGTCCGGCTGGGTTACGAGCCGCGCGATCGTGGCCTGTTCGTCGTCGCGCTCACGCATCGAAGCGCAGAAGGGCCTAACAACGAACGCCTGGAGTTCCTCGGCGACTCCGTGTTGAACCTGCTGCTTTCCGAACGCCTGTACCGCGAATTTCCCGTTGCCACCGAAGGCGACCTGTCGCGCCTGCGCGCGCGCCTGGTCAGCGAAGAGCCGCTGGCGGAGATCGCCCAGGACATGCAGCTGGGCGAGCTGCTGCTGTTGGGTTCCGGTGAACTCAAGACGGGCGGTTTCCGTCGTCAGTCCATCCTCGCGGATGCCTTCGAAGCCTTGTGCGGCGCGCTGTATCTCGACGGCGGCCTCGAAGCCGTGCGTGACAAGGTGATGCCGCTGTTCGAAGCGAAGATCGCCGCGCTACCCGAGCCCGCGACCCTCAAGGATGCGAAAACCCGGCTGCAGGAATACCTTCAGGCCAATGGCCGGCCGCTCCCGCTGTACATCGTGAAACGCACCAGCGGCGAGCCGCATGCGCAGATTTTCCTGGTGAGTTGTTCAGTACCACACCTGCATGTCGAAACCGAGGGTGAGGGGCCGAGCCGGCGCCGCGCCGAGCAGGTGGCTGCGCAGGCCGCGCTGAATGCGCTGGGGAACCCGTCATGACCGAGTCCACTGCCTTCCGCGCCGGCTTCGCCGCGATTGTTGGCCGTCCCAATGTGGGCAAGTCGACGCTGCTCAATGCGCTCATGGGCGAGAAGCTCTCCATCGTCACCTCGAGGCCACAGACCACGCGTCATCGCGTGCTGGGCGTGCTCAACCGGCCCGGCGTACAACTGGCGTTCGTCGATACGCCAGGCCTGCACCTGGGCGAACGGCGCGCGCTGAATCGCGCCATGAACCGCACCGCCGCCGCGGCCCTGGCCGACGCCGACCTCGTGGTATTCGTCGTCGAGGCACTGCGGTTCGGCGAGGAGGACGAGGCCGTACTCCAGCGCATCCGCGACAGCGGACGCGAGGCCATCGTCGTCATCAACAAGGTCGACAGGGTTCCCCAGAAGGACAAACTACTGCCGTTCACGGCCGAGCTGGCCGGCAAACACGCCTTCCTCGACGTGGTGCCGGTGTCAGCGGAGAAGGGCGTCAACCTCGATCGCCTGGTCGATGTCATCGCGGGCCATCTGCCGGAATCGCCGGAGTTGTTCCCGCCCGAGCAGCGCACCGACCGCGGCGAGGATTTCCAGATCACCGAGACCATCCGCGAGAAGCTCACCATGGAGCTCGTGGAGGAAGTGCCCTATGGCATCGCGGTGGAAATCGAAAAGAAGGAAGAAGTGGAAGGCCGCCTGGTCATCGACGCGGTGATCTGGGTGGATCGCGAGGGTCAGAAGCCCATCGTCATCGGCGCCAAGGGCTCACGGCTCAAGCGCATCGGCCAGAAGGCGCGCGAGGAACTCAACGCGCGCATGGGCAAGCGCCTGCACCTCAATCTCTGGGTGAAGGTGCGCGAGGATTGGGCCGACGATGCCCGCGCCCTTGCGCAGCTCGGGATGGAGTGATGGCGACGCGCGAGCGAGTCAGCCTGGAACACGCGTTCATCCTGCATCACCGGGAATACCGCGATACCAGCCGGATCCTCGACGTGTTCACCGCCCGCCACGGCCGGCTCACGCTGTTCGCGCGCGGTGCGCGCGGGCCCAAGTCGAAGCTGGCGTCTCTTCTCATGCCATTCCGCCCGCTGTTCCTGTCGTGGACGGGGCGTGGCGATGCCGCGCAATTGTCGGGCGCCGAGCCCGATGGCGAGGCGCTGCCGTTGGCGCACAAGCATCTGATGTCGGCTTTCTACCTCAACGAACTCATCATCAGCCTGACTACCCGCCACGATCCGCAGGCGCAGCTGTTCGACGACTACGCCCGCGCACTGCGCCGGCTGTGCGTCGAACCGCAGCCGGAGCCCGCATTGCGGGTATTCGAAAAGCGACTGCTGGAATGCATCGGCTACGGGCTGGAGCTGGAAGTCGCGCCGGAACTCCACTATCAGTTCCAGCCGTCGCAGGGGCTGTACCCGGTGCGCGAGGATGTCCCCGGTGCATACGCCGGCCGCACGCTGCTGGCCTTGCGCGAAGAATCGCTGGACGACGCGCAGGCGCTGGACGTGGCGCGCCGATTGCTGCGCCAGGCCCTGGATCATTGTCTCGAAGGCCGCGAACTTCGCACGCGCGACGTGGCGCGTTCGATGTTGCGGCGAGGTAACGCATGAGCTCCGTGAGTTCTCATAGATCGGGTTCCGGATTCGCCAACATCGAACTGGGCATCAACATCGATCACGTCGCGACGGTGCGCCAGGCCCGGCGTGCGCCATATCCCGACCCGGTGCACGCCGCGCTGCTGGCCGAACAGGCGGGCGCCGACAACATCACTTTGCACCTGCGCGAAGATCGTCGCCATATCCAGGATCGCGACGTGCGCAATTTGCGGCCGTTGATCCAGACACGCATGAACCTCGAGATGGGTCTGACCGCCGAGATGCTGGACATCGCTGTCGAGGTTCGGCCACACGACTGCTGCCTGGTGCCCGAGAATCGCGCCGAGATCACCACCGAAGGCGGGCTCGACGTGGCCGCCGACGTTGCGCGCATCAGCGACGGAGTGCGCAGGCTGGCGGCCGCCAATATCCGGGTGGCGCTGTTCATCGCGCCCGATCTCGCGCAGATCGAGGCCGCCAGGCGTTCTGGCGCGCCGGTCATCGAGCTGCACACCGGCACCTATGCGGAGGCCACGGGCCAGGCGCGCGCGCGCGAGCTGGAGCGTCTGTCCACGGCCGCGAAACGCGCCGCCAGTCTCGGTCTCGAAGTGCACGCGGGTCACGGGCTCACGTATCACAACGTGCAGCCCGTGGCGGCAATCCCCGAAATCGTCGAACTCAACATCGGCCATTGCATCATCGGCCGGGCGATCTTCAGCGGGCTCGAGAATGCGGTGCGCGACATGAAGGCGCTGATGCTCGAGGCGCGCTCGTGATATTCGGCATCGGTGTCGACGTGCTCGAGGCGGCGCGCATCAAGAAAGTGTACGACCGCTTCGGCGAACATTTCGTCGAGCGACTGCTGATGCCGGGAGAGCGCGCACAGATGGAACGTACCAAGCGCAAGGAGCGCTTCCTCGCCATGCGCTTTGCGGCGAAGGAAGCCATCGTCAAAGCCATGGGCACGGGTTTCGCGCACGGCATGTGGATCCGTGATGTGGGCGTGGTGCAGAACCAGTGGGGCAAGCCGGAAGTGGTGTACTCCGAGCGCGGCGAGAAGATGCGCCAGCGATTGGGTATCGGTGATGGCCACGTCACGCTCACCGACGAAGCGGGGCTCATCGTGGCCGTGGCCGTGCTCGAAAAGGCGGTGGCGGCATGAATACCCTGGTGTTCGACATCGAGACCGTTCCCGACGTGGCCTTCGGCCGGCGCTTGTTCGGGCTCGAAGGACTTTCCGACGATGAGGTTGGCAAGGCCATGCAGGCCAGGGCGCGCCAGGATTCGGGCAGCGATTTCCTGCCGCACGACCAGCACCGCATCGTGGCCATCTCCTGCGTTTTCCGGTCCCGTGACGGATTCCGCGTGTGGAGCCTGGGCGAGGAGAACGCGACCGAGCGTGAGCTGGTCGAGCGCTTCTACGACGGGCTCGAGAAGTTCACACCCGAGATCGTGAGCTGGAACGGGGGCGGTTTCGATCTGCCGGTGCTGCATTACCGGGCGTTGCATCTCAAGGTGCAGGCACCGCGTTACTGGGAGACCGGCGACGAGGACAATGCATTCCGCTACAACAACTACCTGGGCCGCTTCCATTGGCGCCACCTCGATCTCATGGACGTCCTCTCGGGTTACCAGGCCCGGGCGCGTGCGTCGCTTTCGGACATCGCCGTATTGCTCGGTTATCCCGGCAAGCTGGGCTTCGACGGGTCGCAGGTCTGGGGCGCTTACCAGAATGGCGAGTTGACCCGCATCCGTCGCTATTGCGAGACCGACGTCATCAACACCTGGCTGGTGTACCTGCGCTTCCAGTTCATGCGCGGCCGGCTCACCGAGGACGGTCTCGAAGAAGAACTGCGGCGCACACGCCTCTGGCTCACCGAAGCCGGGCAGCCGCACTTCGACGAATTCCTCGCGGCCTGGACCACTCGATGAAGGATTTTCGGTGAGCAAGGCCAGCAGGGCTCACAACGCCGCGCTCGAAACCGGCGTGGTCGCCGATCTCACTCATGAAGGCGAGGGCGTGGTACGCGGTGTCAACATCACCGACGGACCACTCAAGGACCGGCCGGAAGCGGGCAAGACCGTGTTCATCGCGGGCGCTTTGCCTGGCGAGCGCGTGACATTCCGCCGTCGCGGCTTCCACAAGAGCCACGACGAGGCCGAGTTGATCGAAGTGCTCGAGGCGTCGCCGCAGCGTGTGCAGCCGCGCTGCGCGCATTTCGGAGTCTGCGGAGGCTGCGCGCTCCAGCATCTCGACCCGGGCGCGCAGCTCGAAGCCAAGCAGAAGGAACTGGCCGGCAACCTGCAGCGCATCGGCAATGTCGTCCCCGACACGTGGCTGCCGCCCTTGTTAGGGCCGCACTGGGGTTATCGGCGGCGCGCGCGCCTGTCGTCACGCTTCGTGACCAAGAAAGGCCGCAGCCTCGTGGGCTTTCGCGAGAAGCAGGGCAAGTACGTGGCCGACGTGCAGCGCTGCGAGGTGCTGGCCGAACCCGTGGGTCATCTCGTGGGCGCGCTGGGCGAGCTGCTCACCGGCATGCAGCGGCGCGAGAGCCTGCCCCAGATCGAGGTGGCCCTGTCCGATGGTGAACGTGTGCTGGTGTTCCGCGTGCTCGACCCGCTGCCCGAGAGCGACCTCGACACGCTGCGCGAATTCGAGAAGGCCCAGGGCCTGCGGATACTGCTGCAGCCCGGCGGGCTGGATACCGTCGCCCCGCTGACCCCCGGGCCCGTGGACCTTCATTACCGGCTCGACGAGTTCGGCCTGAAGCTGGACTTTGGCCCCACGGACTTCGTGCAGGTGAATGCCGCCATCAACCAGTCCATGGTCTCCCGCGCCATCGAACTACTGGAGGTGGGCCCGGCCGACCGGGTGCTCGACCTGTATTGCGGATTGGGCAATTTCACCCTGCCGCTGGCCCGGCGCGCCGCCGAGGTGGTGGGGGTGGAAGGTGATGCGGGTCTCATTGGCCGGGCGCGTGCCAATGCGGCTGCCAATGGCATTTCCAATGCCCTTTTCCACGTGGCCGACCTGTCCCAGCCGCCCGACAAGACCATCCCCTGGATGCGGGGAGGCTACGACAAGGTGCTGTTAGACCCGCCGCGCGTCGGGGCCCGCGAGGTTTTGAGCGCCGTGGCACATATCGCGCCGCGCCGGGTGGTGTATATCTCCTGTCACACAGGTTCCCTGGCACGAGATCTGGGTGTATTGACCCATGAACTGGGCTTCCGCTTACGTGCCGCGGGGGTCCTTGATATGTTTCCGCACACTACACACGTGGAGTCCATGGCGGTGCTCGAAAGGGCGTCGTAAGAGGGGGCTCCGGCAAGGATGGATGGAGTGACCCTGGGTCCACTGATGGTCGACGTAGCCGGTCTCGAGCTGACGCCCGAGGACCGCGACGTGCTGCGCCATCCGCTGGTGGGCAGCGTCATCCTGTTCACCCGTAACTACCAGTCCGCCGAACAGCTGCGGAAGCTGGTGGCCGACATCCATTCGGTCCGCTCCCCGGCGCTCATCGTGGCGGTCGACCAGGAAGGCGGGCGCGTGCAGCGGTTCCGTCCCGAGTTCTCGAAGCTGCCGCCGCCGCGGCGCATCGGACATGAGTTCGATCTCGATCCGAAGCAGGGTCTGGCGCTGGCCAGGTCCATGGGCTGGCTCATGGCGGCCGAGCTGCGCGCGCATGGTGTCGATCTTTCGTTCGCTCCCTGCGTGGATCTCGACTACGGCGTCAGTGAGGTCATTGGCGACCGCGCGTTCCACGCCAGGCCCGAAGCCGTGGCGCAACTCGCGCTGGCCTATCTACAGGGCATGAAGGACGCCGGCATGGCCGCGACGGCCAAGCATTTTCCGGGACACGGCGCGGTGGTCGCGGATTCGCACCAGTCACTGCCGGTGGACCGGCGCGCCTGGAACGAATTGGGCGATGACCTGCTTCCCTATCGTCGTCTCATCGCCAACGGCCTGCCCGGCGTCATGGTGGCGCACGTGCTGTTTCCCGCGGTGGCCCCCGAGCCCGCGAGCCTGTCGCGCCGCTGGATACAGAACGCGCTGCGCGAAGAGCTGCGCTTCGAAGGCGCGATCTTCACGGACGACCTGTCGATGGGCGGGGCGAAAGAATTCGGCGACGTGGTCGCGCGCGCCACGGCAGCGCTGCGGGCCGGCTGCGACGTGCTGCCCGTGTGCAATGACCGCGCTTCCGTGGTCACGCTGCTCGACGAACTGGAATGGGAAATCGAGCCCAGCGCACATCTGCGCCTGGTGCGCATGCGCGGCAAGAGCGCGCCCGAGCGCGACGAACTGCTGGCGGGTGATGCCTGGCGTGCCAGCCAGGATCTGCTGGCCCGCACCTCGGCCGCGCCGCAGCTCAGTCTCACGGCGGGCAACGCATGAACGGGCCTGCATTGAACGGATTTCACGGTGAATTCCTGCGCGGTGCGCTCGACGTGGCGCCCGAGGGCGTGGTGATCTGCGAAGCCGGTGGCGAACGCGCCGCCGTGTACGCGAACCCTGCGTTCTGCCGGCTCACCGGTTACGAGCTGAGCGAGCTCATCGGCAAGAATCTGCGCTTCCTCCAGGGCGACGATCGTGATCAGCCCGAGCTCGACCCCATCCGCGAGTCGTTGCGTCACGGCGAGCCGGTGCGTGCCTTGCTGCGCAATCAGCGCAAGGACGGCACCGTATTCGTCAATGACATGCAGCTCTATCCACTCAAGGATGGCGGCGGCAAGGTCACGCACTTCATCGGTTATCACCGCGAAGGCGGCACGCGCAGCAAGGTGGCCGGCGAGAGCGGCATCCGCGGCCTGCCTACCTGGGTGCGCGAGGACCGACTCACCGGCCTCGCTTCGCGTTATTACTTCGAGGACGTGCTCAAGCGCGACTTCGCGCTGGCCCAGCGCGACAAGACGGATATCGCGCTGCTGCTGTTCGACATCGACCAGCTCGGCCCATACAACGAGGTCTACGACCGCGCCGGCGGAGACTCCGTCGTCAAACGTGTCGCCCGCGCGATCGCCGGTTCATTCCGCCGCGGCACCGACGTGGTGGGCCGCTGGGAAGGCGCCAGCGTCATCGTGCTCATGCACGGCACCCCGGCCGATCACGTGATCCAGCACGCCACCACGGTGGCGCACCGTGTGCGCGAGCAGCAGATCCATCACCCGCGTTCCATCCAGAAATACGTCACCGTCAGCGGCGGCGTGGCCATTCATACCGCGCGGCCGGAAGACAGCGCCGAGAAATTCCTCAAGGCCGTGGAAGTGGCCGTGTCGCGCGCGAAGGACCAGGGGCGTAACCGCGTCATCGTCGCGGAAGAATCGGATTTCGAGTGAGAGTCGGCTGAAGAGCGGAGGCGTGTCGACGTCGCCGGC
>JAQSWD010000132.1 GCA_029266835.1 Steroidobacteraceae bacterium
CGGATGCGCACCAGCACGAAGCTGCCCTTGAGCCGCTCGCCCACCAGCACGAACTTGAAGTCGCCGGACTTCAGCGCCTCCTCGGGTTTCTTGTTGCCCTCGGGCGCCCAGTAACCGCGGTCCCACATCTGCACGGTGCCGCCGCCGTATTCGCCCTTGGGAATGGTGCCTTCGAAGTCGCCGTAGTCGAGCGGGTGATCTTCCACCTCGACGGCGAGACGCTTGTCGGCGGGGTCGATCGATGGCCCCTTGGTGACGGCCCAGGACTTGAACACGCCGTTCAGTTCCAGTCGCAGGTCGTAGTGCAGATGGCTGGCCGCATGCTTCTGGATCACGAAGCGCCGGTGTTCGGCGGTCACGACTTCGCGTTCACCGCTGGGCTCCCGGGTCCGGGTGAAATCGCGTTTGGCGCGGTAGGTCTTGAGCTTCGTCGCCGCTTTTGCCATGAGGCACTCTAGAACGCGGGCCTTGCGGGCGGCATGTAAGGCCTGGACGCCTTCGCGACGATTCCGTCCGACAAGGTGGAAATACGCCGTGCGCCCAGGCGAGATGGATCCTCGCCGGGCGCGATTGTCGCGGGAACCCGCCGGTGGCAGTGTGCACCGCCATGCGAAGCCTTGCTGTCCTCTTCTGTCTTTTCATTCTTCCAGCGGTCGCCGCGGACGCGCCCCCGGAGTTCGATGCCTCGCTGCTGAAGGAAGGGCGCTTCATTTATCGCACGACGCTCGAGGGAGAACTGCTGGGCGAGATGGTTCTGGAGATCCGTCGCGCCGGACCCCTGTACCGCATCTCGATGAGCGCGCCCGAGGTCGGGCAGTCGTGGGGCGCGGTGGTCGACTGCGCCTCGATTACTCCATCCACAAGGCCGGCCACATCGAGGAATACACCGTGTACGCGACGCGCGACACGCCGCGTTACATGCTGCGCGAGGACATGCCGAACGGCCTCGTCGCGGAGCTCATCCGCGTGGAGCCTTAGGCGCGGAAGCGCCAGAACCGCATCGGCTGGCGTGTCAGCAACAGGCGCCAACTTCGCATCGATGCCGTCTGACAGGACGGTGAATAGTCCATGACACTCAATCACTTGCGAAAACACGGGTCGGCGCCCGCATGTTGATGCCGCGCCGCTGATCGAATATCTGTGGCGCCATGCCTCCCAGCAACGCCCGCTCCATCGCCGCGCTCACGATCTCGTTCGGTCTCGTCGCCATCCCCGTCAAGTTGTACTCGGCCACGATCTCGAGCGAGCGCATCTCGTTCAACCTGCTGCGACAGAAAGACGGCTCGCGCGTCAAACAACAGTACGTCGCCGTGAACGACGGTGAACTCGTCGAACGCGCCGAGATGACCAAGGGGTACGAGTTCGCCAAGGGCCAGTACGTGATGTTCTCGCCCGAGGAACTCAAGGCTCTCGAGGACACCACCACGCACACCATCGACATCACGCAGTTCGTGCCGCTGGAATCCGTCGACCCCGTCTACTACGCGGGCACTTACTACCTGGCGCCGGACAAGGGTGGCGCGAAGCCGTACTCGCTGCTGGCGACGGCGCTCAGGAAAGCCAGGCAATGCGCGGTCGGTAGATGGATCTCGCGCGGCAAGGAACACATCGTCGTCCTGCGCCCCATGGACGACGGCCTCGCCATGCACCAGCTGCATTTCAAAGCCGAAGTGCGCGCCATCAAGGACCTGGGTGTCGAAGCGGCGCCGGTGTCGGAGGCGGAGCTCAAGCTGGCCAACCAGCTCATCGACCAGCTGGCGGCCAAGCGTTTCGACCCCAACGAATACGTTGACGAGCATCGCGCGAGGGTGGAGGCTGCGATCCAGCGCAAGGTGGAAGGCAAGGAAGTGTCCTTCGCCGAGCCGCCGAGTGTCGAAGGTGCCTCCAACGTGGTCGACCTGATGGAAGTGCTCAAGGCCAGCCTGAACGCCCGCGGCAAATCTTCGGAGACGAAGGAGCGCAAGGCGCCCAAGAAGGCGCCGGCGTCGGGCGAGGCCGCTTCCGCCAGAAAATCCAGACGGTGAAATGCAGGAATACTCGCTGGCAGATCTGAAGAGACTGTTCGGTCTCACCCCAGCGCTCATCCGGAAGTTGAGCCAGGCCGGATTCATCGCGCCGCCGAAGTCGCGAGGCAAGACCCCGTACTCGTTTCAGGACCTGCTGGTGCTGCGTGTGGCCGGCGCGCTGAAGGCGGCCAGGATTTCCACGCCCAAGATCGCCGCGGCGCTGGAGCAGATCCGCGGCGCGATTCCATCGGGGCGGTTGCCCGCCATCGCGCTGGCGGCGTCGGGCAGGGATCTCGCGGTGCGCGAAGGCTCGCGCGAATGGGAAGCGTCCGGGCAATACGCGCTGCCGCTCATGATCAAGCGGGCGGGCGAGGTCGCCGAACTCCGCCGGTCCGCGGAAGCGCCGGCCGCGGCTCTCGCACATGAGCACTTCCAGCGCGGGCACGATCTCGAGGACACCGACGTCACCGCGGCCCGCGCCGCCTACCTGGCCGCGCTGAGCGCGCAGGAGGACCATCTCGAAGCGCGCATCAACCTGGGGCGGCTGCTTCATCTGGACGGCAAGCTCCGTGAAGCGGAGAAGCTGTATCGCCAGGCGAAGACTTCGAGCGCGCTGCTGTCCTTCAACCTCGCCATCCTGCTGGAAGATCTCGAGCGCGAAGAGGAAGCGATCGCCGCGTATCGCGAGGCGCTGGCTCAGGACCCGCTGTTATGCGATGCGCATTTCAACCTGTCGCGGCTGCACGAAAAGGCCAACCGTCCGCGCGAGGCGCTGCGGCACCTGCTGGCCTACAAGCGCCACATCACCCGATATGGGGAGTGAGACGGTCAATCCTGTTCTTCGATGACCTCGATGCCCGACACCGTCGCATTGTTGACCACCGGCTCGAAGTCCAGGTTGATCTTGCCGAACGCCGACGGCGCGATCCCCGTGAAGGTTTTCGTGACCATGCGCAAACTACCCGCTTCCTTGTAGACGTCGAAATCCCTCAGCAGCGACTGCCCGTTGCAGAACACGTGGAACACGCGGCTGCCCGCGCCGCCTTTGCCCGCGAGCTCCGGGCCGTAGTAGAACTCGGCGAAGTGCAGCTTCACGGTATACCGGCCGCGTCTATCCACCGGTATGGCGTAGCGGAATCGCCCGAACCGTTCCGCGCCGAACAGCTCGGGGTCTTCCGTGCCGCTCACCTTCGGCCGATCCGTGGAGCGGAACCCGTTCTGCCAGTAGTCGTCCGCGCGCCAGCGCTGCCCCTCGTGATCGACGAAGGAGGTGGGCTGCATGGTGATGCGTATGGGCTTGAGCCTGCCCGGCTCGCCGGGCGTGATCGACAACGCACTGAGCATCGGTGAACCGATGCGGTTCGAGAACCACAGCTGCAGCAGCCCATTGGGCCCGGGCGAGACATCGCGAAATACCTGCTCATCGGCGATGTCGGCGCCGTTGGCGCTCATCACCATGTCATAGGCAGAGAGCAGTGGCTGGCCATTCAAGGCCACGTCGAAGTTGCCGAGCTTTTCCTCACCCACCTTGTAAGGCGACACGAAGAACAGGCGCAGCTCATAGGTGCCCGGCACGAGCGGGAAGTCATAGCCGAACTCGCCCGTCCGCCATTTCGAGAACAGGAAGGGCCGGCTGGTGCCCCTCACGAACCCGCTTTCGCGCGACCAGCTGCCGCCCCTCTGGAAATACTGATCTGGCGTCCACCGGACGCCGGAGTTGTCGATGACTTCGCTGCCGCTGTAGCCCGCCATGATGTGCAGCTCGGTGATCTGGCCGGGCTGGGGTGGCGTCGGGGTCTCGGCCGTGGCGGGCGGACTTTCGAGTTCCCGGGTTTCGGGGCGATCTCTCTTATAGAAGGCGTAGAGGGCGCCGGCGACCAACAGCCCGACGACTATCGCCAGGCCGCCAGGCAGCGCCCAGCGCGGGAACCGCTTGGCCGGTTCAGCAGCCGCGGGCTCAGCAGCCGCGGGCGGCGCCCCGGTGATGAACTGGAGTACATAAGTCCCCGCGGGCAGCGCGATCTGCACGCCGGTCCGCAGCTCCGCCTTCTCGTAGATCTCCCGCAGCTTTTTCCGCAGCCGGTGCACCTCGACGCGCACCACGGCGTCCTCGGTGGAATCGAAAGTCTTCGCGGACCGCCCGAACACGTCGATCGCGATATCCACTTCCGCCAGCTGGCCCTGCGGATTCTCGAAATACTTGTTGCCCAGGTACTCGAGCAGCCGCCCGGGACGCGTGCTCCGCCCCAGCGCATCGATGGCACGCTGCAGTTCGCGACGTTCGGCATCACTCGATGTCATGTTTCATCCGCAGTGTAACGTCCCATCGGATCAACCAGGTACATGCGCTCTCGGGCGCCGAAACCTCGAAGTACCAACTCGTACTTCTTTCCCGGACGGAGCCGCCCCACGTTCGTCCCCAGATCGAAAAACCAGATCGAGGGGGACCCATGAAGAAGATCGCCATCGTGGCGCTGCTTGCGCCAGCGGCTGCCATCGCCCAGACGTCCGGCCAGGCCCAGGAGCCACCGCCGGATCGCGTCGACGAAATCGTCGTCACGGGCCTGCGCCAGAGTATCCAGACCTCACAGGAAATCAAACAGAACGCCGAGGTCATCGTCGACTCGATCAGCGCGGTGGACATCAGCGCGCTGCCGGATCGCAGCGTGACCGAAGCCCTGCAGCGCATCTCGGGCGTAGCCATCGACCACCTGTTCGCTCCCAGCGACACGAACCGGTTTTCGGCGGAGGGCAGCGGCGTCACCGTGCGTGGTCTCACGCAGGTGCGCAGCGAACTCAATGGCCGCGACGTCTTCAGCGCGCGCAACACCCGCGGCCTGAGTTTCGAGGACGTGCCGGCCGAGCTCATGGCGGGCGTGGACGTCTACAAGAACCCCTCGGCGGACATGATCGAAGGCGGCATCGCGGGCACCGTGAATCTGCGCACGCGCAAACCGCTGGACCACGAAGGCTTCACGGGCGGCCTCACGGGCAGCGTGAACTTCGGAGATTTCAGCGAAGAGACGCGGCCGCAGGCCTCGCTGCTGCTGAGCAATACCTGGGACACCGATCACGGCACCTTCGGCGTGCTGGTCGATGTCGCGTACTCGGAGCTGGCGACCCGCACCGACAGCATCCAGTTCGGCCGCCCCTTCCGCCGTAACGCGGCGGATGTGGGCGCAACCGGAGTTCCCTGCGAGAACGCCACCACGGGCGCGGCGATGAATTGCGTGTTCGTGCCGGCGGGCGCGCGCTGGAGCGCGCTCGACTTCGACCGCAAGCGCATCGGCTTCGACGTCGCCCTGCAGTGGCAGCCCAACGAGCGCACCAACCTCTGGCTGAACATCCTGCAGTCCGACTACAAGATGAACTGGATAGAGCACTCGGCCTGGCTCGAGGACTCGGCCTACAGCATCGTGCCGGCGGCGGGAACGTCGTTCACCTTCGACGACAATGGCGTGTTCCAGTCCGGCCAGATGACCTCCAACGGCTGGATACCGGATTGGACCGACTACCTGGGCCAGCTGCAGACTTCCGGCGCGCGCATGCCCACGGGTTCCACCGCGCGCGCGGCGGAGCAGCACCAGAGAACCACGGACTACGCATTGAACGTGGAGATCGACGCGACCGACCGCCTCCAGTGCGCTGTCCGTGGACCTGACCGGCAAACTACCGTCGGTGTCGGCGAACCCGGACGGCTACCTGGACGAACGTGACAACTTCTTCTGGGCGGCGGGCATGGACGCCACGCAGGCCAATGAAGCCGAGCAGATCGCCGCGCGCATGAACCTGTCGTTCGCCATCGACTCGGGCTGGCTGCAGACCTTCAAGGCCGGCCTGCGGTTCACCGACCGCGAAGCGACCAATCGCGACACCGGCTACAACTGGCAGCCGCTCAGCCAGTGGTGGCAGGGTGACGCGCAGGGCAACTGGCCCGGCCACCTGGCCAGCATGGACCAGTACATCACTGGCGATTCCAGGCTGTTCGATTTCTCGGACTTCTTTCGCGGCCGCGCCAATCTGCCCGGTGCGCTGTGGGTGGCATCGGATTCACTCGTGAAGAACATGCACGCCAACGCCGCGCTGATTCAGCAGTCGCTGGTGAACGGTGCGGGCTGGGCGCCGGACACCTTCCTGGACGGCGACACCAACCTGCAGAACGAGAAGACCTACGCGGCCTTCGCGTTGTTGCGCTTCGGCAATGAGATCGGTGTCGGCACGCTCGATGGCAACGTGGGTGTGCGCGTGGTACGCACCGATTACACCGCTTCCGGCAGCGCGCGCCAGCCCGACTGGACCACGCATCCGCTGCTGAACAACAACGGCGACCCGGACTTCGTCGCCAAATACGGCACGGGCGCCTGGCTGCCCAACCACTTCGATGACAGCTACCAGGATGTGCTGCCCAGCCTGAATGTCCGGTGGAAACTCAACGAGGAACTGCAGTTCCGCTTCGCGGCGTCCAAGGCCATCGCGCGTCCCGCGCTGGACCAGCTCACCGCGAACCTGTCGCTGGGTGGTGATATCCAGACTACCTACCTGCCGCCCGATCCGGATGATCCGCAGGCGCCACAGGTGCCGGCCGCCGAAGTGGTGACGTCGTTCAACGGCAGCGGCGGCAATCCGCTGCTGCGCCCGATGGAAGCCACGCAGCTGGACGCGGCGGCCGAGTGGTACTTCGCGCCGCAGGGCTCGCTGTACACCACGCTGTTCTACAAGGACATCGAGAACTATCTCTTGCGCGGCACACAGGTGCAGCACCTGTTCGGCCGGGACTGGGAAGTCGACACCACGGTCAACGGCGATCAGGGCACGGTGCGTGGTTTCGAGGTCGGCTACTCGCAGTTCTACGATGCGTTGCCGGGCTGGTTGCGCGGGCTGGGGGTGCAGGCCAATTTCACCTACGTGGACAGCAGGGGCGGCTCGCCCACGGCAGGTCCCACGGGTGATGCCGCCACGGTTCCGCCCGGTCTGCCGCTCGAAGGTCTCAGCAAGAAAAGTTACAACGTGGTGGGCCTGTACCAGCGCGGCCCTGTCGAAGCGCGGCTGGCGTACAACTGGCGCCAGCGCTGGCTGCTGACGACGCATGACGGCGACGGCAAGGGCTCGGTGTGGAATGACGATTACGGCCAGCTCGACGCATCGGTGTTCGTGCGCCTGAACGACCATATCCAGATCGGCCTCGAGGGCAACAACCTGACCAACACCACGCAGAAGTTGCTGGTGGGCCCCTACAGGTACACGTTGGCCGCCGACAGCAACACGCCGGAATACAACGTGAATTACACGGACTGGCGCCTTTACCAGAACGCCTGGTTCACCTTCGACCGCCGCTTCGCGCTTACCGCGAGGGTCACCTTCTGAGGTGGGGGCAAGTCCCGTATGCTTGCGCTCCGGGGGGGCGATGAACGATTCGAAGATGCGGATGGCGCAGACCACCGCGGCCTGCGTGTTGGCACTGCTGGTTGGCTTGACGGCCTGCGGCGGTGGTGGCGGATCGTCGCCGCCGCCATCGGGCAACAATCCACCGCCGGGGCCGCCGCCGGCGCCGCCCACGCCGCCTCCCGCGGTGGTCGGCGAAGGGCCGTTCATCGTGGTGGATCAATTCGGATATCTCCCCGATCAGCAGAAGATCGCCGTGCTGCGCAACCCGGTCACGGGCTTCGACGAAGGTGAATTCTTCACGCCCGGCGCATCGTTGCGGGTGGTGAACACGACCGACAATGCCGTGGCCTTCACCGGTACTGCGACCGCGTGGAACAGCGGCGCCACGGACCCCACCTCGGGCGACCGCGCCTGGTTGTTCGATTTCAGCTCGGTGACCACGGCCGGCAGCTACGAGATCCTGGACGTGGATCGCAACATCCGCTCCGCACGCTTCGAGATCGGTGACAACGTCTACCGGCCAGTGCTCGTGCAGGCGGTGCGCGCGTTTTTTTACCAGCGCGCGGGCCACGCCAAGTCCGCGCCGTTCGCCGGCGCGGGCTGGGTCGATGGCGCCAGCCATCTCGGTCCGCTGCAGGATGCGAACGCGCGGCGCTTCGACGCACCCAACGACGCGTCGACGGAGCGCGACCTGCGCGGCGGCTGGTACGACGCCGGCGACTACAACAAGTACACGAACTGGACCGCGGAATACGTCATCAGCCTGTTGCATGCGTACACGGAAAATCCCGGCGTCTGGACCGATGACTTCAACATCCCGGAGTCGGGCAATGGCGTGAGCGACCTGCTCGACGAAGTGAAGTGGGGCGTGGACCACCTCGTGCGCCTGCAGAATGACGATGGGTCGGTGTTGTCCATCGTCGGCATGGCGCATGCCAGCCCGCCCTCCAGCGCCACGGGTCCCAGTCTCTACGGCAACGCCAGCACCTCGGCCACGCTGAGCACGGCGGCGGCGCTGGCGCAGGCCGCGCGTGTCTTCGGTTCGTTGAACACGCCGGACTTCGACACCTACGCGGCCGGGCTGCGCACGCGCGCGGAGAACGCCTGGGCCTGGGCGACGGCGAACCCGGACGTGATCTTCCGCAACAACGACGCGGCCTCGGGTTCGGAGGGGCTGGGCGCCGGCCAGCAGGAAGTGGACGACGCCGGCCGCCTGACCAAGCGGCTGGTCGCCGCGGTCTATCTATTCGCGCTCACCGGCGACGCGGCCTATCGCGACTACGTGGATGCCAACTACACGCACGCCCCCATGTTCGCTTCGTTCTGGCTGTCGCCGTTCAACGCGGGCGTGACGCAGCCGCTGCTGTTCTACGCATCACTGCCCGGGGCCACGCCGGCCGTCGTCACCGCGATCGAGGATCGCTACGTGAGTCTGTGGGATGGCGCGGACGGCTGGGGCGCCGTGACCTCGCGCCGCGATCCGTACGGCGCCTTCATCACCGACTACACCTGGGGCAGCAATGCCGTGAAGTCGCTGGCGGGCGCCATGTTCGTCGACCAGGCCACGTACGGCCTGGGGCCGCGCACCAGCGCCGCCATATTCGACGCGGGCGCGGGTTATCTGCACTACCTGCACGGCGTGAATCCGCTGGGCAAGGTCTATCTATCGAACATGGGTGCGCTCGGCGCCGAGGATTCCGTCGACCAGTTCTATCACTCGTGGTTCGCCGATGGCAGCGCGCAGTGGGACAGCGTGCGGACCTCGACCTTCGGACCGGCGCCGGGCTTCGTGGTCGGCGGACCCAACCCTTCCTACAGCTGGGATGATCGCTGCCCCGGCGTGTCGCCGGCCTGCGGCTCGGCCGTGCTGTCGCCACCCACCGGGCAACCGGCGCAGAAGTCGTACCTGGACTTCAACACCAGCTGGCCGCTGAACTCCTGGTCGGTGACCGAGAACTCCAACGGCTATCAGGCCGCGTACATCCGGTTGCTGGCGCGCTACGTGAACTGACGCCACGCGGGTTTCAGGGTTCGCGCACGGGCCGGAACCCGATCATGCGGTGCGCCTGGAACGACGGCCAGGCCATGGAACGCGCCGACGTCCGCAGTTCGTAAGGCTCGACGAAAAAGCTGCCACCGCGCACGACGCGATACGCGCCGGTGGCCGGGCCGCGCGGATTCTTTCGCGGCGACACGGCGTAGTAGTCACGGTCGTACCAGTCCTGCGTCCACTCCAGCACGTTGCCCGCCAAGTCGAAGGCGCCGTACGGCGACGCTCCGCCTTTCAACGAGCCCACGGGCATCACGGTGTCGTAAGCCTGCGCGTAGACGAAGTTCGCCTGGCTGCGATCGATGGAATCACCGAAGGGGTAACGGCGCGCATCGGTGCCGCGCGCGGCCTTTTCCCACTCCGCTTCGGTGGGCAGACGGTAACGTTTGCCGGTTTTCGCGCTGAGCCAGGCGCAGTACGCGGTGGCGGCGTCCCAGTTCACGCCGATCACCGGGTAATCGCCGGAGCCGGGTGTGCCGCCGCCATGGTTGTTAGGCTGCGTCCAGTAGGGAATCTGATCGCGCGGCACGACCCGGCCGTCGGGCCAGAGGGCGGGGTTGTCGTAGCCCGCATCGTCGCGGAACCGCTGCCACTCGCGATTGGTGACTTCGAACTTCGAGATGTAGAACGCGTCGAGCTCCACGACATGCGCGGGCCGTTCGCGCGCCCAGCCGTCACCGGTGGCGTCGCCCATCTGGAAGGCGCCGGCGGGGACGAAGACGTAGTCGCCGTGTCCATCGTTGACCGGAGCGGGCAAGGGGGCGGCCATTTTCGACGGCGCGGTGCGTCGTGCCGCCGGGTTGATCGTCGCGCTCACAGGCGTAGCGGTCTTCGGCAAAAAGCCGCTCACTCGCATGAAGCCCTGCAGCCGCGACATCCAGTCCCCGAACTCCGTGCTGCCGATGCCAGAACCAAAGCCATGCCGCCCACGTTGATAGAGATGCAGCTCGGCGACCGCGCCGGCTCTGGTGAGGTCCGTGAACAGCTGCGCGTTGGCCAGCGACGGCCCCTGGTCCGCGGCGGCCGACAACAGGAACGTGGGTGGATAGTCCTTGAGCGACTCGCCCGCGCTCGCGCGCCCGGCGCCGTAGATCAGGCCGGCCCAGTCGGGGCGCGAGCTCACGCGCTCGATAGGATCCGCGGAGTTCCCGTCGCCGGCATCCGAAGCGGCGACCACCGCTCTTGCCAGGCTGCCGCCGGCGGAGAACCCGATGAAACCGATCTTCGCGGGGTCGAGTCCCCACTTGGCCGCATTCGCGCGCACCATGCGCATGGCGCGCTCGCCGTCGCGCGTGCGGGCGTCGTTGTCGTAGCGCGAAAGTCGATAGGTGAGCACGAACGCCGTGACGCCCCAGTCGTTGAGGACTTCGGCGGCGTCGGCGCCTTCGCTGCCATACATCATCATGATGTTGCCGCCGCCCGGCGCGACGATGACGGCGCTGCCGTTCGCCTGGCCGGTACGTGGCGCGAACACGGTGAGGAATGGCGCGTCGAGTGGCCCATCGCCGATGGCACCGGGCACCTGGCCGGGTTCCCATAGAGGGATGTTGCGATACGCCTCGATTCCCGCGCCGGGCTCGCTGGCCGCGGCGCTGAACACGAACCACGCGGCCAGGGCCACCCACAGATTTTTCACGACGCCCCCTTCGGGTGACCAAAGTCGGGCGATTGAAACGCAAAGCGCCGCGAGTTCATAGCGTCACTACGGAAAGCCGGTAGTCGAGCGTCTGGCCGGATTCCGACAGGACTTGGCGTGAAAGCGGACTGCGGAGCCAGGCGGAGTTGCGGTTTCATGCGCCCATGACCGCACCTCACAAAGAATGGACCGTGTTGCCACATGGCAAGCTCACGCGTCTGAACGACCGCATTCTCACCGTCGTCGGCGACTTGAAGATGCCCTTGCTCGAACTGCCGCGGCGCATGTCGGTGGTCCGTTCGACAACGGGCCTGGTCATTTTCAGCGCCATCGCGCTGAATGAGGCCGGCATGGCGGAACTCGAAGCATTCGGGCGGCCGGCCTTCCTGGTGGTGCCCAGCGAGAGGCATCGCCTGGATGCGCCCAGCTACTTGCGCCGATACCCCGGAATCACAGTCGTCGCGCCTCGCGCGGGGGCGGAGAAGATCGGCGAGGTCGTGCGCATCGACACCAGCACGCCGGACTTCGGCGATCCAACCGTGCGTTACGTCGAAATCGCGGGGGACTCCGCGCTGGAAGTCCACGGGGAAGATGGCCTGACCCTCATCGTCAACGATCTCATCGGCGACATCCACGGCGAGAGCGGTATCGGCGGCTGGTTGCTCAGGGTCATGGGGTTCGCCGGCGACGATCCGCAGGTGCCGGGGCCGGTAAAGCTCGCACTGGGTAAACACAAGACCGAGGTGGCGCAACAGTTCAGGCGCTGGGCGGAGCGCGACGATCTGCGTCGCATCGTGATGTCGCATGGAGACACCATCGACACGGACCCGCGCGGAGTCCTGCGCAGGCTTGCCGCCAGTATCGACTGAGCCGCCGGGTCTTCAGCCTGGCTTCACGTTGGCATTCAACCGGAACAGGTTGGTGGGGTCGTACTTCTTCTTCACCTGCACCAGCCGCGGATAATTGCCGCGGAAATTCGCGTTGATCTCCGCCGAGGTCACTTCGCGCGCCAGGTCGTTCACGTAGAACCCGCGCGTGTACGGCTCGAGCGCGGCCCAGTATTTGCGCGTGGACTCGATGTGCGCGGCGGGCTCAGCACCGGCGCGCCAGGCGGTGACGGCCATCATGTTGGCGACGCAGTCACGTTGCGCGAAGGCGGTGGCGTTCTCCGCGACGCGGCCGGCGGCGCCGCCGCAATGCTGGAAGAAGAGGATGGTGGTCCGGTTCGGGTCGCCAACGATGTGTTCGACGATCGCGCGCGGCAGCTCCGGCGAAAACTTCGACACGAACCCGCCTTTCAGGTAGCTGGCGATGGCGCGGTTGTCGCCGGTGTCGTTGGCGCGCTGCGCTTCGACGTATTCCATGGCGCGAAGATCTTCACTCGCCGGCGTGCCGAGCTTGCGGATCGGGGCGAGCGCGGCGTCGAGTTTGTCAGGCGTGCCCGAGTAGCACACTTCGAGGTAGATATTGCCCTCGCGTCCACCCGGCGGAATTACCAGTGCTGGGTCGAGGTACAACTCGTCGGGCGCGCTGGCGGCGTAGTCGGCGTACATGGTCAGCGCGTCGCGGGCACGTGCGATGGGAAAGCTGATGCCGCCCGCGATCACCTTGCCATCGAAGGGATGCAGTCTGAACTCGAAGCGGGTGACGATGCCGAAGTTGCCGCCACCACCGCGCACGGCCCAGAAAAGGTCGGCGTTCTCGCTGGCGCTGGCATGGTGGAGCTGGCCGTCGGCGCTGATGAGATCCACGGACTCGAGATTGTCGATGGCGAGGCCCAGCCTGCGCGCGAGGCGCCCGAAACCTCCACCCAGCGTGAGGCCACCAACGCCCGTATGCGAAACCGTGCCCAGCGGCGT
>JAQSWD010000015.1 GCA_029266835.1 Steroidobacteraceae bacterium
TAGGCAACTCCTCCCTCAACGCCCTCCGCAAAATCTTCCCCACATTCGTCTTCGGCAAATCATTTCGGAAATACACGTGCTTCGGCACCTTGTACCCCGTCAGCGACTTCTTGCAATGCTCGATCAACTCCTGTTCCGTCAGGCTCTGATTCTTCTTCACCACGAACAACGCAACCACCTCGCCTGACTTCTCGTCCGGCTGCGCGATCGCCGCGGCTTCGAGAACGCCAGGATGCGTCACGGCGACACTCTCCACCTCATTCGGATACACGTTGAATCCGGACACCAGGATCATGTCCTTCTTCCGGTCTTCGATGTAGACGAGCCCTTCCTCGTCGATGCGCCCGATGTCGCCGGTGCGCAGCCAGTCCTTGCCTATCATCACCTGCGCGGTTTCATCCGGACGATTCCAATACCCGGCCATCACCTGTGGCCCGCGCACGCAGATCTCGCCCACCGCGTTGATGCCCAGCTCATTGCCGTCATCGTCGCGGATGCTGATCTCGGTCGACGGAATAGGCAGGCCGATGGAACCATTGAAGTCCACGCCAGGCTTGTTGATGCACGCCGCGGGTGAAGTCTCCGTGAGTCCCCATGCCTGCGTCAGGATCTTCCCGGTAACTTCCTTCCATCGCTTGGCCACGGCTTCCTGCACGGCCATGCCGCCGCCCAGTGTCACCTTGAGTTCGCTGAAGTCGACCTTGTCGAATCCGGGTGTATGCAACAGCGCATTGAACAAGGTATTCACGCCGCTGATGAACGTGAACTTGTATTTCTTGAGCTCGGCGACGAACGAAGGGAAATCACGCGGATTGGTGATGAGGATGTTTCGCCAGCCAAGCACCACGAACAGCAGGCAGTTAGCCGTCAACGCGAAGATGTGATACAGCGGTAACGCCGTGATCAGCGTCTGCGGCTCGCGCGGGAATGACGGGTCTATCCACTCCTGCGCCTGTAATACATTCGCCACCATGTTGCCGTGAGTGAGCATGGCGCCCTTGGCAACTCCGGTGGTGCCGCCGGTGTATTGCAGGAACGCGATGTCATCGTGCCCGAGCTTCACGGGCTGTAGCCGCACCTTGCCGCCTTCCTCGAGCGCCTGCTTGAACCGCTTTGCACCCGGCAGGTTGTAAGGCTTGACCTGTTTGCGCTTGTGGCGCACGACCAGGTCGACGATCAGTCCCTTGGGGAAGCCCAGCATCTCGCCGACGCTGGTCAGCACGATGTGCTTGATGGGCGTGTGCGCCAGAACTTCCTGCAGCACATGCGCGAAGTTCTCGAGGATGACGATGGTGGTGGCGCCGGAGTCGCTCAGCTGATGCTCCAGCTCGCGCGCGGTGTACAACGGGTTCGTGTTGACCACGGTCAGCCCGGCCCGCAGCGCGCCGTGCACGGCGATGGGGTACTGCAGGCAATTGGGCATCATGATGGCGACACGGTCGCCCTTCTTGAGCCCGCAGCTGGTCTGCAGGAAGGCGCCGAACTGCGCCGAAAGAATGTCGAGCTCGCCGTAGGTGAGGGCCTTGCCCATGTTCACGTACGCATCGCGCACCGCGTGGATCGCGAGCCCGCGCTCGATCATCTCCTTGAGCGAGGGGTATTCATTTATGTTGATTTCGGGGCGGACGCCGGGCGGATACGACTTGAGCCAATGCTTTTCCACGGAGACCCCTCTTGTTCTTCCCGCAGGCTAGCCTGCGGGTTTGCCGGGAGCAACTAGCAGAGGTTTGAGGCCGGGCCAGAGATTCTCGAGCATCCTGGGCTGGCCCTTGGCATTGGGATGGATGCCGTCGTCCTGCATGAGTTCGGGCTTGAGCGCGACCTCGTCGAGCAGGAAGGGGACGAGGGGAATCGAGTTGGCCTTGGCGAGTTCGCCGAACAGCTCGCGGAATTCCTGCGCGTACCGGGCGCCGTAGTTAGGCGGGATCATCATTCCGACCAGCAGCACCTTGGCGCGCGCCTCGCGCGCGAGGGTGAGCGTGCGCTGCAGATTCTGCCGGCTGGCCGCCAGCGGCAGGCCGCGAAGGCCGTCGTTGCCGCCGAGCTCGACTATCACAATCTCGGGTTTGTGTAACTCCAGCACGCGAGGCAGGCGGCTGACGCCACCCTGGGTGGTTTCGCCGGTCACGCTGGCATTGACCACCTTGTAACCGTACCCTTCAGCGGCAAGTCGCTGCGAAAGCAGGCTGACCCAGCCCTCCTGCACCTTGATGCCGTAGCCGGCGCTCAGACTGTCGCCGAGCACGACTATGGTGCGGGTCCTGGCGCCTTGCGCGCCGGCGGGCGTCGCCAGCGTCAGCGCAGACACGAGCCCAATCAACAGGATTCTGATGAGCGTACTCAAAGCCGAAAGCCTCACAAAAAAGGTTACCAGTCCCGAAGGCATGCTGACCATCGTGAACGATGTGTCGTTGGACATCGCCGCGGGTGAATCAGTTGCCATTGTCGGTGCATCCGGCGCCGGAAAATCCACGTTGTTGGCGCTGCTGGCCGGGCTCGACTCACCCACCTCGGGCCGGGTGACACTGGCCGGCGCGGATCTTACGGCTTTGGACGAGGACGGGCGGGCGCGGTTGCGGGCCGAGCGGGTCGGATTCGTCTTTCAGTCCTTCCACCTGGTGCCGTCGTTGACGGCGCTGGAAAACGTGATGCTTCCGCTGGAACTGGCCGGGCGCCGCGACGCTCGCGCCGCCGCCCAGGAAACCCTGGGCCGCGTGGGCCTTGCGCAGCGCACGGGTCACTACCCACGCCAACTGTCAGGCGGCGAGCAGCAGCGCGTGGCGCTGGCGCGCGCCTTCGTCACCAGGCCGGCCGTGCTGTTCGCGGACGAACCCACGGGAAATCTCGACACCAACACCGGTGAGAAAATCGTCTCCCTGTTGTTCGATCTGAACTCGCAATCGCTTACCACGCTGGTGCTGGTGACCCACGACCGCGCGGTAGCCGCGCGTTGCGGGCGCCTGCTGCAGATGGACTCGGGAATGCTCAAGTAGCGCCATGAAAGCACTGGCCCTGGCAATGCGCATGCTGATGCGCGAATGGAAATCCGGCGAGCTGGGCGTGCTGGTGCTGGCGATCACGGTCGCGGTATCGGCGCTCACGGGCGTGGGCTTCCTGGTGGACCGCATCGGCATCGCCGTGGACAACCAGGCGGGCGAGGTGCTCGCCGCCGACGTGGTGCTCGAGTCGGGCCAGGTGATGGATGACAAGGCCGTCGACGAAGCCAAACGCCGCGGCCTGCGGACGGCGCGGAAAACCGGCCTGTTCAGCGTCGTTTTCAATGGGGACGCGAGTCAGCTGAGTTCGTTGCGCGCCGTCTCGGCGGAATATCCGCTGCGCGGCCAGGTAAAGCTGTCCGATCAGCCCTTCGGCAACCCCGAGTTCGCCACAGGCATCCCCGCGCGCGGCGAGGTGTGGCCGGAGTCGCGCCTGGCCGCGGCGCTGGGCGCGAACGTGGGCACGCAGCTCAACATCGGCGCGTCGACCTTCCGGGTCTCACGCATCCTGATCAGCCGTCCGGATCAGGGCGCCACTTTTCTCGAGCTGGCGCCCAGCCTCGTCATGAACGAGGAAGACCTGCCTGCCACCGACCTCATCCAGCCCGGAAGCCGTCTGCGGCGCGCGCAATTGTTCGCGGGCGAACGAAGCGAAATTGCCGATTTCAAGAAATGGCTCGAGACCAACAAGAAACCCAATGAGGAAATCGAAGACGTCGAGGACTCGGCGCCGCAGATCAAATCCGCCATCGATCGCTCGGCGCGTTTCCTTCGTATCGCGAGCCTGGTGGCGGTGCTCCTGTGCGCCATCGCGGTGGCCATGGCGGCGCGCCGTTACGTGCAGCGCCATCTCGACTCGGTGGCGCTGTTGAAGACGCTCGGCGCCACGCGCGGCTTCGTCCTCACCGTCAGCCTCTCGCAGCTGGTGGTGATTGGCCTCTCGGCCGCGATCCTCGGCTCGCTGATCGGCTTCGTGACTCAATCCTGGCTGGTCCAGCTTCTTTCGGGCTGGTTGCGTGGCGACCTGCCGCCGCCGGGCCTGGCACCGCTGGGTGTGGGCTTCCTCACCGCCATCGCCGTGCTGGGCGGCTGCGCGCTGCCGCCGCTGCTGCAGCTCTCGCGCACGCCCGCCTTGCGAGTGCTTCGCCGGGACGTGGGTCCGCCGCCGCCCATGGTCATCCTCGCCTTCGGCCCCGCGGTGCTGGCCATCGCCTTCCTGATCTGGTGGGTGATGCGCGACGTGAAGGTGTTCGCGGCATTCACAGTCGGGCTTGCGGCATTCGTGCTGGTGGTCGCCGTGGCCGGGTGGCTGCTGGTCAAGCTAACTACCCGCCTGCGCGGCGGCGTCGGTGTCTCCTGGCGCTATGGCATCGCCAACCTCGGGCGGCGCCGCACCGAGAGCATCGTGCAGCTGTCCGCGTTCGCGCTGGGCATCATGATGCTGCTGGTGCTCACCGTGGTGCGCAACGATCTGCTGGGCGACTGGCGCCGCAGCCTGCCGGCCGACACGCCCAACTTCTTCTTCATCAACATCCCGTCCGACGAGAGCCGGGAATTCGCCACGTTCCTCGAGGAACGCGGCGCCGAAGAGGTGCGCGTGCGTCCAATGGTTCGCGCGCGCATGACGCACATCAACGGCAAGGCGGTCGAGGACATCCAGTTCGAGACGCAGCGCGGCCGTGGCTTCGCGAACCGCGACCAGAACATCACCTGGAGTGGCGAGCTCAACCGCGACAACGAGATCACGGCCGGCAAGTGGTTCTCCGCCGAAGACGCCGGCAAGCCGCTGGTCTCGGTGTCCACGGAGTACTTCGAGGAACTCAAGCTCAAGCTCGGCGACACGCTCACGTTCGACGTCGCCGGAGAGACGCAGACGGCCGCGGTTTCGAGCGTGCGCAAGGTGAAGTGGGACAGCTTCCAGCCCAACTTCTTCCTCATCTTCGCGCCCGGCCTGCTCGACGGCACGCAAGGCACGTACATGACGGCCGTGCACATGGACGCGCGCAACCCGAAGACCATCGGCGACCTGGTGCGGCGTTTTCCCAGCGTGTCGGTGTTCAACGTGGACGATCTGCTGGCGCAGGTGCGCTCGGTCATCGACAAGGCGCTGGCCGCGGTGCAGAGCGTCTTCCTGTTCACGCTGATGGCCGGCCTCGTGGTGCTCATCGCGGCGGTGCAGGCCAGCCGCGACGAGCGCCGCTACGAAAGCGCCATGTTGCGCACACTGGGTGCGCGCCGGGGCACGGTGCTCAAGGGCCTGCTGTCCGAATTCGCGATGCTGGGCGTGCTCTCCGGCACGTTGGCCGCGACGGGCGCCTCCATCGCCGGCATGTACATCGCGCGCAAGGTGCTGCAGATTCCTTACGAATTCGATCCCTGGGTCTGGTTCTACGGACTCGTGGGTGGAGGTTTGTTGGTGTGCGTCGCAGGCTGGCTGGCCACCCGATCCGTGGTCAACCAGCCGCCTCTGCTCACGCTTCGAGGTGCCTGATGGCGAATGAAAATGGGCCGCGCAAGCGTTCCATGGTCGGGTGGTACGACCCGCGGGTCCTCGCGCATTCGGGGTACAAGGTCGCCATCGCCAATGTCTTCGGCCGTCACTCCGACACGCGGCTCATCGAGGCACTGGCCAGCCAGCCGCAGAGCGAGTTCGACTATTCGCAGTCGGTGACGCCGGCAGAAGGCGATTTCTGGCTGGATTACGCCGCCGACATCGGCGATGGATGGAATGCCACCTACGCGGTGGCGGATGCCATCGCGCGGCCCGAACTGAAGCTCGAGCACGAAGGGCGGCTGGAAACCACGCATTCCGGCAAGGTGCTGGTCTTCGGCGGGGACGAGGTCTATCCCTATCCCTCGCGCAACGAATACGAAGTGCGCACGGAGACGCCGTACCGGCTGGCGTTCGCCGGCCGCGCTCGTCCCGACCTGTACGCGATTCCGGGCAACCACGACTGGTACGACAGCCTCGTGGCGTTTTCGCGCACCTTCTGCCGGCCCGAGCGTGGCTTCGCCGGTTGCGCCACGAAGCAGACCCGCAGCTACTTCGCCCTCAAACTACCCGCCAACTGGTGGCTGCTGGCCATCGACCTGCAGCTGGGCGCCGATCTCGACGAACCCCAGGTGCAGTACTTCCAGAAAGTCGCGGAACGCATGGATGCCGGGGCGCGGCTGATCTTCTGCGTACCCGAGCCGCGGTGGATTCTCGAGGACGCCTATCCACAGCACAGCAGTTATGACGAGCGGTCGAGCACGCGCTTCCTCGAGGAGCAGGTGTTCAAGCGCCAGGCGCGTGTATTCCTCACGGGCGACCTGCATTTCTACAAGCGCCACGAGAATGCCGAAGGCGTGCAGAAGATCACGGCCGGCGGCGGGGGCGCCTTCCTGCATCCCACGCATGCGCCGAAGACGCGGATGCTGCGCAATGGATTCGTTCAGCGCGCGGCCTATCCCGACGAAAAGACTTCCGCGCGGCTTTCGTGGCGCAATTTCCTGTTCCCGCTGCTGAACCCCAAGTCCGGCTGGCTGTACGCGTTCCTGTACGCGATGTCAGCTTGGCTGGCGTCGGCCAGCCTGGAAGCCGCCGACGTCATCGATCTGCCCACTGCCTGGCAGGCCGCGATTCTCGCGTCCATTCGTGACCCGCTGAACGGCATGTGGCTGGTGGCCATTGTCGGTGGTTTCATTTTCTTCACCGACACGCACGTGCGATCGTGGCGCATCCTCGGTGGCGCGTTTCACGCGGTCATGCACCTGGCCGCGGCTTTCATGGTGGGCTGGCTGGCGTTGTTGCTGACGACGCGCGGATTCGACCTGGGCTACGGCACCATCAGCCAGCTGCTGCTGTCGGGCGTCATCACCTTCACGCTCGGCGGGCCGGTGGGGGCGTTCATCCTGGGCGTCTATCTATTCGTCTCGATCCGCGTCTTCGGCCGCCACAACAACGAGGCGTTCTCGGCATTGCGCATCGCCGATTACAAGCATTGGCTTCGCCTGCGCATCGATGCGGACGGCGTGCTGACCATTTTCGCGATCGCATTGGACCGTGTGCCGCGACGCTGGCGCGCCGCGACCCGCAACGGCGAGGCCACGCAGGAATCCGTGGACGCGCGCGCGAGCGCGCCCAGGGTCATCGACAGGGTTGAAGTGCGGCCCTAGGGCCGGTCAGCGGGCAACGGCTACCTTGAACCAGGCCACCGGAATGGCCTCGCGGCGCATCGTGAGCCCTTCGATGGTCACCAGATAGTTGCCGGGGCCAAAAGCCCCTGCATTCAATGACAGTCTCAGGTGGCCGTTCGAATCCTTTTCCATCGAGTCGATGACCGCCACGCGGCCTTGATCGACGCGGTCGAACGACACACGAAACGCGGAATTACGCGCCCAGGAGAGATCCACCTTCATTTCCGCGAACTCGCCGTGCCGTATGGTGAGCGTCGATCCGGACGGCGGACCATTGCGCGCGGGATTCACGACAATCGTGCGCTTGAGCGTCGACGGCGCGATCGGCCGGTCGATGTTCTCCTGCGCCTGCCGGGCGATGGTGGTATTGCGGGCCGAAACCTGCATGGCCAGCACGGCGCACACGATGAGAGCGACCGCTGCCACCGCGGCGGCGCCCAGGCTGAAAGCCGGCTTCTCCCAGAATTTTTTTGGCTTTTCCGTCCAAGGTTCGGCCACCCCGGCCGCGTCCAACAGACGCAGACCCGCGTTGACCTTGTCGGCCAGCCCGAGCTCGTCGATGAGCTGCGGACGCGATCGGATCAGCTTTTCGAAATCGGTGACGCCCTTGGGCGGCAGGCGGCCGGCGAGGTAGCGCTCGATGATCTGGTTCTTGATGATGAATTCACGATCCATCGGAACCACAGGCGATGGCAGCGACAAGCCCGGATTCGCGGGCGTACCGATGCCGGGCGTCGGGTTCACACCAGAGGATTCACTACGATTCGTGGCTTCCATCTTGGCTCGACTTCTCGCACTTTCGACACAACAGACCGGATTCGCCGAAGGAACGCCAAGCGCCATTCGGGCCGGAATCCGCCATAGCTCCTGCAGGATCGCACGCGCGTATGCTGCGATGGTTATGTCCGGGGGCCGTTGTGCCGCTTCACATTCCCGGCATGGGTTCCTGGCACCCCTGCGACGTGGTTCGCAGTTTGATGGTGCCGATCGCCCGGAACCCATGCCGCAGCGCAAACGTCCAAATTGAAGCTACGAACGAGGTAATCGAATGAGTTCTGGATACCGCCACCTGGCCGCCGCTGCCGCCTCCGCCTGCCTGGGCCTGGCCACCGCGGTCGCCGCCGCCGGGGAGACCGCCGTGACCATCTACAGCTCGGCGCAGCCGGGCGCGATTCCGCCGGAGTTCTACCGGCCCTTGCCAGGGCAGGGCTCGCCGCCCGCCAACTCGGTACCGGGTTATGCGCTGGTGCGCGATGACCGCGACGTGCAGATCAAGCAAGGCCGCTCGCAGTTGTCGTTCACCGACGTCGCCGCGCTCATCGATCCCACGACGGTGACGTTCTCGTCGCTCACCGACGCGGCCACGCGCGTGCTCGAACAGAACTTCCAGTTCGACCTGGTGAGCACGCAGAAGCTGCTGCTCAAGTTCATCGACCGGCAGATCACGGTCGACAAGAACGTGGGCAACTCGGTGCAACCCATCACCGGCACGCTGCTCTCCGCCACCGATGGCATCGTACTGCGCGACAAGGATGGCTCCATCTACTCGCTGCCGTCGTACTCGTCGGTGAAGTTTCCGGATCTGCCCGGCGGCCTCAATACGCGGCCCACGCTGATCTGGGATATCCACTCACCGGGCGGGGGCAAGCACAAGACGCGTGTCACCTATCAGACCGGCGGCATCACCTGGTGGGCGGACTACAACCTCATTTTCAACGAGGGCGCGGACGCGAATTCCGGACTGCTCGATCTTTCCGCGTGGGTGAGCATCATCAATCAGTCGGGCGCCACCTTTTCGGACGCCAAGCTCAAGCTCATCGCGGGCGACGTGCATCGCGTACAGCCGGAGATGGACAATCGGATGTTCCGTCGTGACGTCATGGAAATGGCCGCGGCGGCGCCACAGGCGGCGGGCTTCGTGCAGAAGGACTTCTTCGAGTTCCACCTGTACACGCTCGGCCGGCCGACGACCTTGCCCAACAACTCCACCAAGCAGATCGAGCTGTTCGACCAGGCCAAGCGCATACCCGCGAAGAAGGTATTGGTTTATTACGGCGCGCCGATGTCTTTCGACTCCACCGCGCCCTACACGGACCGCAATCTCGGTATCGCGACCAACAAGAAGGTGGACGTATACCTCGAGTTCAAGAATGACAAGGCGTTCGGGCTCGGTGTACCGCTGCCGGCGGGCCGGTTGCGCGTGTCGCAGATCGACAAGGCCGACGACAGCCTCGAGTTCATCGGCGAGGACAAGATCGACCACACGCCCAAGGACGAGCAGGTGCGCGTGAAATTGGGCTCGGCGTTCGACGTCGTGGGTGAACGCCGCCAGGTCAACTTCTCGGTGGACACCAACGCGAAGTGGATCGAAGAGGAAATCGAAGTGAAGCTGCGCAACCACAAGTCGCAGCCGGTGGACGTCATCGTGAAAGAAAATCTTTACCGGTGGAGCAACTGGAAGATCCTCACCAAGACCCACAACTTCGAGAAGCAGGATTCGCGCACCATCCACATCCCCGTGAAGGTGCCGAAGGATGGCGAGACCGTCATGCGATATCGCGTGCGGTACAGCTGGTAGCTTCATGGTGCCGGGTGGGGAAAGTGGGGAAAGCGGCTTTCCCCACTTTCCCCACCCGGCACCATGCCACCCTCGCCCAACCGTTCCAGGGCCGCGCCGAGGCGAGTAAACCCAGGCGCACCCGCTGCATCCAAGCCCTTATCGTGGCGCCAATTCTGGCGTGCAGGGCAGCAGGGATGAACCTCACCGAGACTTCGCTTCGGAACCCGGCGGGCGTGCTGGTGGCCATCCTCATGGTGGCGCTGCTGGGCGTATTCGCCCTGGTCAAACTACCCATCCAGCTCTTCCCGAACATCGAAGAGCCGGTCATTTCGATTTTCACGCAGTGGCGCGCGGCCGCGCCCACCGAGATCGAATCCGAGATCATCGAGCCGCAGGAGCGCGCGCTGCAGGGCATCCGCGGGTTGCGGTCGCTGAACGCCTTCGCCAATGCGGGCAGCGCGTTCGTCAACCTGCAGTTCGCCGTGGGCACGGACATGCAGGCGACGATGCTGGAAGTCATCAGCCGCATGAACCAGCTGCCGCCATTGCCCCGCGATGCGCAGGCTCCACAGATTTCGCTAGGCGAGGACGGCGGCAACGGCCCCAACAACACGCTGTCCTGGTTCTTCGTGCAGCTGCTGCCCGGGACGCCCGGCCCCATCGACAACTATCGCCGCCAGATCGAGGAGATCTTCCGCAACCGGGTCGAACCCATCCCCGGCGTCTCGAACGTGCGCATCAACTTCGGCGCGGACGAGGAACTGCAGATCGTGTTCGACCCGGCACGCGCCGCCGAACTCGGCATCCAGATCCCGCGCATTGCGCAGGTGGCCGGCAACGCCGACGACATCTCGGGCGGCTTCGTCGACATCGGACGGCGGCAGTACACGGTGCGCTTCGCGGGGCGCTACGCCATCGACCAGTTCGAAGACCTGGTGCTGGAATGGCGCGACGGCCGCCCGGTGCGGCTGGGTGATGTCGCCACCGTCCAGGTGCGGCGCGGCGACCGCACCAACCTCGCCATGCAGAACGGCAACCCGGCCATCGGCATCCAGATCATGCGCGAGCCGGACGCCAACGTGCTCGACACGCTGACGGCGGTGAAGGCCGAGATCGAGCTCATGCGCGAGGATGACCTGAAGAAGCTGGGCCTCTCGATCGCACAATCCTTCGATCCTGCCGTTTTCATCAACCAGGCCATCGACAT
Organism: Steroidobacteraceae bacterium; assembly: GCA_029266835.1. Taxonomy (GTDB): domain Bacteria; phylum Pseudomonadota; class Gammaproteobacteria; order Steroidobacterales; family Steroidobacteraceae; genus CADEED01. The sequence continues at coordinate 10,943 of JAQSWD010000015.1, forward strand.
GGTCACCGGCAATCTGTTCGCCGGCATCCTGCTGGCGGTGGCCGTGCTCTGGTACTTCGTGAGGGACCGCCGCGCGACGTTGCTGGTGGGCCTGTCCATCCCCATCTGCCTCACCGTCACGCTGGTGATGCTGTACGTGTTCGACCGCACGCTGAACGTGATCTCGCTCGCCGGCCTGGCCTTCGGCGTCGGCCAATCGCTGGATACAGCCATCGTCATGCTCGAGGCCATCGCGCAGCAGCGCGAGCGCGGGCTCAACCGCATCGACGCCACGCTCGCGGGCGCCAAACAGGTATGGCCGGCGCTGCTGGCGTCGACGGTCACCGCGGTCATCGTCTTTCTCCCCATCGTGTTCATGCAGGATGCGGTGTCGCAGCTGTTCGCCGACCTGGCGCTCACCATCTCGATCGCGGTGATCGCCTCGCTCATCGTGGCCGTGACGGTGCTGCCGCTGGCGGCTTCGCGCTGGCTGGACGCCGAGAACATCCACAAGGGGTCGAATGAGCGGTACGCGGCCGTGGCGCGCCGCATCGTCGCCTGGACGGACTCGAGCCGGCGCCGTCATGCGACGGTCGCCGTGCTGTTCCTCGCGCCCATCGTACTCACGTGGGTGCTGCTGCCGCCGCTCGACTATCTACCGCCCGTCAAGCGCGACGCCATCGATGGCTTCATCCAGCTTCCGCCCGGCACCAATATCGACACCATCGAGAACGAATTCGTGAAGCCCGTCGCCGATCGCCTGGCGCCGTACATGGCGGGCGAAAAGGAGCCCAGGCTCAAGAACTACTACGTGCTGGCCGGGCCCTTCGGCACCAACATCGGCGTGCGTCCGCTGGACCCGGACCACATCGACGAACTCAACACGCTGGTGAACGAAACCGTGCTCGCGGGGTTCCCGGACGTGCAGTCGTTCGCCTCGCAGGGCAACCTGTTCGGCGGCTTCGGCGATGGCCGCAACATCGACTTCCAGCTGCAGGCCACCAACTTCGAGCAATTGCTGGTGGCTGCGCGCGCCGCGGAAAAGCTGATTCAGCAGAAGATGCCCGGCGCGCAGGTGCAGGCATTCCAGGACCTGGAGATGGCCGACCCCGAGCTGCGGCTGAATCCCTACGACCGCCGCCTCAACGAGGTGGGCTGGTCGCGCGGCGATATCGGCACCGTGGTGCGCGCGCTCGGTGACGGCATGTTCGTCGGCGAGTACTTCGATGGCGAACGCCGCCTCGACATGATCCTGCGCGCCAGCAAGTGGGATTCACCCGAGCAATTGGCCTCGACGCCGGTGGCCACGCCCGCGGGCAACGTGATGCCTCTCGGCGAACTCGTGCAGGTGGAATCCACGGTAGGCGCCGGCGGGCTGCGCCGCGTCGACGGTCGCCGCACCATCGGCCTGAACGTGAGCCCGCCGCGCGACATGTCCCTGGGCGACGCCGTCGAGTTCCTCAAGCGCGAGGTGGAGCCCGAATTGCGCTCGCAGCTGCCAGCCGATGGGTCCATCCGCTACGAGGGCAATGCCGGCAGCCTGCGCGAGGCGCTGGGCAACATGGCGCAGAACCTCGCCATCGCGCTGATCGCGCTGTTCCTGCTGCTGGCCGCGTTGTTCCGCTCGGTCAAGGACAGCATGTACGTCATCCTCACCATCCCGCTGGCGAGTTTCGGCGGTGTGCTGGCGCTGGTGATCCTGCGCCTCTTCACGCCCCAGACTCTGGATCTGCTGACCATGGTGGGCTTCGTCGTTCTGATGGGCCTGGTGGTGAACAACGCCATCCTGCTGGTGGACCAGGCACGCAGCGAGATGCGCGAAGGCGCGTCGGTGCGCGCCGCGGTGGAGTCGGCGCTGGCCACGCGCACGCGGCCCATCATGCTGACCACGCTAACTACTCTGTTCGGCATGTTGCCGCTGGTGCTCGTGCCCGGGCCCGGTAGCGCGCTGTATCGCGGCCTCGGCACCGTGCTGGTCGGCGGCATGGCGGTGAACTCGGTGTTCACGCTGGTGCTCTTGCCCACGTTGCTGCGGCTCATCGAGAAACCCGCGACCCGCAGCGAGGCGGCCGTCCCACTCAAACCCATGGAAGCCTTATGAAGCATCGAGTCTTGCATTCGGGCGCGCCCGCGGGACTGCTGGCCGCCTGCGCTACCTTCCTGGCGGGCGCATCGTTCGCGGCCGATGGACCGCCGCCCGTGCCAGTGGTCGTCACCACCGCGCGCTCGGAAAAGCTGGGCGCCAGCCTTCAGGCCACGGGCACCGTCGTCAGCCGCAATGACGCGCGCATCTCCGGTGAGGTCGGCGGCACGCTGGCCTGGGTCGCCGAGCCCGGCGTGAACGTCAAGCGCGGCGAAGTCATCGCGCGTATCGACGGTGAACGGCTGGCACTGGCGCTGCGCGACAACGAAGCGGCGGTCAAACGGCTCGAGGCCCAATTGCAGCTGCTGAATACGCAGAGCAAGCGGTTGCAGACACTGGGCAACGACGTGGTCTCGCAAAGTCAGCTCGATGAAGCGTTCTCACGCGAGCGCATGGCGGAGCAGGATGTCGAGCAGGCACGGGTTGCGCGCGATCGCGCGCGCCTGGACCTCAACCGGGCCACGGTGCGTGCGCCCTTCGATGGCGTGGTCGCCGAACGGTTGCAGCAGTCCGGTGAATTCGTCGCGGGCGGCACGCCGCTGCTGCGGCTGGTGAACGACCGCGATCTCGAAGTGGTCGCCCGCGCGCCGATGACCACGGCCGACACCGTCAATGCGGGCGCCATCGCCCAACTGGTCGACGGTGACCGAAAGGGTTCGGGAACGGTGCGGGCCGTCATTCCGGTAGGCGACGAACGTTCGCGAATGGTGGAACTTCGCATCGCCCTCGCGGATCGAAGCTGGCGCGTGGGCGCGCCGGTGCGCGTGGAAATCGCGCCGCAGAGTTTGAAGGCGGTGGTCACCGTGCCGCGCGACGCGGTAATCCTGCGGCAAGGAGCCAGCTACGTGATGCGAGTGAATTCCGACAACACCGCCGAGCGCGTCGCCGTGAATATCGGCCCGGGTTACGCCAATCATGTGCAGATCGATGGCCTGCTGCAGGCTGGCGACCGCGTGGTGGTACGCGGCGGCGAGCGTCTGGAACCCGGCCAGGCCGTGAAGGTTCAGCTGCTCTGATGGCGCGGTCCGCGGCATCGCGAAAAATCCGGGACAAGGGTGTGGTGGATGACACCGCGCAGGCGCCCAAGTCTGCTCCGCTCGCCACGGCTTTCTGGGTGAACGGCAGGCTGACGTGGGCCTCCATTCCGGAAGCGCCGGCGCGCGAACCCCATTCGGGCGCCTGCACCTGCGAAGCCTGCTTCGCGGCGTGGCTCGCCGACATCGGCGTCGAATTCGACTAGTCAGTGCGCCCGTGGACGCTTGAGGAAGTATTCGACCTTGTCGCGGTAGGTGCGCGACAGCTTCAGTTCCTGCCCGCCTTCCAGCCGCAGGAAATATTCGCCGTTCATGTGTGCGCGCAGCGATTTCACGCGCGTCAGGTTCACGATGGTGGAGCGGTGTACGCGCTGGAACAGCCGTGGATCCAGCAGGTTCTCCATCTCTCGCATGGTCGCGCGCAGGATGTGCGTATGGCCATCGGCATGGATGCATAGATAGTCGCCGGCCGCGTCCACCCACTCGATGGAATGCACGGGAACCCGCACGGTCTCGCGTCCATTGCGGATCGGCAGCCAGCTGGGCACCTGCGGCTGCACGTTACGGGGTTCGTCGGCTTCGATCTCGCCGCTGCCGCGCAGCTCGGCCAGCAGGTGGACCAGCTGGTTGCGCTCCGCCACGGCGGCACGTTGTTCGGTCAGCTCGCGCACGTGGTTCAGCGTGGCGGCCAGCCGCTCGTCGTCCACGGGCTTCAGCACGTAGTCGATGGCGCGCGCTTCGAAGGCCTGCACCGCGAAGCGGTCATACGCCGTCACGAACACGACCATCGGCAGCTCGTGTGGCTGCAGCTCGGCCAGCACGTCGAAACCGGAAAGTCCGGGCATCTGGATGTCCAGGAACACCAGGTCGGGCTTGTGATCGCGAATGGCGTTGAGCGCCTCGCGTCCGTTGGTGCAGTGACCGATGATCTCGACATCGGCCGCCATGCGCAGCCGCAGCTCGAGGCCGCGGCGCGAAAGCGCTTCGTCATCGACCAGCAGCGTGCGCAGTTTTCGTTGGTTGATCATGTCCATTGCCAGGCGATCAGTCAGCCGCCATTTCCAGCGGCAGGCCGACCTCGATGCGCAGGCCCGGCTTGTTGTCCAGCGTGGCGAATCGATGATTATCGGTGTACAGCACGGCCAGCCGCTCGCGCGTGTTGCGCAAACCCACGCCGCGTCCCACTCCCGGGGCGGCGCCGGCGTGCAGTCCCGGACCATCGTCGGAGACCACCAGCTCGAGCATGGAGCCGCGCGCGCGGCCCTCGACGCGCACGAGACCTCCCTTCTCGGAAGGCGACACCGCGAACTTCACGGCGTTCTCGATCAGCGGCTGCAGCAGCAGGCTGGGCACCAGCGCCTCGAGCGCGCGCTCTTCCACCGCGAATTCCAGCCGCAGGCGTTCGCCGAAGCGCAGCTTCTCCGTGGTGAGGTACAGGTTCATCGCCTCGATCTCCTGCCGCAACGTGACCTTCTTCATCGGGTCCTGGTCGAGCGTGTAGCGCAGGAACTCCGACAGCCGCATCACCGCCTGGTTCGCGGTACGGTTCTCGCTGTCGAGGATCAGCGTGGAGATGGCGTTCAGCGTGTTGAACAGGAAGTGCGGGTTGAGCTGGTAGCGCAGCATCTTGAGTTGGGCTTCCTGGGCCAGTGCCGCGGCGCGCAAGGTCGCCTGTTGCTGCTCCTGCAGCGACAGGTAGTACTTGATCCCGAAGTAGATGGCGCTCCAGCACAGCAGCAGGTAACTGGAGTGCATGGCATTGCTGAAGAACTCCAGCGGCGACTTCATCACCCATTCCATCGATTCGCTGGTGTACTGCAGGTACGCCGAGTTGATGATGACGCGCCACACCAGCGCGAGCAGGTAGCAGCTCAGCAGGGCAAGCGGAATGATGACGCGGGGTGGCCGGTTCCAGAGCCGCAGGTAGATGGAACGCAGCTGCAGGGTCAGCAGGAAGCCGCTGCCGGTGGCAACCGCGATGACGGTGAAGTAGCCCGTCATCGCGTCGTACTTGCTGTCGTAGAGCAGAGTGCCCGCGACCTGCGATATCGCGTACGCCACCCAGCCGCCGACCTGCAGGCTCCAGAAAAGGAGCGTGCGGTTTTTCAGCAGGGGTTCGATTCGGGCGGACATCCGCCAAAGGTACGACGGTGACGCGCGCCTCTCAAACAGCTCCCTAACGGCTCATCGCGGTGGGGACTCGGTTCAGCCGATGCCGCGGTCGATACGGCCCGGTATTTCGGGCGCCACCGCCCGGTCTACTTCCGGGCTCCCGGAGACACGCTGATCAAAGAACGGGGCTGATCCAGCAGGAATCCCTGGGCGTAGTCGAGACCCACGGCGGACATCCAGTCCCGCACGGCGGGCGTGTCCACGCGCTTGGCGACGCACGACAGGCCCAGCACCTTGGAGGCCTGGGTGATGGCGACGACCAGTGCCTGCGCCACCTTGTCCTTCATTGCCGCGGTCGTGATCCTGGGTTCGAGCTTGAGGAACTTGAGCGCGGGCGAGCCTAACCACCGCATCGCGTTGTGATGCAGCGTGAAGTCGTCGAGCACCACGTGGCAGCCGACTTTCTCGCAGGCCTGGATGAACGCGTCCACGTCGCGCACCTGCTCGACGCAGGACTTCTCGCTGATCTCGAAGCCCAGCGCCTTGGCGGGCACCTTGTGATTCTTGAGCGTGCTGGCCACATAGCTCGCGAATTTCGGATCCGCGATCGTGCCCATGCCCACGTTCACCGAGAAGCTGGCGGGGTCGCCCTCCCAGCAATCGCGATGTTCGTTCATCCAGCCGAGGAGACGCTCGACCACGAGACGGTCGAGATCGGAATTGGCGCTGGGGTCGTGAACGTCCTGCATCACGCGATCCGGCGCGACGCCGAACTCGTTGTCGGCGTTCGCGTCGCGCACCAGCACTTCGTAGCGCTTTGTGCCGCCACTGCCCTTGAGCTTGACCAGCTGCTGCACGTGCAGCTCGAAGATCTGCCCGTAGAACTCGAATTGGCCCGGGCCTACCGTGAGCTGCGGCTCGTCATCCACGTACTCGGGCGCGACCACCATGCCTTCCTGCGCATTGGCCTCGGCCTCGAACTCGGCAATGGCCTCGACCTCGGTGGTCTCCGCTTCCGGGCTCACATCACCGACGATTTCGACGAGTTCGTCGATGCTGGGCGGCTCATCCTGGATGAGCTGGGGAATCGGATCGGGCTCGATGTTGATCTCGAGCTTGGGCAGGCGGTCCGTCTGCACCACGCGCAGGTCGGGGCGCTTCGCTTCCTGCGCAGCCGCCCTGGCGGGCCCCTTGAGCAGCGCCTTCGGATCGATGTCGGAAATCTCGAACGCAATCGAATCGGATTCCACGCTGCCCGAGGTGCGCTGCGGATGCGTGCTGGCCTTGCTGGCCGGCGCCGCTGGGCGAGCCTGGGCGGGCGGCGCCGCGGGGCGCTGCTGCGCGGCCTTCGCGGCTGGAGCCGGCGGACGCTGCGCTGCCGGTGCTGCGGGGCGCGGCGGGGTGACAGGAGCCCTGGCCTGCGCGGGCGCGCCAGGACGTTGCGCAACCGGCGGAACGCCGGGGCGAGCCGGCGCCGCACCCGGGCGAGCGGGGGGCGAGCCGGGACGCGCGGCCATCGGCGGCCGCGCCGGCGGACTAGCTACTCCCACGCCGCCAGCCTGCGCCGGAGCGGCGGGAGCGCCCGGTGCCGGAGCGGGCCGGCGCAGGAACGCCAGGCGACGCATGAGATTCGTGGTGGTCGGCGTGACGAATTTCGCCGCGCCCTTGTTGTCGAGGAATTTCGAGTCCGCGATGATCATCGCGATGCCGAGCAGGTCGTTGAGCGGCGAACGCGCGGGCAGGAAAGCGGCGGCGCGGCCGTCACCGAAATTCTGGAAGACGCAGGCCTTGTCGGGGGCCGCGTTCAGCGCGGACACGGCCTCGAGCACGAAGTTGTGTTCGTCGGGACCGAGCGCGCCTTCGTCGAGCCACAACACATCGCCACGTTCGTCGTGCAGCGAAATCGACTGCAGTCGATTGCCCGAAAGAGCCTGCTTCAGGGCTTCGCCGATTGCGGCTTTGGAATCGCCGCCTGGAGTGACACTAGCGCTCGCCTGCATTAGAGATTTTTCCCCGAACTGAGCAGCAAGAGTCGCAAAACCCGGCTGGATGCGCCGTGACATAGCTCCCGTTCCCTGAGCGCCCGCAGCGACACATTGACGCTGTTATGTCGAATCCGGGGTGCTTTCGCGCAGTGGGTCACATGCGCGGTTCCGCCGCGATATTTGCCGCAGAGCAGTCAGCCGGTGTTCCGCTATCGATTTGACTCAACGTGGGCTAGATTCGGGCTGCCAGCCGGTTATCACAACCGACTGCAACAACGAAGGGGGATCAAGGATGAAATGCTCAAGGAGCGAGCTGTTGCTCGCTGGTCTTTTCTCGGCTTTTCCAATCGTCTCATTCGCCCAAACCGAGCCTCTGGTCTTCGAAGCGGAAGCCGGAACGCTGGGCGCCAATCTAACTACCGGCGTGAATGGCGCCACGACGTACGTCACCACCACGGTCAACACGACCACGCCGCCGGCGGCGCCGCACATCGCCACGCACACGATCACATTCCCCGCCTCCGGCAACTGGGAGCTGTATGCGCGCGTGCTGGTCGGGCCCGCCTCGGCGAACGACGACAGCTTCTATTTCGGCCAGGGTTTCGGCGTGAAGACGCCCGAACTGGCCGCCGACTGGGCATTGCAGAACGAGGCAACCACCGGGTTCGCCAACCCGGCAGCCACCGTCATCGTCGGGGGCACGACCGGCAGCAACGTGTTCAAGTGGATCAAGCTCACCGGCTCTCCGGCCGGTGGTCCGAATCCTTGGGTGGTTCCGGCGGGGGAGCTCACCCAGACTTTCCAGTGGGGCACACGCGAGGACGGTCTGCAGCTCGACAAGTTCGCATTCGGACGCCCCGGTGTCTGTTACACGGTGGCCAACCTCGACAATGGCCAGGCCGCATCGGGCACCTGCCCGCCGCCGCCGCCGCCAGAGCCGCCGCCTTACACGCGCACCGATCCGGCCATTGCCACCGGCAAGGACAAGTATCTCGGCGGTGCCTGGAGCCCGGGCAATGCGTCCCTCGAGTTCGCGAACTACTGGAACCAGGTGACGCCGGAAAACGGCGGCAAATGGGGCACGGTCGAAGGCACTCGTGACGTGATGAACTGGGCTCAGGCCGATGCGGCGTATGCGCTCGCCAAGGCCAACGGATATCCGTTCAAGTGGCACACGCTCATCTGGGGCAACCAGCAGCCCGCCTGGATCGAGAGCCTTTCCACTGCCGAGCAGCGCGAGGAAATCGAGGAGTGGTATGCCGCCATCGCGGAGCGTTACCCCGACATCGACCAGATCGAAGTGGTGAACGAACCGCTGCACGATCCGCCGCGCGGCGCCACCAATGGCAACTACATCGAGGCGCTGGGCGGCAATGGAACGACGGGCTGGGACTGGGTCATCACGTCCTTCCAGCTCGCGCGGCAGTATTTTCCCAAGCCTATCTACATCACCGAGCTGGACATCGACGGCGTGCTGGCTGGCGTGCTCAACCACGAGGTGCAGCTGGCTGCGTACCAGCGCATCTTCCCGGTGTTCTGGGAGCATCCGGCCGTCAAGGGCGTCACCATCTGGGGTTACGTGCAGAACAACCACTGGCGCAACCAGCAGGGCGCGTGGCTCAAGTACCTCAATGGCGGCGAGCGGCCGGCGCTGCAATGGCTGATCCGCTACGTGCAGAACATCCCGGCCGTGGTGAACCCGCAGATACTGGCCGTCGACGAAACGGCCGCAGGCGGCACCGTGCTCGGCCCCGTGGTGGCCGTGGACCCGGATGCGGGCACGACGTTCTCGCAGTGGCAGATCAACTCGGACGCCAGCGGCAAATTCGTCATCGATCCGGCCACCGGCGTGGTGAGCCTGGCGCCGGAGGCGGCGCTGGACTTCGAGACCTTCACCTCGCACGTGATCACCGTGTCGGTGTGGGATGGCTACAACCGCAGCGCCGCGGGCACCGTGACCATCCAGGTCGGCAATGCCAATGACAACGCACCCGTGGTCACCGCCGGCCAGCGGTTCAATATCGACGATGGCTCGCGATACAACCTCGGCCTGCTGTCCGCGACCGATGCCGACGACGGCAATCAGCCGGGCTTCACCACTTTCGCGGGCTGGCAGGTGGTGGGCGGTACCGGCGCTTCGGTGTTCACCATCGAGTCGGGCACGGGGTTGCTGCAGATCAAGCGGCCGCTGCTGATCGACTTCAGGCGTAGCAACTACACCGTGCTGGCGACGGTGAGCGATGGCGCCAACACCAGCGAGCCGCGCGAGATCCTGGTCGCGATCCCGCGCAAGGTGACCATGTGCCTGCTCAACCTGCTGCAGCTGGATGTGCCGAAGGAAGCGGCCACGCTGCTGCTGCGCAGCGGCGCGGCGCTGGGAAGCTGCAAGCGGAAATACCCGTGGTGATCACGGGCAATTGAAGTGACCAGAGGGCCGGCACAAGCCGGCCCTCTTCGTTTCACCCGCCGATGAAGTCCTTCTTGCCGATGTCCACGCCGTTGTGGCGCAGCAGGTTGTACGCGGTGACGTAGTGGAAGAAGAAGTTCGGCAGTGCCCAGATCTGCAGGAACTCCAGGCCTTTGAATTCCAGCGTGCGGTCGCGCATCTTGATGACGATGTGGCGCGTCTCGCTGCCTTCGAGCGCGGCTGCTGGAACGGAGTCGACGTAAGCCAGCGTCTTTTTCACCCGTTCCACCAGCTCATCCATGGTGGTCTCGACGTCGTCGAACTTCGGCGGATCCACGGCGGCCAGGCGCGCCATGGAGTTCTTGGCGAAATCACTGGCGAGCTGTATCTGCCGGGAGAATGGCAGCATGTCCGGCGCGAGCCGCGCACCCACCAGCACGCTCACGTCGAAGTTGCGCGCCTTCGCATTGGCCACGCCTTTCTCCATGACCACCAGCAGCTGGGTGAGCGCCTTCCTGAATACGCCATGGCTCATCGCGTGCATGGAAATTTGCATTACATCTTCCCTCTTAGATTCTTTGGTGAAACAATGCGCACGCCATCGTTACCTTTGGTGCGCCCATGAGTGAATTCTGGTCCGCCGCTCAACTCGCCGTGTTCGCACGCGTCGTCGAGCTGAATGGTTTTTCCGCCGCTGCCCGGGCCTATCGCGTCCCCAAGGTCGCCGTCAGCCGCGCCATCGCCGACCTCGAGAAATCCATGGGAGTGCAGCTGATGAAGCGCACCACCCGAAGGATTTTCCTGACGGCCGCGGGAGACGCGGTGCTCCCGCATGCGCGCGCCATCAGCATCGAGGTCGAGAAGGTACGCCAGCTCGCGCAAACCTTCTCTACCTCTCGCGAGGGACCGTTGCGTGTGGTGGCCGACCCCACCTACGGCCGCGTGCTGCTGGCGCCGCTGGTGCCGCGCTTCCTCGACAGCTTTCCCGACATCGCGCTCGACGTGGTGCTGGATGCCGATCAATCCGCCGAATGGGATGTGGCCATCCGCGCGGGCGTCAACGAGGACCCGACGCTGGGATCGCGCCTGCTGGGCGCGCCACCCGCGGTGTTGTGCGCCACGCCTGCCTATCTGCAGAAACATCCGGCGCCGGACCGCCCTGAAGGTCTGCGCGATCACGCGCTGCTGACGCCGGCGGGCGAGGGCGCCGAGTACAAGTTCCAGATGACCAAGGCTTCGGCGCGCGCGGAAGTACGTGTGCGCCCGAAGCTGGCGGTCGACGATCCGGCGGTGCTGCACAGCGCGACGGTGGCCGGGCTGGGAATCGGGCTGCTGCCGGAATTCCTGTGCCGCCAGGGCGTGGCCACCGCGAAACTGCGTAAGGTGCTTGCCGATTGGCAGGCGCCGTCCGCCGCGCCACTGTACGCGGTGTTTCCGGCCGGCCTCGAGGAGGATCCCCGCGTGCGCAGCTTCGTCGAGTTCGCCGCGGCCAACATCGTGCCGGCACTGGCTCACTAGCAGACGTTGGGGGTTTTCTGATGTATCGCGCACCGGTCAAGGACATCCGGTTTGTATTGGATGAGCTCATCGGCACGGAGGCCCTGCGCACCTGCCCGGAATTCGCCGAGTTTTCCAGCGAGACCAGCGACGCCGTGCTCGGCGAGGCGGCGCGCTTCGCAGAAACCATCCTCGAACCCCTCTGCAAGAGTGGCGACCGCCAGGGCGCGCAGTGGACGGCCATGGGCGTGACCATGCCCGACGGCTTCAAGGATGCCTATCTGCAGTTCTGCGAGAGTGGCTGGCCGTCATTGCGCGCGCAGGCGGAATTCGGCGGGCAGAACGTGCCGACAGTGCTCGGCACCGCGGTCGAGGAGCTCTGGGCGTCGTCGAACCTGGCGTTCAAGCTCTGTCCCATGCTCACGCAGGGTGCGGTCGAGGCCATCCAGCACTTCGGCACTCCGCAACAGAAGCAGCTCTATCTACCCAAGATGGTGTCCGGCCAGTGGACGGGCACCATGAACCTCACCGAGCCGCAGGCCGGCAGCGATCTCGCGCAGGTACGCACGCGCGCCGTGCCCGCGGGGCCCAACTACCGCATCTATGGCCAGAAGATATTCATCACCTACGGCGAGCACGACCTCACCGAGAACATCGTGCACATGGTGCTGGCGCGCATCGATGGCGCGCCACCGGGTGTGCGCGGCATCTCGCTGTTCATCGTGCCCAAGTTCTGGGTGAATGCCGACGGCACGCCTGGCGCGCGCAACGATGTGAATTGCGCGTCCATCGAACACAAGCTGGGCATCCACGCCAGCCCCACCTGCGTGATGATGTTCGGCGAGAACGAAGGCGCGCTGGGCCTGCTGGTGGGCGAAGCCAACCGCGGCCTCGAATACATGTTCGTGATGATGAACGTGGCGCGCCTGTCGGTGGGCCTGGAAGGCTACGCGCAGGGCGAACGCGCGTTCCAGCAGGCGCTGGAATGGGCGCGCACCCGCGTGCAGGGCAAGCCGCCCGTGCCGGTGGCAAAAGTGGCGGGGTCGGCCTCGCTGGGAACCAGCTCGTCCCCGGCGCCCATCATTGGTCACCCCGACGTGAAACGGATGTTGCTCGGCATGAAGGCAACGGTGGAAGCGTCGCGGGCCATGGCCCTGTACGCCGCGCACCAGCTGGACCTGGGCCGGGCGCATCCCGACGACGCTGTGCGCGCCGCCGCGCAGGCGCGCGGCGATCTGCTGATCCCGGTGGTCAAGGGTTATTGCACAGACAATGGCATCGAGGTGGCATCCACCGGCGTGCAGGTGCACGGCGGCATGGGCTACGTGGAGGAGACCGGCGCCGCGCAAACCCTGCGCGACGTGCGCATCACGGCCATCTACGAGGGCACCACCGGCATCCAGTCCAACGACCTCATTGGCCGCAAGTTCGGCCGCGATCGCGGCGCTGCGTTGCGCAGCCTGCTCGACGAGATGCAATCCTCCACCGAAGCGCTCGATGCCTCGCACCCCGTGGTCAAGGAGGCGCGCGAAGCCGTGCTCGACGCGGTGGCGCGCCTGCGCAAATCCGCGGACACGTTGCTGAGCACACTCAGCAGTTCGCCGGACCGGGCCATGGCTGTGTCGGTACCCTTTCTCAAGTACTGCGGACTCACCGTCGGTGGCTGGCTCATGGCACGCGGCGCGGGCATTGCCGCGCAGCGTCTCGCGGAAGGCGCGCGCGATCGGGAGTTCTTCGAGGCCAAACTGGCCACGGCGCATTTCCACGTTACACAGGTATTGCCGGAAGTGCTGGCGCTGGAGCAGATTGTCGCGCGCGGCAGCGATGCCGTGGTCGGAGTCGACCCGGCTTTGATCTGAAGGAGCGCATGGACAGAAGGAACTTCCTGGCGATGACGGGCGTGGCCGCGGTGGGCGCCACCGGCGGGATCGCTGGCGCGCACGTCACCGACTATCCACACACGCACCTGCCTTCAGGTGTGCCCGTGCCTTCGGGCAAGCTGCTCATGCGCAAGATCCCCTCGTCCGGGGAAACCATTCCGGCGATCGGACTCGGCACATCGGGCCCCTTCGAAGTCACCGCCGACGACCAGGCGCGCGCGCCTTTGCGCGAGGTGCTGGAAGCTTTCTTCGCCGGTGGCGCCACGCTCATCGACACTTCGCCCATGTATTCGACGGCGGAAGCCGTGCTCGGCGACCTGCTCACCGCCGAGCAGCAGTCCAGGGCCTTCATCGCCACGAAGGTGTGGACGCCGGGATCCGGCGGCCACGGCGAAGCCAAAGGCATCGAGCAGATGCAGCGATCCATGTCGTTGCTCAAGCACAAGCGCATCGAGCTCATGCAGGTACACAACCTGGTGGACCTCGACGTGCATCTCAAGACGCTGAAGCAGTGGAAGGCCGAGGGCCGCATCAAGTACATCGGCGTCACGCACTACACCACCAGTTCGTATCCGGACCTCATCTCCATCGTCAACCGCGAAAAGCTCGACTTCGTGCAGTTCAACTACTCGGTGGGCACGCGCGAAGCGGAAAACAGGCTGCTGCCACTGTGCGCGGACAAGGGCGTGGCGGTGCTGATCAACCGCGCCTTCGAGGACGGCAACCTGTTCACGCGCGTGCAGGGCAATCCGCTGCCGGCCTGGGCGGCGGAGTTCGGCGCAACCAGCTGGGCGCAGGTGTTCCTGAAGTTCGTGCTGGCGCATCCCTCCGTGACCTGTGTGATCCCGGCCACCGGCAAGATCAGAAACCTGGTGGACAACCTCGGCGCGGGCATGGGCGCACTGCCCAATGCGAAGCAGCGTGCGCAGATCGTCGCCGCCATCGGTCAGTGACGCTGCTGAGGTAGCTAGGAAGCCACTGCCGACACCAGGTCGCCCATGGAGCGGATGACCTTGGCGCCACTGGACACCATGGCGCCGTACGTGGCGCCAGGCGCGTAACCGATGGCCCGCATGCCGGCGCCCAGCGCGGCGGCCGCCCCGGCGGGGGAGTCTTCGACCACCACGCAATCGGCCGGGTCTGCGCCGAGCCGCGACGCCGCCAGTAGATAGACGTCGGGTGCGGGTTTGGGCCGCGCCACCATCGACGTCACGTAGACATGTTCGCCGAACAAGGGCGCCAGGCCGGTGACGTCCAGCGAGAAGCGCACGCGCGCCAGCGAGGACTGCGAAGCCACTGCCATGCGATGCCCGCGGCCGCGCAGGTCTTCGATGGCGTCACGCAATTGCTCGACCACCGCGAGTTCACGGTGAAAGGCATGTGCGGTGGCGAAGGCCCAGTTGTACACCCACGCCGCCGATGGCCTGGCCCCGGTGCGCTGCGCGATGGCGTCGAGCACGCCGTCCACGGTCTTGCCGAGGAACAACGCATGTGCCTCGGCCGGGCTCAGCTGCAGGCCGAGCTCGTGCGTGAGTTCGGATTCGACCCGGCTGGCGAGGTGTTCGCTGTCGATGAGCACACCATCGCAGTCGAAGATCAGCGCGGGACTCATCGGCCCGCCTTCAGCCACGCCGCAGGCGCGCCCGACCGCCGCGCGACAGCAGCGCCACCGGCCAGATCAGCGCCATGCGCAGGCGCGAACCCCAGCGATTGCCACGCTCGGGCTGGCTCTCGCTGGAATACAGGTAGCTGGACGTGGCGGCCAGCGCCAGCGCGATGAGGCCGAAGACCCAGATGATCACCGCCAGCCTTATGAACGCCATGACCGCCTCCCGGTCAGTCCTTGTCGTAGGGCGCGTGCAGGTGCACCGGATCGGCCTTGCGCTTCTTGCGCGAGCGGATGTTCAGCATCTCCACCGCCACCGAGAAGGCCATGGCGAAGTAGATGTACCCCTTCGGCACGTGATGATCGAAGCCCTCGGCGACCAGCATGACGCCGACCACCAGCAGGAACGACAGGGCGAGCATCTTGATGGACGGATGCGCGGAGACGAAGTCGCCGATGGCCTTGGCGAACAGCATCATCAGGCCCACGGAGGTGATCACGGCCGCGATCATCACCGACACTTCGTCGACCATGCCGACGGCGGTGATGATGGAGTCCAACGAGAACACCATGTCGATGATGATGATCTGCAGGATGATCGCGCCAAAGCTGGCCTTAACCTTCGCCGACGCATGGCCTTCCTCGCCTTCGGTGAGCTGGTGCACTTCCTTGGTGGACTTCCATACCAGGAACACGCCGCCGGCGATCAGGATGAGATCGCGGCCGGAGATTGGTTCGGAAAGCACCGTGAACAGCGGTGCCGTCAGGCCCACGATCCACGACAGGATCAGCAGCAGACCCACGCGCATGAACATGGCCAGGAACAGGCCGATCTTGCGGGCGCGCTCGCGCTGCACGGGTGGCAGCTTGTCCACCAGGATGGAGATGAAAATGATGTTGTCGATGCCGAGCACCAGCTCGAGCGCCGTCAAGGTGAAGAAGGCGATCCAGACCTGCGGATCGGTAAGAAGAGCGGTTATGGCGTCCATGGGTGGGCCACATATTAGAGATACCGGGTGCCAAGCGGGTAATCTTGAGTTGTCTGAATCGCCCGCGGATACCCCATGAACCTGCCCTCACGCCTGTTGCTCGCCATTGCCTTCGCCTGGGGTTTCCAGCCCCCGGCATCCGCGGCCCGACTCCAGTCGGGCGAGGTGCACGTCTGGGAGGTGCAGGAGATCACGCTGGCCAGCGCGCGTGAGTACGCCAATCCGTACGTCGACGTGGAATGCTGGGTGGAGCTCGAAGGCCCGGGCTTCCAGAAACGCGTTCACGGCTTTTGGGACGGGGGACGCCTCTTCAGGGTGCGCGTTGTCGCCACCCAACCCGGTGAATGGACCTGGCGCGTGGGATCCAACCAGAAGGACGATGCCGGCTTCACGGGTGCCGGCAAGTTCCGCGCGGTGGCATGGAGCCCTGCGGAGATCGACCAGAACGCCAACCGCCGCGGATTTCTCCGCGCCAGCGCGAATGGTCATGCGCTGCGCTACGCCGACGGCACGCCGTTCTTCCTGGTCGGTGATACCTGGCTTGCGGCGTCCACCTGGCGACTGCCATACAAGGGTGCCCAACCGGCCGCCGACTACGTGCCCGCCGAGGGAATCAGCTTCGAAGAGGCCGTGGCCTGGCGCAAACGCCAGGGTTACAACTCTGTCTCGTTCATCGCCGCGTTTCCGAACTGGGCCGCCGACCAGTACGGTGCCACGTACGCCAACAAGGACGGCGTCTTCCTGCGCAATGCCTGGGAAAAATTCGGCACATGGGCGCCGAACGCGAAGATCTCCACGCCCGATGGCGCCACCACAACGGGCAAGGACATGCACGACGAGTCGGGCAACCGGCCCTTCGAAGTGTTCGCGGACCGTGAAGGGCTGGCGAATTTCGATCGCGTGAACCCCGCTTACTTCCGCAGCCTCGATCGCAAGATGCGACACCTCTCCGAGCAGGGGTTCGCGCCGTTCCTCGAGACCATCCGGCGCGACAACGCGCCGTCGTGGAAGCGTTACTTCGACTTCAACGAGTCGTACGCGCGTTTCGTGCAGTACCTGATCGCGCGATATGGCGCGTACAACCTGGTGTTCAGCGGCATCCATCTCGACTGGATTCCCAAGGATTTCAGTCTCACCGCCGACGAGTTCAACGAGGCGCTGACCTTCCATCACCGCAAGTACGGCCCCATGCCCTTCGGCCAGCCGTACACCACGCTCATCGACCGGTCCACCTATAAAGTGTTCGGACATGGTGCGCAGGCCCCATGGCTCACGATGCACACGGTGGGAAACAAGCCGCGCAACCACGCCATCTACGCCTCCATCGAGGAGCTGTTCCGCCTCGAGCCCGCGTATCCGGCCGCGAATCTCGAGCCTTACTACACGGGCTGGAACCACAACATCAATCGTCCCGGCGGCGAGACGCCGGACGAGAATTCGGAGCGGGACAACTACTTCGCACGCGCGATGATGTACGGCTCGGTGCTCTCGGGCGCGCTGGCCGGCCACGTGCATGGCACCGCGGCTTACGACATGACCAGCACCGGTGAGTCCGCCGGCTGGCGTCCGCACATCTGGACGGCGTTGCGTTACGAATCCGGCGCGCAGATGCGGCACCTGAAGACCTTCGTGCTGTCCGAGGGAGCTCGATACCAGGAGCTCACGCTCGCCTCGCAGGATCTCGAGCCGCGCAGCATCCCGAACGCGCTGGCCGACGGCCTCGACGGCTGGTCGTTCCTCATGCGCACGCCCGGCAAGGATTTCGCGCTGTTGTACTTCGAGAACTCGGCCCTGGCCACACGGCTGCGCGGCTTCAAACCGGGCTCTAACTACCAGTGGACGTGGTTCGACCCGCGCGGCGGCCAATGGAGCGCGCCGCTACGTGTGCGCGCCGATGGTTCCGGTGTCATCGCCTCGCCCGCGTTTCCCGAAGGCGGGAAGCAGGCCAGGCGCGACGTGGCCGCCAGGCTGCTGGAAATACGCTGACAAACATGGATTGACTCGCCCCTCGTTTGCCGAGCATCCTCTTGCGCAGAACATCCGAAACTGCGCGCGGGAGCGGAGCATGCGTCTGGTCAAATGGATTCCTGGTTTCCTGTTCATTGCTTCTGCGGCCTTCGCCCAGGAAGGGGCGCCGGGCCCCGAGGCCGGCGAGGACGCCAGGATGGACGAAGTAGTCGTCACGGGCACCCGCATCAAGCAGAGCGAACTGGGCTTCGCCAACCCGGTGACCACCTTCTCATCCGAGAACATCCTGCAATCGGGCAAGACCGACCTCGCGGATTTCCTCGCGCAGTCGCCGGCCCTGGTGGGTTCGATCACGGGTGACCTCACGGCGGGTTCCTACCCCGGGTTCGGCGAAGTCGGCCTGAATCTCCTCGACCTTCGCCATCTGGGTGTCGACCGGACGCTGGTGCTGGTGGATGGCCGCCGTCATGTGGCTGGCCTCGCGGGCTCCGCGGCGGTGGATGTCGACGCCATTCCCACCGACCTGCTGGAAGCCGTGGACGTATTGACCGGCGGCGCGTCGGCGATCTACGGCGCGGACGGCGTGTCCGGCGTGGTCAACTTCCGCCTGCGCAAGGATTTCGAAGGCATCACCTTCCGCGGCCAGACCAGTGCCTCGGGTCACGGTGACGGCGAAAACAATTTCATGGCCCTGACGGCGGGCAAAAATTTCGCCGAGGGTCGCGGCAACGTGGCGCTGGCGTACGAATTCAGCGCGGACCAGCGCGTGAGCGACCAGGCGCGCTCGTACCTGCGCGCGCCGCAGGCGACAGAGCTCGCGCAGAACCAGGACGACCTGGACGACGACCCGAATGTTCCCGACAACATCCCTTACAACGACATCCGTTACGCGGACAGCTCGCCCACCGGCGCGGTCGACGTGGATTTCGATTTCGCCCCGGACTTCGAGGGCAGTGGCGTGGCCTACGACCGCGGTTTCCTGTTGGAGAATTCCGGTGGCTACACGCAGGGCGGCTCGAGCACACCGGTGAACGGATACCAGGGCGATCTCTTTCCGAAGACGAGCCGCCACCTGGTGAATCTGGTGAGTCACTTCGACGTCAACGATTCGCTGACGGTCTCGGCGGAAGCGAAGTACGTGAAGTCTCGCGCGTTCTCGGTGGCGCAGCCGTCCTACGACTTTTACCTGTTCATGACGCCGGACAATCCGTTCATGCCGGATGAAATCCGCGACGCCATCGTCCCCGGCGCGGCGGCGGCATATTTCGAGGATCCCGAGATGCCCGATGGCGTCTTCCTGACGCGCGACAACTACGACCTCGGCGTCAACGCCGAGGACACCACGCGCGAGACCTTGCGCGGCGTGCTGGCCGTGAATGGCACCATCAGCGAAAACCTGCAATACGAAGCCTCGTACGTGCACGGCGAGACCCGCAGCCGCATCATCACGGTCAAGAACCGTTTCGAGGACAACTGGCTCGCCGCCATCGACGCCGTGGAGGACCCCGTCACTGGCGCACCGGTGTGTCGCCGCTCGCTGGACCCCGACGCCGACGATTACCTCGAAGACTGCGTTCCTTACAACATTTTCGGCAATGGCGTCCGCGACCAGGACGCCGCCGACTTCGTCAACACCGACAGCGTCTCGCACACGAAGGTGACGCAGCAGGTGTTTTCGGGTTCCCTGTCCGGCGATTTCGGCGACCGCATGCAATTGCCGGGCGGTTCGATCGGTTTCGCCGTGGGCGCGGAATACCGGCGCGAAACCAGCGATTCGGTGCCGGCACAGGAGATCCAGGATGGCCTCACCTGGTCGGGGCCCGTCACTCCTTCCTACGGAAGTTTCGACGTGAAGGAATTGTTCGCCGAGATCAATCTACCCGTGCTCAAGGACGCGCGCTTCGCCGACAACCTGTCGTTCGGCGCCGCCTTCCGCGTTTCGGATTACAGCACCGTCGGGCAGACCAGCACGTACAAGCTGGACGCGGTGTACGCCCCGGTGCGTTCGGTCACCTTCCGCGGCACGTACGCCCAGGCGGTACGCGCGCCCAATATCACCGAGTTGTTCTCGCCCGAAAGCACCACGTTCCACTTCATCACCGACCCCTGCGACATCAACGAACTCAACAACGGCACCAGCACGCGCGAGCAGAACTGCGCGGAGTTATTGACCGGTCTGGGTATCGATCCGACCACCTTCCTGCCGTCGAACACCACACAGGCGACGCTGTATACCGAGGGCACCTACGGCGGCAATCGTGAACTCAGCGAAGAGACCGCGACCACCTGGACCGCGGGCCTGGTGTTGCGGCCGGAATTCGCGGCCGGTCTCAGCGTGGCGCTCGACTGGTACGACATCGAGATCGAGGACGCCATCAACACGCCGTTCGCCGAGGAAGTGGCGCGGCTGTGCGTGGACAACCCGACGCTGGAGAACAACTACTGCGGCGGCATCGCGCGCGATCCGGACACCGGCTACATCACCGGCTTCACGGTCCGGCCCGCAAACGTCGCCAGCTTCCGCACCGCGGGTCTGGACGTGTCGATCAACTACCTGATCGATACCGCGAACCTGGGCGGCTTCCGCATACAACTGGTGGGCGGATATCTCGACCGGCTGGAGTTCATCTCGGTGCCCGGCGCCGAGGTCGACAACGATCTCGAGGAGCAGTATTTCCCGAAATTCTCCGCGACGGCCGACGTGAGCTGGACCAAGGGCCCGCTGACGCTGGCCTATGGCATCAACTGGTTCGGCAAGACCGACCGCTTCACGCGCGAGACGCTGGCCGGCGACCCTGACTACAGCGACCCGCGTTACTTCAAGGTGAAGCAGAAGTGGGAACACGAGATCAACGCCGGGTATGACATCACCGACAACATCAACGTGTACGCGGGCATCAACAACCTGTTCGACGAGAAACCGGCGTTCGGCTATGGCTCCAACAGCTCCTACCCGGTGTCGGCGATGGGCCGCTATTTCTACGCGGGCGCGCGGGTGGACCTCGGGGGCCGGTGAGAAGACCTTGATGGCCTGTCGCAAGGGTGCCGCGGCGTGGTTGCTCGCGGCGCCGCTGATCCTGTCGGTGGCCTCGGCGGCCACCGCCGCGGCCACCCCCTTCACTCTCGACGACTACTATCTACTCGAGACGGTGTCCGAGCCGGCGTTCTCGCCGGCCGGCGACCGCGTCGCCTACACCCTGTCGCGCAACGACAGGAAAAGCGACAAGGCCACGAGCGACCTCTGGTCAGTGCCCTACGGCGCCAAGCGCGATGGCCAACCCAGGCAGCTCACACGCACGCCGAAGTCCAGCGAGTGGCTGCCGCGTTTCAGTGCCGACGGCAAGACGCTCTACTTCCTCGGCAACGCGGGCAAGGACGAGATCACGCAGCTCTGGCGCATGTCCGCGCAAGGCGGCGGCGCACGCAAGGTCACGAGCATCCCGGGAGGCATCAGCGACTACGACCTGTCGCCCGATGGTTCGAGTGCGGTCGTGGTGGCAGAGGTGGGCCTGCGGGTGGGCAGCGACGCGGAGAATCCGCCGCCCATCGAGACCGAGCGTTTCCTGTTCAAACGTGATGGCGCGGGCTACCTGGACGATCGCACGCAGCAGCTGTTCATCGTCGATCTGCGGGGCGGCAAGGCGAGGCAGCTCACCTCGGGCGAGCGCGATCACTGGTCGCCCGCCTGGTCGCCGGATGGAAAACTCGTTGCTTACTCCGCGAAGGATCGCGGCGACACCGATCGCGACTCCAACTACGAAGTGTTCGTGCAACCCGTCGATGCCGGCTCGCCTCGCAAGATCAGCAAATTCATCGGCGCCGACAACGACCCGGACTGGGCCGCGCGTCCCTCCTGGTCGCCGGATT
Source organism: Steroidobacteraceae bacterium (assembly GCA_029266835.1). Lineage (GTDB taxonomy): Bacteria > Pseudomonadota > Gammaproteobacteria > Steroidobacterales > Steroidobacteraceae > CADEED01. Next base: position 32,410 of record JAQSWD010000015.1, read on the forward strand.
CGCGGCGGCTGCTGTGGCTGGAAGGCGGCGAGGACAAGTGGATCTACTACGCGGCGCCGCAGCTCGCCGTGGCCGACCTCGCCACCGGAGAGGTGACACATCCCGCCCAACTCGATCGCTGGTTCTATTATCCGAAATTCGCGCCCGATGGCTCAATCCTTGCGTTGATCGAGCAGGACCGCGACACCTGGCTGGCGCGCATCGATACGACCGGCAAGGTCGAGTACCTGACCTCCGGCAAGAGGTTCGCCTACGACTTCGCCATCGCACGCGACGGCAAGGTGGTGCTGCTCGACACCGACGTCAGCAGGCCAGCGGAGTTGTTTGCCGAGGACGGACGGCAGCTCACTGATCACAACGCCTGGGTAGCGGACCGCGCTCAGGGCGAGGTGCAAGACGTTTCATTCCAGAGCGGCGATGCGGAGATTCACGGCTACGTGACCTTGCCGCCGGGCTTCGACGCCGCGAAGCGGTATCCGCTGGTCACCGACATCCATGGCGGGCCGGTCTACCAGCACAGCCACGAGTTCAACATCGAGTCGCGGCTGTATGCGGCGGCCGGTTACGCGGTGCTGGCCGTCAATCCCCGCGGCTCATCGGGGCGTGGCTTCGACTTCTCGCGCGCCATCTACGCTGACTGGGGCAACCTCGACGCGCAGGACATCAGTGCGGGCATCACACATCTCATCGACGGCGGCATCGCCGATCCGCAACGTATCGGCGTGGTGGGCTGGAGCTACGGCGGAATTCTCACCGACTACATGATCGCCAGCGACCAACGCATCCGCGCGGCGATTTCCGGCGCTGGCGTGGCCAATGTGCTCGCCACCTTCGGCGTCGACCAGTACGTGCGGGAGTACCTGAACGAACTCGGCACGCCCTGGGAAAACTTCGAGACCTGGAAGAAGCTGGCGTTCCCTTTCCTGCATCCCGAGCGCATCACCGCCCCCACGCTCTTCCAGTGCGCGGACGCCGACGACAACGTGCCTTGCGTGGGCGCCGAGCAGATGTACCAGGTGCTGATGACGCGCGGCGTGCCGACGAAGCTGGTCGTCTATCCGGGCCAGAATCACGGCCTCACGGTGCCCAGCTACCTGCTGCATCGCATGCGCGGCAACATCGCCTGGTTCGATCGCTGGCTCGGCGCCGCGACACGCTGATCAGGGCTCGAAGCGCCGCGTGGCCGCCCAGGGCGGCTCGTTGAGTGTGTCGAGGAATTCGCGGCGCTGCGCCGGCGTCATGTGAGGCCAATCCACCTTGCCGTTGAACAGCTCGCGCAGCCCGGAGTCGCGGACGCGGATCACCGTGTCCGGACGCGCGGTCGGCGCGCTGGCGAAGCGTCGCGTGGCGGACGCTTCGAGCAGGTCCAACGTGCCGTGGATGACTTCGTCGGCCAGCGGCATGTCGCTGTGCCCGCAGTCCACGTAGGCGTTATGCGCCCCGGGTAGTTGGGCCAGCGACATGGGCACGGTGCCGTCACCGTCGAGCGTGTACTCGTACTCGAATTCCCCATCCCGCAGCGCCAGGCGCGTGGCCGTGGCGCGGTTGCAGCCCACCACCATGGTGAAACGTCGATCCGGGGCGGCCATCCGCTGGTCGAGCCCCGCGGCCGCACTCAGCAGTTCGGACGCCGGCCCGGGTCCGATGGGCCAGGACGCGGCATCGAACAAGTCGAGGTCACCGATCGCGCGGCCGGCGGGCAGCAGCTCGTGCAGGCCCGGAAATGTGGAAAACACCTGGGTCGCGAGATGCTCGGCATCGTGGCGCAGGTCGATCTGCGCGATCTTGCGCACCACCGAATAGGTGCCGCGCAGAGCCTGCACGGCCGCCAACGAGCCGGCATTGGGAGTGCCCAGCATCACCAGCCGCGTCACGCGCGCTGCTCCTTCATTCACGAGCGCGGCGCGGGCCACCAACCCGCCCATGCTGTGACCGATCAGCGCGACGTCGTCGTGACCATCCCGCGCGATGCGCCGCGCCAGTAGCTTTCCCAGCGAAGCGATGTCATGGCGCCAGTCGTAGTCGAGCAGCACGGCGTCGTATCCCGCCACGCGCAAGGCCAGCGTGAGCTTGAGATAGCTGTAATTCATCGCGCCCAGCGTGAGCACGGGCGACGCGCCGCCGAGCCTGAGCTCCGCCAGGCGGCCAAAGGAAATGTCGATGGGGTCCAGCCAGACCACGTCGTCGGGCCGGTGCTCGCCGCGCGCGAAACCCAGCTGCGAACCCATGATGCCGGGCAACACGTAGACGCGGCGGCCCGACGCCGAGCGCGGCCGCAGGGACTCTCGCGCCAGCGTAGTCAGCTGCGTGTACAGCACCGCGCCGAAGTAATCGAGAAGGCCCGCATGCGGATCTGGCGCGGCGAGCAGCTCGATCAAGGCGCGCTCGGGCAGCGCCAGGCGGTCGTACGGCGTGATGTGGTCGGCCGGCCCGCCGGGGTTCACGCGGCGACTCCCAGCCGGGCGTCGATCCAGTCCACCACCGGCCGCCACAGCGTTTCGCGATGCTTCGATGAAAAAAAGCCTTCGTGGCCGATGCGTTTCACGCCGGCATCGGCGGGCGAATACCAGCGGGACTCGCGCGCCACATTGGGAAAGAACCGGTTGATCCCCTCCACCGTGCGCCGCGTCGCGATGGGATCGTCGGTGAACGCCACCGTCAGCACGGGGGCGCGGATCTCGGCAAACACGTTGGCGGATAGATAGGTGACGAGATCCGGGCCGAAGTGCTCCGGACGCAGGCACCACCGGCGCCACTCTGCAAAGACGCCGCGCGGCAGCGGCAGACCGGCCCAGCCGCCGCCCGTGGGTACGTAACCCTTGAGCGCGATCAGCAGCGGGCCGTGCACTCGCCAGAACCACCAGGCGAGATATTTGAAAGGCGCGGCTTCCCAGCGCCAGTAACCCACCGAGGTCGCGATCTGCACATGCGCGCGCGCCAGCGCGTGATTGCGCAGCAAGCCGAGGAACTGCCCGCCGATGCTGTGACCCAGCGTCACCACCGGCAGTCCCTGCGCGCGTTGGGCGGCCGCATCGAGCGCGGCAGGCATGTCGAGCAGGCCCCAGTCGCTCATGCGCGCCGCTTCGCCCGCCAGCCGCCGGGGCGCGGACTGACCCATGCCCCTGTAGTCATATACCAGCGTGTCGTAGCCACGCTCGGCCAGGTAGTCAGCCAGCTTGAAGTAGAAAGTCTGCGGAAACCCGGTGGCGGCATTCAAGACCACCACGCCGCGCCGCGCGTCGATGCGCGCGTCAAACCAGTTCGCGGCGAGCTCGCGTCCATCGAGCGCGCGCAACATGAAGGGTCGTGGCGTCACAATGCGTGCGCCTCGATCAGCTTCGCCAACGCCAGGATGGCTTCGCGGCGCGCGCTCGACTTGCGCCAGACGGCGCCGATGGTGCGGGTGGGCACGGGTTTGACGAAGGGCCTGATGGTGACGCCACGCGCCGCACCATACGCGCCGCGGCCGGCGAGTTCGGGCAGCAGGGTGATGCCCACCCCCGCGGCCACCATCTGGCGCAACGTCTCGAGGCTGGAACCGCGGAAATTCTGTTTCTCGTTCACGTCCGCGCCCGAGCAGATGTCCAGAGCCTGGTCGCGCAGGCAGTGGCCGTCTTCGAGCAACAGCAACGTTTCGTGGGCCAGGTCGTCCACCTTGATGCTCTGCCGCGAGGCCAGCTTGTGGCTGGTCGGCACCGCGACAGTGAACGGTTCCTTGTAGAGCTCGTACGAGTCGAGGCCGTCCATCTGCACCGGGAGTGCCAGTATTCCGACATCGATTTCTCCCGAATGCAGTTTCTCCAGCATCGGGTCGGTCTGATACTCGTACAGCATGAGTTCGAGGCGGGGCAGCTGCTTGCGCAGCCGCGCCGCCACATTCGGCAGTAGATAGGGGCCGATGGTCGGCAGCAGGGCGAGCTTGAGCTGGCCGGCCAGCGGGTCGCGGTGACCCTTGGCCAGTTCGACGATTTCCTCGCTGGCTTCGAGGATTCGCCGGGCACGCTCGACGATTTCCTCGCCGGCAGCGGTGAGCGCGACGCGTTTGGGCGCCCGTTCGATGAGCTGCACCCCGAGGTAGTCCTCGAGTTTCTTGAGTTGCGCGGACAACGTGGGCTGGCTCACGAAGCTGCGCTCGGCGGCACGCCCGAAATGGCGCGTGTCGGCCAAGGCGACGAGATAACGCAGGTCCTTGAGTTTGAGGTCAGCCATAGATGTCTTCTATGGAGTTTATCCAATCAATCGATTGGCGGAAATGGGGTATGCCCTGGAGAATGCGTCCCCAGATAGCCAGCGCGCCCCCCCAATACAGCGGGCCGGCCAATTGATTCATACCAAGGAGTTTGCATGTTAGGTATCGGCAAGAAGTTTCCCCAGTATTCGCTCACCGGCGTGGTCTCGAACGACCAGGCCAAGGCTTTCCAGCAGTTCGACGCCAATACCCACAAGGGCAAGTGGCGGGTCGTGTTCTTCTGGCCGAAGGATTTCACCTTCGTGTGCCCCACCGAGATCGCCGCGTTCGGCAAGCTCGACAAGGAATTCAAGGCGCGTGACGCGCAGCTGCTCGGTGTCTCCACCGACAGCGAGTACGTGCACCATGCCTGGCGCAGCACCAAGGAAGAGCTGAAGAACCTGCCCTTCCCGATGCTGTCGGACATCAAGCGCGAGCTGTCCACCGAACTGGGCATCCTCGACGAGTCCGCTGGCGTCGCGCAGCGCGCCACCTATGTCGTGGACCCCGAAGGCGTGATCCGCTTCGTGTACGTCACGGATCTGTCCGTGGGCCGCAGCCCCGAGGAAGTGCTGCGTGTCGTGGACGCGCTGCAGACCGACGAGCTCTGCCCCTGCAACTGGAAGAAGGGTGACGACACCCTGAAGGCGGCCTGATCATGAACATCGACCAGATCCGTGATGTGTTGCCCGACTACGCGCGCGACCTGAAGCTGAATCTTGGCTCCGTGCTCACGGCGCAAGGCGCGCCGGGGCTCAACGAGAAGCAGATCTGGTCGATCGCGCTGGCCTCGGCGATCGCCGCGCGAAACACGGGTTTCGCGCGCGACATCGAGGCGCAGGCCAAGGCGCACATCGCCGACGTGGAGGTCGAGGGCGCCAAGGCGGCCGCGGCCATCATGGGCATGAACAACATCTATTACCGCTTCCTGCATCTCGTGGAAGACGGTGAGTACCAGTCCATGCCCGCGCGTCTGCGCATGAACGTGATCGCCAACCACGGCATCGACAAGCTCGACTTCGAGCTGATCTCGCTGGCCGTGTCGGCGGTGAACGGTTGCGGCCTGTGCGTGACCTCGCATGAGAAGAAGCTGCGCTCTCACGAAGTGTCGCGTGAAGCGATCCAGAGTGCGGTGCGCATCGCGGCGACCATCCACGCGGTGGCCGTCACGCTGGAGTACGAGCAGAGCGAGCCGGCTGCCCCCGCGGCCGAACTCGCGGCTTGAAGGCCCCGCAGAGAAATCTGCGGGCTTGAAGGTAAGTGTCGATCGGCCGGAGTCCTCCCTCCCTGATCCTGGCTGATCGATAATGGAGGCGCCTGGGTTCACCAGGCGCCTTTTCTTTTCCGATGCCGGAACGAATACTTTCCGCTGGAGTGGTGGTGGTGCGGCAGGAGCAGGCCGCCTGGCGCGTACTGCTGCTGCGTGCCTACAACTACTGGGACTGCCCCAAGGGAGTGGTGGAAAACGAGGAGCCGCTGGCGGCGGCGCGCCGCGAAGTGCGCGAAGAAACCGGCATCGAAGACCTGGATTTCCGCTGGGGCGACGGCTTCATCGAGACGCCGCCCTACTCGAAGAACAAGGTGGCGCGGTACTACCTGGCCGCGACGCGCACCGGCGACGTCAAACTACCTGTGAACGAAGCAATGGGGCGGCCCGAGCACCATGAGTACCGCTGGCTGACCTTCGAAGCGGCGGAAGCGCTCTGCGTGCCTCGGATCCAGTCGGTGCTGCGTTGGGCCGCCGCACGGCTGACCTCGGTGGCATAGTCGCGCTATCCGGCGCGTAAATCCTGCATCGCCTCCCGGCAATCTCAAACCACGCGACCGCGCCGTCCTCCACGCAGGAAGTCCTCGATGTTCAATGCGAGTTCGTCCACGGCCCGCTGCCGCGCCTCGAACGCCGCCCAGGCGATGTGCGGCGTCACGATGAGATTGGGAACTCCGGGTTCGAACAAGGGGCTGCCGTCCGCCGGCGGTTCCTGCGGCAACACATCGATGGCCGCGCCGCCGAGATCGCCGCCCTTGAGCGCGGCCACGAGGGCATCGAGATCGACCAGCGCCCCGCGAGCCGTGTTGATCAGCAACGCATCGGGCTTCATGAGGGCGAGCTCGTGCCGGCCGATCAGGCCGGTGGTGGCGGGAGTCAGCGGGCAGTGCAGCGACAGCACATCCGCCGTGCGCAGCAGCTCGTCCAGTGTGACGCGCACCGGACCGATCGTGCTCTGTGTGTCGACTTCGCGCCCGGGTTTCGCGCCCGGACGTTCCGCCACGAGGACGCGCATGCCCAGCGCATCCCGCGCCGCTTTCGCGACGGCCTTGCCAAGGTTTCCATAACCGATGATGCCCAGCACGCGCCCGCTGAGTTCGCGGATGGGACCCGCGGCCACGGTGAACTGCTCCGAACGCGACCAGGTGCCGTCGACGGCGGCCTGGCTGTACTCCCGAAAGCGATGTGTGAGCATCAGCATCACGCCGATCACATGCTGGACCAGCGACACCGTGCAGTAGTCGCGGATGTTGCACACCGCGATGCCCAGCTCCTTTGCCGCCTCGAGATCGATGTTGTTGGTGCCGGTCGCCGTGAGCCCGATGAATCTAAGGCCGGGCACGGCGCGCATGCGCGCGCGCGTGATGTTCAGCTTGTTGGTGAGGATGAACTCGCAGCCGGCGATGCGTTCGTCCACCTCGGCATCGGTCGACGACTGATGCAGCGTGATGCCGGGGAGCACGCGCTCCAGGCCGGCGGTGTCGAGATCATCATGGCTGACGGTGCCGAAATCGAGGAAGACCGATCTCACCTGGCTATCTCCACCCCATCCACGCCCAAACTATTCGGGCATTCTTTGAGCAGGCGCGTGACCCGCGCCCGCCGGGGGAGCGAGTGTGCCACCAGTCCGGGTGGCGGGTGAATGCGCGTCGGCCGAAATCGCCGGCGGGATGAGCTTGTACATCACCGGCGTCACGAGCCGGGCAAGAAGCGTGGAGGTGATCAGGCCACCGATGATCACCCAGGCCATGGGTGAATACAGGCCGATGTTCTGCAGCGCCAGCGGGAGCAGGCCGCCGATGGCCGTGGCAGAAGTCAGCAGGATGGGCAGGAAGCGGATCTCGCCGGCCTGCTCGATGGCCTCGTCCAGCGCCACGCCCTGTTCGCGCAGCTGGTTGGTGAAGTCCACCAGCAGGATGGAGTTCTTGATCTCGATGCCCACCAGCGCGACGAAGCCGATGGAAGCAACGAAGGAAATGTCGTTACCCGAGAGCATCAGCATCAGCAACCCGCCGAGCACGCCCAGCGGCACCACGGTCAGCACGATCAGGGTGGATTTGAAATTGCCGAACTCGAGCACGAGGATGGCGAAGATGCCGAAGATGGCCACGATGATGGCTATGCCGATGCCGCCGAACGCCTGCGCGCTGGCCTCGCTTTCGCCGCCCAGCGAGTAGTGATAGCCGCGCGGCCAGTCCATCTGGTCGAGCTGCGCCGTGATCTGCTGCGTCAACTCCTTGATGTTGTAGCCGGGCTGCGCATCGGCATCGATGGTCATGGCGCGTTCGCGGTTGAATCGCTGGATCAGCGTCGGCGCCTTCTCGAATTCCAGCGAGGCCAGCTGCGCGAGCGGCAGCGTGCCGCCACCCAGCGCCGGCACGCGCACCTGCTCCAGCGCCGCGAACTCGGCCTGCTGCGAGATCGGTGTGCGGATCACGATGGGGTACTGCTCGCCCGTGGTGTCCTTGTAGGTGCCCACGGGGATGCCGGCCACCGACAACCGCACCGCGCGATCCAGCTCCGCCGTCTGCACGCCCAGCTGCTGCGCCTTGCGGGAATCGATGCGCAGCTTGAGGTTGGTGCGCGAGACGTTGAGCGGGTTCTTCACGTCGCGCGTGCCGGGCGTGGCCTTGATCAGGTCCTCCACGCGATGCGACAGCGCCTCGATGGTGTCGAGGTCCTGGCCGATCACGCGCACCGAGATCGGCGCCGAAATCGGCGGGCCGTTCTGGAATTCCTTCACATATATATGTGCGCCCGGATAACGGTCGAGGCGATCACGAAGCGCCTGCAGCTTCTTCGGGGTCTCGTCGGTGTCGTATTCGTGCAGCTGCACGAACACTTCGGCGTAGTTGGCCGCGTCGTTGGCTGGGATGTGGTTGTAATAGATCTGCGGATTGCCGTGTCCGAGGTTGGCGAACCAGCTCTTCACCTCGGTCATCTTCGACAGCTCGTCTTCGACCACGCGCAGCGCGCGATCGGTCTCGCTCAGCGAAGTGCCGTTCGGCGCGCTCACCTGGATCAGGAACTGCGGCGTGTCGGCCTTGGGGAAGAGGCTGGAGCCGATCACCGGCACCAGTGCGGCCGACAACAGCAGCGAGCCACCGAGCGCCGCCACTACCGTCAGTTTCGGACGCGCCAGGCACCAGTGCAGAGCCGGCCGATAGTAACGATGGATCACTCCCATCACGCGCTTGAGGAACTGGTTCTCGTGGCCCTGCGCCTCTTCCTTGAGCACGCGGCTGGCCATGAACGGAATGATGAACAGAGCGAGAAGCAGCGAACCGACGATCGTGGCGACCACGGCCATGGGCAGCACGCGGATGAACTTGCCGGCGGTGCCGGGCAGCGCCATCAACGGCAGGAAGGCAAAGATGAGCGTGGCGGTGCAGCCGAGGATGGCGACGAAGATCTGCTTGGTGCCGGCCAGCGCGGCCTGCACGCGCGATTGGCCTTCGCGCATGTGGCGCGCGATGTTCTCGACGACCACGATGCTGTCGTCGACCAGCAAGCCCAGCGCCACGACGAAGCCGGCGATCGACAGCTGGTTCAGCGAGTACCCGAGGAAATACAGGCAGGCGAGACCGAAGGACAACGACAGCGGAATGGAGATCATCACGATGCCCGCGGCGCGCAGCCCCAGTGGGAGCAGCGTCAGCAGCACCAGCGAAATGGCGATGCCGAAGTCCAGGTACAACCGGCTCAGGCGATGGCTCACGTTCTTCGACTGGTCGAAACCCACCTCCAGCTTCACCCGCTTCGGCAGCTGCGCCGCGAAGTCGTCGACGGCCGCCATCATTCGCTCGCGTACCTCGAGAATGTTGTAGCCATCCTTCTGGTTCGCCGTGACGAACACGGCGCGCTTGCCGTTGTAACGGCCGGTGTAGCTGTACGCGCCGGTGTTCCAGCTCACCTCGGCCACGTCGCGGATGCGCACGATGCGCCCATCCACCGACGCGATGACGGTGTCGCGCACCTGGTCGAGCGAAGAGTAAGCGCCGGAAGTCTTCAGTGAAAAACTGCGCGCGCCCAGGTCGACGAAGCCGGCGGGGATGTTGGCGTTCTCGCTCTGAACCGCGCCGATGACCTGGTTGGGTGAGAGATTGATCTCGGACATGCGCCGCAGATCCAGCGCCACGCGCAACTCACGCTCGGGAAAGGCATGGCTTTCCGCGGTGCGCACACCGTCCACGGTCTTGAGCCGGTCCTTGAGCGCGCGCGCGTAGTCCTCGAGCTCGCGGTACGGCGCGTCCTCGGACAGCAGCGCGATCTGGACGGTATTCACCAGGCCGGGGGAGAATTTGCGCACGATGATCTGCGTGCCTTCGGGGAAGTCCGGCCGAAGCGCGTTCAACTCGCGCGTGATCTCGTCGTATTTCTTGTCGGCGTCGGTGAAGGCCTGGAATTCGATCGCAGTGAACGACACGCCGTCGCGGATCGACGTTTCCATCTTGAGCACGTCGTCGAGCGCCGCGAACCTGTCCTCCAGCGGCTTGGCCACCAGTTTTTCGAGATCCTGCGGATCCGCGCCCGGGTAGATGGCCGCGATGGTGAAGCCCGGAATCTTGAAGTAGGGGTCCTCCTCGCGCGGCACGCTGGTGAAGGCGTACCAGCCCAGCGCCACCAGGCACAGGAACGCCACCATCGTGAACTGGTAGCGCCGGATCGGGAATTCGAGCATCGAGGACATGGATGTGCCTCAGTCTTGCCGCGGTCTAACTTTCACCGGCGGGTGCGGGCGTATTCACCGCTTGCTGCGGACCGGTTGCTCCCAGCACTTCCACGGCCTCGCCGTTCTCCAGGAACAGGGCGCCGTCGGTGACCACGGACTCGCCGGCGCGCAATCCGCTTTCCAGCGCGATGCTGTCGGCGGTGATGAAAGCCACGCGCACGTCGCGCCGTACCGCCTTGCCGTTGTCGACGACGAACACGCTGGCGGTGTCGCCATCACCCTCGACCAATGCCGCCATGGGCACATAGGTGAGCGGCGGCGATTCGCTGGTGGGCGTGAGGCGCAGGCGCGCCACGAGGCCGCTGACCAGGCGCGGCGGCGGCGAGTCGAACTGCACCTCGATGGGGAACATGCCGCTGCGTTCCTCGGCGGCGCTGGCCACTTCGACGATGGTGCCGGTCATGGCCTGGCCCGGGAACGCATCCATGCGGATCTCGCCCTGGTCGCCGAGTTTCACGTTGACGATCTCGCGGTCCGCCAGCGCGGCGCGTACCACGAATCCACGGCCGCTTTCGCCGAACACCAGCACCGGCGCGCCGGCCGGCACCAGCTCGCGTTCCTCCACCAGCTTGCGCAGCACCACGCCGTCGCGCGGCGCGGTGATCACCGAGTAACCCAGGTTGAACCGCGCCGACTTGAACTGTGCCTCGGCCATCGCCGATTGCGTGCGCAGGTCCTGAAGCTGTTCGAGGCTGATGACCTGGTCGGCGTAAAGATTCTCGCCACGCTTGAGGTCACGCGCGGCTTTCTCGGCCAGCTGGCGCGCCTGTTCCACCTGCGCGGAGATCTCGGTCAACTCGATTTCCGCGAGACGCTGGCCCTGCTTCACCACGTCGCCTTCCTGCACGTGGACACGCTTCACCACGCCACCCACCTTGAACGACAGCCGCATCTCGTGCTTCGTCACCACCGTGCCATTGGTGTCGATGGGAGGCACGGCCGGGCCGTCGCTGGAGTTCTGCACGCGCACCGGTGTGGCCTTCGGCGCCTCGGGTGCATCGTTGCTGCCGCAGCCCGTTAGCAGGGATGCGAAAGCCAGCGTGGTGAAAAGCGCGCGCGCGAAATTCTGGTTCATGGCGGGTTTCCCATTGCCGCCAGCGGCAGGTTGCCGTTCGCGGTGGCGTAATCGAGTTCGGCCTGGCGGGCGAGTACTTCGAAGCGCGTGACGTTGAGGTTGAGTTCGGCGCCCGTGAGGCTGGAGCGCGCGTCGATGAATTCCACCTGGCTGATCGCGCCTTCGTCGCGCTTGCGGCTGGCGATGCGGAAGGCGGCGCGCGCGGCTTCGGCGCGTGCCTCGGCCGTGGCCAGCGAGTCCGCGCTGGTATTCAGGCGGTCGAGAGACTGCTGCACTTCCAGCTGTACCTGCTGCGTGAGCTCGTCCAGCTGCGCGTGGGTCCTGCGCGCGGAGGCATTGGCCTGGCGCACGGCCGCGCGGCGCGCGCCGCCGTCGAAGAAGGTCCAGTTGAGCAGCAGCGACACCGTGGCGTAATTGGCGCCGCGACCGAATTCGTAGTCCTCGCCCTGGATGCCGCCATCCGCGCCCAGCGACAGTGTCGGCCACCGATCTGCCCTGGCCACGCGCACCTGCGCCCGGCTGGCGTCCGCCAGGTGTTTGAGCTGCGCGAGTTCGGGGCGATTCTCGAGCGCGGCCGCGCGCAGCTCCGCGAGCTCGCGCGTGGTCGCCGAGACATTCGCGGTCACGTCCGCGTCTTCGAGCGGCGTGTCCAGCGGGCGGTTGAGCAGAAAGTTCAGGTAACTGCGCGCCTGCGTGGCGCCGTTCTGCGCCTCGCGCGATTGCTGGGTGACGGCCAGCAGCTCCGCGCGCGCGCGCAGCACCTGGTCCTGCGTGATCTTGCCGTTGCGATGCAGGGAGTCGTTCACGCGCAGGTTTTCGTTCAACAGCGCCAGGCTGGCATCGACGATGCCGCGTGTGCGCATGGCGGACAGCCAGCCGAGATAACCCACTGTGATGTCGCGCTTGAGCCGGCGGGCCAACCCGGTGCGCGCGGATTCACTGGCGCCCAGCAATTCGCGCTGCGCGCGAACCGCCGCGGGAATAGCCGGCGCCAGCAGCGGCATGCGCAAGGTCACTCGCGTGTCCTGTTCGCGCTCGCGCAGGAAAGCGATGGTCTCGTTCTGCACCACCGGGAACTGCGGTTGCTGGCCCTGCTGTACCAGCAGATCGTTGAGCGTCTGATACGCGGGATTCAACGCATCACCCAGCGGCAACTCGATGGTGCGGCCACCTTCGGATCGGGAATAACGCGCGGCGAAAGCGGCTTCCGGAAAGTATCGCGCGCGCGCCGCATCCAGCGCCGCGGCGCTGCGTTCCACTTCCAGTGTCTGGGCCTGCAGTGAGAGGTTGGATTGCAGGCCCTGCCGAACGTATTCGTCGATGACCTGGGCCAGCGGCCGGCCCGACGGCGCTGACTCCTGCCCGGACGCCACCCAGGGCAGAGCTAACAACAACGCCAGCGCGGGGAGGGGGCGGTGTTTCATTTGTCGAGTCGCTGGACGCATGTCTAATAGAACGGCAAACAGTCCTTGTTCACAGGTGCCGGAAGTCAGGCCTTCAGGTCTCGCGTGATCATGCTGATGGCGTGATCGATGAGGGCCTTGGCGCTGACCCCGTGGTGCGTGAGCGCATGGGTCTTGGTGGTGGTCAGCTGGATGATTCCGTGCATGAAACCCCAGAGCGTCACGCTCATCAGCATGGCGGAACTGATGTCGCCGCGGATGCTGCCGTCGCGGATGCCGTTTTCGATGCTGGCCACCAGAGTGGCCTGCAGTCTGTCGCCACCCGCGGCGCAGGCCTGCTCCGAAGGCGAGAACTGCGCGGGGTCCGGCGACTGCAGTTCGCAGCGGGCGAGTGCGTCGAAAAGCGTGGGGAATTCCTGTGAAAAAGCGACGTACGCCCGGCCGATGGCGCTCACCTGGTCGAGCCCGGTCTTGTGGCGCTCGGCCGCTTCCACGAAGCGCGTGTGCAACTGGTTCATCGCGCGTTCGGCCAGCCCGAACATGAGATCGGAGCGATCCTGGAAGTACACGTACAGCAGCGCGCGCGAGAGGCGCGCGCGACGCGCGACGTCATCCATGGTCAGGGCATCGAGGCCGACCTCGCGGCCGGCGGCTTCCGCGGCGTCGACGATCTCGGCACGGCGGCGTTCTTTCTCTTCGAGTCTGCGTTCAGCGATATAGCTCATGGGCGGGGAGCCTAGGCCGATGCCTGACGATCTGTCAATTAATAGAGAAGTGTGCAAGTATCCGGAATCTCCAAATGCGAACCTATCGCATTTACATCCAGCGCTTCGTAACCCCATACTCCCACTCGTGAATTCCCTCCTGGCCAGCTCCGATTCCGGCATTTCCCCCAATGCCTGCATTCCCCTGTCGCAACTGCGTCAGGGCGATGCCGCGGTGGTTTCGGGCCTCGCCGACGACACCGCGCGCGACAACGACAAGGCCGGTTCAGCCGCATTGCTCGCGCGCCTGCGCGACCTGGGCTTTATCGCCGGCGCGCGCTGCGAGGTGATGGCGCGCATGTGGCTGGGCGGCGACCCCATGGTGGTGCGCGTCGGGGGCTCGACGTTCGCGTTGCGACGCGCCGAAGCCGCCGCCGTGCGCGTGAGCCGCGCCGCTTAGGCCATGGACGCCGCGGTCGCTTCCCCGTCGCCGCGCATCGCGCTGGTCGGCGTTCCCAACTGCGGCAAGACCGCGTTGTTCAACCGGCTGACCGGCAGCCACCAGAAGGTGGCTAACTACCCTGGCGTCACCGTGGAACGGCGCGAAGGCGAACGGCACGCCGCGGACGGCAAGGCGCTGCGCGTGCTCGACCTGCCGGGCACATATTCGATGAACCCGACCACGCTGGACGAAGCCATCACGCGTGACGTGCTGCTGGGCCGCGTGGCCGGCGAAGCCGCGCCGGATCTTGTCGTCTGCGTGGTCGATGCGGTCCACCTGCCCATCGGCCTGCGCCTGGCACTGGACGTGAAGCGTCTCGGGCTGGCGATGGTGCTCGCCGTGAATCGCATGGACGTCGCAAAGAGGCGCGGCGTGCACATCGACCTGGCGAGATTGTCCGCCGAACTCGGCGTGCCGGTGATTCCGACGGTGGCGGTGAAACGCGGCGGCGCCGATGCGCTGATCGCGGCCATCGAGCCCACGAACTGGCAGGCGCATCGCCGCGTGGCCGCGCCCGCCTGGCACGCGCCGACCGCCGAGGATGCGGAACAGACGCAGAACGACCTGCGCGCCCTGCTCGATGCCGTGGGTTATCGCCCGCCGCCCGAGAGCCGGTTCGGCAACAATCTCGATCGCGTGCTGCTGCATCCGCTGGGCGGCATGCTGGTCCTGGCCGTGGTCATGTTCCTCATGTTCCAGGCCGTTTTCAGCTGGGCGGAAGCGCCCATGGGCTGGATCGAGAGCGGCATGGCCGTGCTGGGCGAGTGGGTCGGTTCGGCTTTGCCCGAAGGCCCGCTCAACAGCCTGCTGGTGGATGGCGTCATCGCCGGCGCCGGCGGCGTGCTGGTGTTCCTGCCGCAGATCATCATCCTGTTCTTCTTCATCCTGGCGCTCGAGGACTCGGGCTACCTGCCGCGCGCGGCCTATCTACTCGACCGCCTGATGGGCAGCGTGGGTCTGTCCGGCCGCGCCTTCATCCCGCTGCTGTCGAGCTTCGCCTGCGCCATCCCCGGCATCATGGCGGCGCGCACCATCCCGGGCTGGCGCGATCGCCTCACTACCATAATGGTTGCGCCCCTGATGACCTGCTCGGCGCGGCTGCCGGTTTACGCGCTGCTCATCGCGGCCTTCATCCCCAGCGAATCCGTCGGCGTCTTCAATCTGCAGGGCCTGGTGATGTTCGGGCTGTACGCGGCCGGCATCCTCTCGGCGCTGCTGGTCGCCTGGGTCATGAAGCTGTTCACCAGCGGCAAGCTCCATTCGCCGCTGCTGCTCGAGCTGCCCGACTACCAGTGGCCGAACGCGTCGAACCTGCTGCTCGGTCTCTGGGAGCGCGTGAAGATCTTCCTCGCGCGCGTCGGCGGCATCATTCTCGCGCTGACCATCATCCTTTGGTTCCTCTCCAGCTACCCCGCGCCGCCTGCCGATGCCACGGGCCCGGCCATCCAGTACAGCTTCGCCGGCCGGCTCGGCGCGGCGCTGGAACACGTGTTCGCGCCCATCGGATTCAACTGGCAGATCTCCATTGCGCTGGTGCCCGGCCTCGCGGCGCGCGAAGTGGCCGTCAGTTCGCTGGGCACGGTGTACGCACTCTCCGCGGTGGGCGACGACGTCTCCGGACAACTCGAACCGCTGATCGCGAGCAGCTGGAGCCTGGCCACGGCCTGCAGCCTGCTGGCCTGGTACGTGTTCGCGCCGCAATGCCTGTCGACGTTGGCGGTGGTGAAGCGCGAAACCAATTCCTGGCGTTATCCGCTGATCATGGCCGGCTACCTGTTTGCACTCGCTTACCTGGCGTCGTTCATCACGTATCGCGTGGTTGGCGCCTGGTCGTAGGCAGCGCCCGATGCAGAACACCATCGTCATTCTCCTGCTCGTCGCCGCCACGCTGTTCAGCGTGTGGAAGCTGATGCCGGCGCGCCGGAGATTGCAGGTGTTGCTGGCGCTGGACGCCTGGCTGGCGCGCAGGGATTTCCTGCAGGACTGGCGCACGGGCGCGCTCGCCCGGCGCATCAAGACCGCCGGCTCGGGCTGCGCGGGATGCGCGGCGAATGTCGGCATCCGTCCGCACTCGCGTCGCCGGTGAAAGGCCCGTGAAGAGCTTGCCTGGCGCATGGCTGCTCGCCCTGCTGCTCGCGCCGCTGTGCGCGGTCGGCGCCGCGCGCGAGCTGCGCGACGACTCGGGCAATACCGTGAAGCTTCCGGATACGGCCTGCCGCATCGTCTCGCTGGCGCCGGGCACCACGGCCATGTTGTTCGCCGCTGGCGCCGGCCACTGCCTGATCGGCACCATCGCCCATTCGAGCGAACCGGCCGAAGCGGCCAAACTACCCATCGTCGGCGACGCCGAGACCCTGGACTTCGAGCAGCTGCTGGCGCTGCGTCCCTCCGTGGTGGTGGTGGCCGTCGACGTCGTGCAGCGAGTACGCATCGACCGCATGCGCGCGCTCGGCATCCCCGTCTACGAGGTGCACGTGACGCGCCTCGCCGGCATGCCCGAATCGCTGCGCCGACTGGGCGAACTGGCCGGCACTTCGCAGTCCGCGAATCGCGCCGCCGACGCGCTGGAGGCCGACATCGGCGCCTTGCGGGCGCGCTTCCAGACCCGCCCGCCCATCCGCGTGCTCTACCAGATCTGGGACAAGCCTATCTACACGATCGGCGGCCGGCACGTGATCAACGACGCGCTGCGGCTGTGTGGCGCGAATAATGTCTTCGCCGACCTCGCAACCGCGGCTCCCGCGGTCACGCGCGAAGCCGCGCTGGCGCGGGATCCCGAGCTGGTGCTGGCCTCCGGGCCGCCCGATGCCACGTCGGCCTGGATCGAAGAATGGCGTCGCTTCGCCACCGTGACCGCCGTGCGACGCGGGCAACTCGCGGGTTTCTCGGATGAACGCATGGATCGCATGGGACCCTCGCTGATCGCCGCCACCGCGAAGCTGTGCGAAATCATCGATTCCGCCCGCCCGGC
>JAQSWD010000133.1 GCA_029266835.1 Steroidobacteraceae bacterium
AAGCTTGCGCCTGGGCCGCGGAGACGCTGTCACCCAGCCCCACGGCGCACAGTACGCGGCCACCGCTGGTGACCACCTGGCCGTTCTCGAGCTTCGTGCCCGCGTGGAAGACCTTGCCGGGTAGTTTGGCCGCCGCATCCAGTCCGGCGATGGTGTCACCCTTGCGCACGGTCTCCGGATAACCCCCCGCCGCCAGCACCACGCCCAGCGAGGCGCGCGGATCCCAATCGGCCTGCACGGCGTCCAGCCGCTTGTCTAGCGCGGCCTCGCACAGTTCCACCAGGTCACTCTTCAGCCGCATCATGATGGGCTGAGTCTCGGGATCGCCGAAGCGGCAGTTGTATTCGAGCACGTTGGGGGTGCCGTCGGGATGCACCATGATTCCCGCGTACAGGAAGCCGGTGTAGGGCGTGCCGTCCTTCGCAAGGCCCCGGATGGTGGGCTCGATGACCTCGCGCATGATGCGCTCATGCATGGCGCGGGCGCATGATGCGCTCATGCATGGCGCGGTCGACCACGGGCGCGGGCGAATAGGCGCCCATGCCGCCGGTATTGGGGCCGGCGTCCGCGTCCAGCAGGCGCTTGTGATCCTGCGAGGTGGCCATGGTCAGGATGTTCCTGCCGTCCGCCATCACGATGAAGCTGGCTTCCTCGCCGGGCAGGAATTCCTCGATCACCACTTCATCGCCGGCCGACCCGAACTGGCCGCCGAACATGCTGCGCGCGGTGGCCACGGCTTCGTCCAGCGTTTCGCAGATCACCACGCCCTTGCCGGCCGCGAGCCCCGAGGCCTTCACGACTATGGGTAGTCGCTGCGCACGCACCCAGGACTCATCGAAGTTTTCTTTCGTGAACGTGGCGTAGGCCGCGGTGGGAATGCCGTGGCGCTTCAGAAACTCTTTCGTGAACGCCTTGGAGCCTTCGAGCTGCGCGGCCGCCTGTCGTGGACCGAAGCAACGCAGGCCGGCGGCGGCGAACGCATCGACCACGCCGATCACCAGCGGCGCCTCGGGCCCGATGATGGTCAGCCCCACCTTCTCGGCCCTGGCCATGGCCACAAGGCCCGCGACGTCTTCCGAGCCCACGTTCACGTTGCGCACGCGCGTTTCGGTGGCGGTGCCGCCATTGCCTGGCGCCACCAGCACTTCGGAAACCTTCGGGGATTGCGCGCATTTCCACGCGAGCGCGTGTTCACGCCCACCGGAACCGACGATCAGTACTTTCATCGGCCTGTTACCGGCCTAGTGCCGGAAGTGGCGCATGCCGGTGAACACCATGCACATGCCGTGTTCATCGGCGGCGGCGATGACTTCGTCGTCGCGCTTGCTGCCACCCGGCTGCACGATGGCCTTGATGCCGTATTCGGCGGCCACATCGATGCCGTCGCGGAAGGGGAAGAACGCGTCCGAGGCCATGGAGCTGCCCTCGACCACGAGTCCTTCGTCCTTGGCCTTGAGCGCGGCCACGCGCGTGGAATACACGCGCGACATCTGGCCGGCGCCGACACCAATCGTCATGCCTTCCTTGGCGAAGACAATGGCGTTGGACTTCACGTACTTGCACACGCGCCAGGCGAACCACAGGTCGGCGTGCTGGGTGGGCGTGGGCTTGAGCTTGCTGACCACCTTGAAGGTGTCCGGAATCGCGAGCGCGGTGTCGCGGCTTTGCACCAGTAGGCCGCCCACGACGCTGCGATATTCGAGTTCGGAAGGGTTGGTGTGGTTCAACGGGCCGGTGACGAGCACACGCACGTTGGCCTTGCCCGCGAGCACCGCGACGGCGGCGGCGGACACCGAAGGCGCCGCGATCACTTCGACGAACTGGCGGCCGACGATGGCGGTCGCCGTGGCTTCATCCAGCTCGCGGTTGAAAGCGATGATGCCGCCGAAAGCCGAGGTAGGGTCGGTGCGATAAGCGCGGTCGTAGGCATCGGTAATGGACACCGCGGTGCCCACACCGCAGGGGTTGGCATGCTTGACGATCACGCAGGCCGGTTCCGCGAACACGCGCACGCATTCCACGGCGGTGTCGGTGTCGGCGATGTTGTTGAACGAGAGCTCCTTGCCCTGGAGCATGCGGGCATTCGCCACGCAGGAGCCCTTGACGCCTGGCTCGCGGTAGAACGCGGCGCGCTGGTGGGGGTTCTCGCCGTAGCGCAGGTCCTGGATCTTTTCGTACACCAGGGGCAGCGTGGACGGAAAATTCTCCGAAGCTTCGTTCTCGCGGCCCAGCAGATAGCTGGACACCATGGTGTCGTACTTCGCGGTATGCGCGAAGGCCTTGGCGGCCAGGCTGGAGCGAGTGTCGATGCTGGTGGCGCCATCATTCGCGTCCAGATCGCCCAGAACATCGCCGTAATCGGCGGGATCGACGACCACCGTCACCGATTCGTGGTTCTTGGACGCGGCTCGCACCATGGCGGGGCCGCCGATGTCGATGTTCTCGATGGCTTCGGCGTACGTGCAGTCCGGGCGGGCCACGGTCTGCGCGAAGGGATAAAGATTGACCACCAGCAGGTCGATGGGCGGGATGTCGTGTTTGGCCATGACGGCGTCATCGACGCCGCGCCGGCCCAGCAGGCCGCCGTGCACGCGCGGGTGCAGGGTCTTGACCCTGCCATCCATGATTTCCGGGAAGCCCGTATAGGCGCTGACGTCGATCACCGGGAGCCCGGCGTCCCGCAGGGCCTTGGCTGTGCCGCCGGTGCTCAGCAGCTCCACATGGCGCGCCGCGAGGGCACGGGCGAAATCGACCAGCCCCGTCTTGTCGGAGACCGACAGCAGGGCTCTGCGAATCGTGACCAGCATCTGGACCGGGTTCAGGCGGCCGAAAGGCCGAACTGGCGCATCTTCTTGCGCAGCGTGCCCCGGTTGATCCCGAGGATGGCGGCCGCGCGGCACTGGTTGCCGGCGGAATAATCGAGGACGGCGCGGAACAAGGGCTCCTCGACTTCGCGCAGCACCATGTCGTACAGGTGCGCGGGCTTGTGGCCGTTCAAGTTCGAGAAGTAGTCGGACAGAGCGCGCTCGGCGTGGTTGCGGAGTGGCACTTCAAGCGTGCCGTTGCGACCGGAATCTTTTCGCGTCCGAGAAGTTTTCGCCGTCATTCAAAACGCCCCATCGTCTGTGCCCGAGCCTGAACACATCGTTCGGTCTTATACACACGCCGCAATACCTCCCCAGGTTGCGACGGTGGCCGCGCCGTTGGTGCGCCCTTCGAGAAGGTCACACCACTCGTCGAGACTTTTTTTCGACAACGCAAACTGCGACGCCGACGTCGAAGCTGCCATCAACTCCCGGCGAACGTCGGGTGCATCCTGCATCTTCTCTAAATACCAACCGAGGTGTTTGCGTGCTACTCGAACTCCGGTTTCTTCGCCGTAGAAAGCGTAGAGGGATTCGAGATGCGCGAGGATGGTATCACTCACTTTCCGGATTGGAAGTGCGGGCGCATTTTTTCCGTGAGATAAAAAATAATTGACATCACGGAAGATCCACGGCGAGCCATGCGCCGCGCGGCCGAGCATTACTCCTGTTGCTCCGGTGAAATCAAGCACCTCGCGCGCTTTTTGCGCGGAATCAATATCACCATTTGCGAATAATGGAATGTCCACGCGCGATCTTATTTCGCGAATGGTTTCGTACTCCGCTGCTCCGTCATAAAAATCTTCTCGTGTACGGCCATGTATCGCGAGCGCTGCGATGCCACAGGCTTCAGCGAGTTGCGCGATACGCACACCGTTGCGTTCCTCGCGATTCCAGCCCGTTCGAGTCTTGAGCGTCACGGGCACGCTGGACGCGTTGACGACCGCTTCGAGAATTTTCGCGACCAATGGCTCATCGGTCAGCAACGCCGAGCCACACAACCGGTTGCACACCTTCTTGGCGGGGCAGCCCATGTTGATGTCGATGATCTGCGCGCCGAGGTCGATGTTGCGTCGCGCGGCATCGGCCAGCGCTTCAGGGTCCGCGCCCGCAAGCTGCACCACGCGCGGTTCGGGCTCGCCTTCGTGATCGAGTCGGCGTTGCGTTTTTTTCGTCGTCCACAGCCGCACATCACTCGTGATCATTTCCGACGCGGCGAGCCCCGCGCCGAATTGTTTCGCGATCACGCGAAACGGGCGGTCGGTGACGCCCGCCATCGGGGCGAGCACCACATTGGAGCCAAGCTCGTAGGGACCGATACGCATGTGGGGCCAGCTCTTTTCGGACAATGACAGCAGGCGGGCTCAGCCCGCCGTGCGGCGCCGCGCATCATTGGCGCAGCCGATCGCGCCGCTTTCGGCGCGCAGGCAGGCGTCGATCTCGAAGCCGATCGCGGCCCTGCCGGGGTCGATCACGTGCAATTCGGCATCGATGCGCTGGTCGGGCTCCAGGAGGCGCTGTTCGGTGGCGCGCGGCGGCAGATAGTCGCGCGGCTCGAGATCGCGCGTGGCCACGGCGTTGCCGTAGCGATCCTGGAGCGTGAGACGCAGCAACGGCAGGGGCTGCACACGCTGGCTCTCGTTCTGTAAAGAAAGGCGCACGCGCAGCTGCGTGCCTTCGCCGCCTTCGGCCTCCGCGCCGAGCTGCTTCACGGAATAGGCGGTCAGGTCCCAACGCGGCGCCGGCGTCGCGCCGAACCAGCCGTAAACCTTGCTGATCGCGGGCCCGACGGCACCATTGAGCACCAGGCTCTGGCGATTGAAATGGATCACCTGCACGACCAGCAGCAGCACCAGCGCGGCGATACCGCCGTACATCCGCCACGCGGGCTGCGGGGGCGCGGGTTCCTGCAGCAGCGGCTCGAGCACCGTGTCGCTGGGCGCCGCCGAGCCCGTACTGGCGCGCGCGGCTTCGACGACGGCGGGTTCGTCGCCGGAGAAGTCTTCCGCGATGGCTTCGTGCTCGGCGGTGCGCACGCGTTCCGCCTCGGCTTCGGCCTCGGCGAACATTTCTTCCACCCAGGGCGGATCCGGCTGCGGCGCCACGACGTTCATGGTGTCTTCTTCGGCCGGCCCTTCCTGGTCGAATGCGGGCTCGTCGGATGTGGCCTCGAGCACCAGTGGCGATTCCTCGATCACCGATTCGTCATCGGCGGCGGGTTCCTCATCGAGTAGCGACCAGTCTTCCGCGGCGATGGTGTCAGTGTGCGAGGGCTCGTCCGCAATCAATTCGGGTTCGTGTTCGGGCTCATTCCCGGCGGCGGACGTCTCGTCGCCCAGCACCACGCTTTCATAGGTGCCGGATCCCGATTGCTCGGCTTCCGTGGGTGAGATGAAGATCTCGGAGACATCGGTCGCGGTCGCGTCGAACTCGAGCGAGGCGTCTTCGGGAAGCGTTTCGGATTCGACGACGATTCCGGACGACGGCTCGAAGTCGGGCAGCGGCTCTTCGGGTTCGGGTTCGGGTACGGGTTCCGGCTCGGGTTCCGGCGCAGGTTCCGGTTCGGGCTCCGGCTCCGGCGCGGGATCCGGCTCCATGTCCACGCCAGCGCCCATCGCGGGGTTCGCCGGTGGCGCTGGCTGCGTTTCCTGCAGACGGCGATTGGCGGTGTCGGAGGTGCCGCCGGTCGGGTCACCTTCGCGCAGCGCGATCAGCGCGTTGAACACGTTGGCGCAACGGCCGCAGCGTACGTACCCCTGGCCTGCGCGCAGGTCGACGGTGGTGACCACCAGGGTGAGCGTGCATTTCGGGCAGACGGTGAACATGTTCGTACGGCCGCTGTTATGCGCCGCCAGCGCGGGTCTTTGCAACACCGGCGCCCGTTCGGACGCCGGACAACGCCGTCCATCCATCGCGCGAAGCGAACGTCGTCATGTCGAACCAGCTCGAATGCGCCTGGATCACTTCATCGGCCTGGGTGCTGAGCAGCCCCGCGAGCACGATTTTGCCGCCGGGCCGTGTGAGCTCCGCGAAACGCGGCGCGAGCTCGCACAGCGGGCCGCAAAGGATGTTAGCCATCAGCAGGTCCGCGCCCGGGGGCAGCGACGCATCGTTGGCGGCGACGTGCACCTGGACGCTCACGTCGTTGGCGGCGGCGTTGTCACGTGTGGCGGTGAGCGCCTGCGGATCGATATCGAAGGCATGCGCGGCGCGCGCACCGAGCTTCACCGCCGCCACGGCCAGCACGCCCGAGCCGCAGCCATAGTCGATGGCGACCTGGCCCGGGTTGGTCTCGGCGGGCACGACGTTCTCATCGAGCCAGGCCAGGCACATCGCCGTGGTGGCGTGTGTGCCGGTGCCGAATGCGAGACCGGGGTCGAGCTTCACCACCACCGCGCCCTCGGTGTGCACGTGCGCGTGATGCGGGGCCACCCAGAGCCGGGTGCCGAAACACATGGGGTGGAAATCGCGCAGCCACTCTCGCTCCCAGACCTTGTCGGCGAGGGTGGCGACTTCCAGGCGCGTGGGCTCGATGCGGAGGACATGGCAAAGACTGGCGACCAGTTCTTCCGGCGAGGTCTCGAACGGAAACAGCGCCTGCAGCCGCGAGTGGGGCCACAGCCGGAATTCACCGGGCGCGGGCTCGAGAATGGGATCGTCGCGCTGATCGGTGTAGGACACCGCCAGCGCGCCGAGCTCGAAGCAGGACTCCTCGACGCGCTCGGCGTCGAGTCCGTCCAGCGTCAGGGTGAGGGCGAGTTGTGGCACGGCCTTGGGCGGAGAGCGGCGTTACTTCAGGCCCAGCCGACGCTCGAGGTAGTGGATGTCCTGACCGCCCGTCCGGAACGCCTGGTGCGTGAAGATCTCCTGGTGGAGGGCCGTGTTCGTCTTGATGCCTTCCACCACCATCTCCGCCAGCGCGTTGCGCATGCGCGCGATGGCGGTCTCACGCGTGTCGCCATAGGCGATCACCTTCGCGACCAGCGAGTCGTAATGCGGCGGCACGTTGTAGCCCGAGTAGATGTGGCTATCCACCCGGATGCCGGGGCCGCCCGGCGCGTGCCACAGCTTCACCGGGCCCGGCGAGGGCATGAAGGTCTTCGCGTCCTCGGCGTTGATGCGGCACTCGATGGCGTGGCCGCTGAGCTTGATGTCCTTCTGTGTGTACTGCAGCTTCTCGCCGGAGGCGATCAGCAGCTGCGCCTTTACCAGGTCGATGCCCGTGATGATCTCGGTCACCGGGTGTTCCACCTGGATGCGCGTGTTCATCTCGATGAAGTAGAACTCGTTGTCCTGGTACAGGAACTCGAGCGTGCCGGCGCTGCGGTAGCCCACGGCCTTGCAGGCTTCGACCACGCGCTCGCCCATCTTCTCGCGCTGCGCTGCCGTGATGCCCGGCGCCGGGGCTTCTTCCACCACCTTCTGATGGCGGCGCTGCATGGAGCAGTCGCGCTCACCGAGGTGGATGACGTTGCCGTAGTTGTCGGCCAGCACCTGGAACTCGATGTGACGCGGGCGTTCCAGGAATTTCTCCATGTACACCTGGTCGTTGTTGAAGGCCGCGAGCGCCTCCGCCTTCGTGACCGCGATGGCATTGAGCAGGGACGCATCGGTATGCACCACGCGCATGCCGCGGCCGCCGCCACCACCGGAAGCCTTGATGATCACCGGGTAGCCGATGTCGCGCGCGATCCTGAAATTCTCTTCGGGCACGTCGCCCAGTGGGCCGCCAGAACCGGGCACACAGGGCACGCCGGCCTTTTTCATGACGTTGATGGCCGAAACCTTGTCGCCCATCATGCGGATCACGTCGGCCTTGGGGCCGATGAACGTGAAGCCGCTCTTTTCCACGCGCTCGGCGAAGTCCGCGTTCTCGATGGCGGGCATGTTGAGGTAACTCTTCTGCGACTGCGGCGGGCCGATGCAGACCGACTCGTCGGCCAGCAAAACGTGCTTGAGGTTGTAGTCGGCCGTGGAATGCACCGCGACCGTCTTGATTCCCAGTTCGCGGCAGGCGCGCAGGATGCGCAGCGCGATCTCGCCGCGATTGGCGATGATGATTTTGTCGAGCATTGCTACTAGGCGTCCGCGCTCATTCGATGACGAACAACGGCTGCCCGAATTCCACCGGGTCCCCGTTGGTGGCCATGATCGCGGTGACCTTGCCGGCCTTGTCGCTCTCGATCTGGTTCATCATCTTCATCGCTTCGATGATGCAGAGCACCTGGCCTTCCTTGACCTCGCTGCCGATCTCGACGAAGGGCTTGGCGCCGGGCGAAGCCGCGCCATAGAAGGTGCCGACCATGGGCGCAGCGACCACGTGCTCCTTGGCGCCACGGCCAATGGCCGCGGGCGCAGCCGCGGCGGCCGGGGCTGCGACAGATGCCACCGGCGCGGCGACCGGGGCGGGCGCGTATGTCGGGACTGCGTGAGAAATCATGGGGCCAGTGGGCATGCGGCTGATTCGAACCGCCTCCTCACCTTCCTTGATCTCGATTTCGGCGATGCCCGATTCCTCGAGTAGTTCGATGAGTTTCTTGACTTTGCGAATGTCCAACGTGAAGCCCTCTGGTGAATCTTGTTTGTCTATTTGCCCGAGGCCAGGCGCGCGACGGCGGCCTGGACGGCAAGTTCGTAACCGTAGGCGCCCAGGCCGACGATGCAGCCCACGGCGATGTCCGAGAAGTACGAGTGATGACGGAATTTCTCGCGAGCGAACGTGTTCGACAGGTGCAGTTCGATGAAGGGCAGCTTCACCCCCAGCAGTGCGTCGCGCATCGCCACGCTGGTGTGGGTGAAGGCCCCGGGATTGATGATGGCGAAGGCGATGCCATTGGCCTTGGCCGCCTGGATGCGATCGATGAGCTCATGCTCGGCATTGCTCTGGAAGGCCACCAGTTCGTGGCCAAGCTTGTTGGCGCACGTTTTGGCCCGTTCCTCGATGGAAGCCAGCGTGTCCGACCCGTAAACGTCGGGTTCACGCTGCCCCAGGAGGTTCAGGTTGGGGCCGTTCAGTAATAAGAGTCGCGCCATATGCTCCCTTTGGAAGGCGGCGAATTTACCGTAATCGGCGGGTAACGTGCGCGGTATTCGGCAAACTGCCGCGATCCGCCTCTAACTGGTGGAGCTGGCAGGCGTCCCGGCTTCGTTCTTCGCGCGTTTGGCGGCGAATTCGCGAAAGGCTTCGGCTACCTGCTTCTGGGCGGCCTCGCGGGTCAGCTTGCCCTGATCGATGTCCCGCAGGCGATCAAACGCGAAATTGGCCTCATCTTCGTGCAACTCACCAATCCTCACCGTCAAGATGCGGTTTTGGCTATCGACGAAAATGGAGAAAGGGAAGGCCATGCCCATGCCGAAGGCCTCTGCGGCCGCCAAACCGTCCTCCTCGCCTATCAGCAGGGGGTAGTTGAGCGGTACTTGCTTCACGAACGCGAGGACATCGTCGCGGAAATCCACGGCAATGC
The DNA here is from genome assembly GCA_029266835.1 of Steroidobacteraceae bacterium. GTDB lineage: Bacteria > Pseudomonadota > Gammaproteobacteria > Steroidobacterales > Steroidobacteraceae > CADEED01. The sequence continues at coordinate 9,329 of JAQSWD010000133.1, forward strand.
CCACGATCTCGGCATTCTCGGCTGCGCGTTCGCGCTTCAACCGATTGAGCAACGGGATCTCCCGGCGGCAGGGCGCGCACCAGGTGGCCCAGAAATTAACCATCAAGGGCCGGTTGCCGAAGCTCGAGAGCTTGGTGGGCTTGCCGGTCTTGTCGGCCAGCGTGATGTC